>CAYZPQ010000262.1:0-1500 GCA_964480185.1 uncultured Planctomycetales bacterium | reverse complement strand
GCATCCGGATAAGATGTCCGATCAAGTTTCTGACGCTGTCCTAGACGCCATTTTGGCTCAGGACCCACGCGGCCGTGTGGCTTGCGAAACGTTATTCACCACCGGCGTTTGCATGGTGGCGGGTGAAATTACTACTTCTGCTGTTATTGATGTTTCCACGATTGCTCGCAATGTCATTAAGCGCATTGGTTACACCAGCGATGACATGGGCTTCGATTTTAAAACCTGCGCTGTTCTCACAGCCGTTGGAAAACAATCTCCTGATATTTCTCAAGGGGTTGATAAAGGTGGGGCAGGGGATCAAGGGATTATGTTTGGGTATGCCTGTACCGAAACACCTGAATTAATGCCATTACCAATTATGTTATCTCACCGTTTAGTCGCACGTGTCACCGAAGTGCGTGAAAAAGGTATTTTAAAGTATTTAGGACCAGATTGTAAAAGCCAAGTCACGATCGAATATGAAGATGATCGTCCAATCCGTGTTGATGCGGTTGTATTAGCCTGTCAGCACACGGAAGAAATTTTGGATAAAACGGGTAAGAAAATTACCGATAAAGCTCGCCAAGAAATCATTAAGACAATTGCTCATCCCATTGTTGGAAAAATGATGGATAAAAATACCAAGTTTTATGTGAATGAAACGGGTAAATTCGTCGTCGGTGGTCCTCAATCTGATACAGGGGTTACTGGCCGTAAGATTATTGTTGATACTTATGGTGGGGCAGTGCCACATGGTGGTGGTGCTTTCTCTGGGAAAGATCCAAGTAAAGTAGACCGTTCTGCCGCGTACATGGGCCGTTATGTCGCTAAGAACGTGGTTGCTGCTGGATTAGCTGACCGTTGCATGATTCAATTGAGTTATGCGATTGGTTATCCTCAGCCAGTTTCCATCATGGTTGAAACTTATGGAACAGGTAAAATTACCGAACAACAAATCGTGGCTTTAATCAGAAAGAATTTTGATTTATCCCCACGTGGTATTATTAAAACATTGGATTTATTAAAACCTGTTTATCGCAAGACAGCAGCTTATGGTCACTTTGGTCGTCCTGGTTTTACATGGGAAAAGACAGATCGCATTGCTGATTTAAAGAAGGGTCTATAATTATGTCAACAGCAACATTAACAAAACCAAGGAAATCTATGGCTAAAGAACTCGTTAAAGCCGCTTTTACAGATTATAAAGTCAAAGATATTTCTTTAGCCCAATGGGGTCGTAAAGAAATTGAAATTGCTGAAGTTGAAATGCCAGGTTTAATGTCATTGCGCAAAGAATACACATCCAAGCAGCCTTTAAAAGGTGCACGTATTTCTGGGTGTATTCACATGACGATCGAAACGGCTGTCTTAATTGAGACATTGGTTCAATTAGGGGCCCAAGTACGTTGGTCCTCTTGTAATATTTTCTCCACCCAAGATCATGCCGCGGCGGCGATTGCGGCAGCTGGTATTCCTGTCTTTGCCTGGAAAGGTGAAACACTTCAGGAATATGATTGG
>CAYZPQ010000261.1:0-1502 GCA_964480185.1 uncultured Planctomycetales bacterium | reverse complement strand
GGAATGGTCAAGTTTGAATATAACAGACAAGGCTCCATCTTTCGCTTGCTGGATGATTTTAGCGGCTACCAAGATCCGAGTATCCTGATACCTAAGTATATTACAGAACTTACGGGAATTAATGATGATACGGTAAGAAGCCATAAAATTCAAGAAAGTGCGGTTGCTAATTACTTGCAGGATGTTGACCTGATTATCGCTCACAACGCTCAGTTTGATCGTACATTCCTTGAAACCACCTTCCCTTCGCTTCCACCAAAAGCTTGGGGTTGTCTAATGTATGACGTTGACTGGGATAAAGAAGGGATCTCAAGTCGTAAACTCGAATACATTGCTTATAAATTCGGGTTTTTCCATGAAGGACACAGAGCAATAAATGATTGTCTCGCAGGTGTTCACCTTTTAGCGCAGCAGTTACCAAAATCACAACCGGTATTAAAAGAGTTACTTACTCAATCTAAGGCTATCAGGTTCAAGCTATATGCAGTTAACTCTCCATATGATAGTAAAGAACTGTTGAAAGCACGAGGTTATAGATGGAGCATGAGTCAGAACGATAAATATAGGGCCTGGTCTATTGAACTGACCGAAGATAAGGTAGCCGAGGAAATAAATTACCTACGCTCTAACATCTACAATACATCTTCGATTAATATACCTGTAGAAATATTTGATGCTTATAGTAGATTCTCAAGTACAAACAACAAATCAAATAATTACATAAAATACCGGGATAAGCTGGAATGGTTTCAAAAACTGTGTACATCTTAAAAAGATACACATGAGCATACATAATCAAAATGTTAAAGAATATCTATCGGGTAACATCGAGCGCATTACTTATCATAATCCTGAAAACGGGTTTTGCGTTTTAAGGGTTAAGGTTAAAAATCACAAGGATCTAGTTACCGTTACAGGCAACGTCCCTTCCGTATCTGTCGGGGAATATATTAAATGTAGCGGCATTTGGTACAATGATCGCAATCATGGCAAGCAATTTAAAGCTGATTTTCTGAAAGCTCTTCCACCGGATACTTTAGAAGGAATTGAAAAATATTTAGGCTCCGGTCTTATCAAAGGAATAGGAGCTCATTTTGCCAAAAAGTTAGTTACTGCATTTGGTGATCAAGTTTTTGATGTAATTGAACACAAACCGGAATTATTATCTACTTTAGACGGAATAGGTAAAATTAGAGCAAATAGTATTTGCAATAATTGGAAGGATCAGAAAATTGTACGGGAAATCATGATCTTTCTTCAATCTCATGGGGTCGGTACAACAAGAGCAACCAGAATATTTAAAACCTATGGGGAAGAAGCAATTGCCATAGTATCCAAGGATCCATACCAATTAGCTAAAGACATAAGGGGTATTGGATTCGTTTCAGCAGATACGATTGCAGGCAACCTCGGTATTACAAAAGATTCTCTTATCCGTGCTAGAGCCGGTTTATCTTACGCATTATTAGAGGCAACCTCAAATGGGCATTGTGCCCTACCCT
>CAYZPQ010000260.1:0-1564 GCA_964480185.1 uncultured Planctomycetales bacterium | reverse complement strand
TACAATAACTTGAGCTTCTTCAGGAACTTGCCAGGGTCCCCGTCCTTCTTCTTTAAAAATATCCCATGTTTCTTCAAAGGTGTCTGCATATTGAGAGGTCACAGGAATCCGTTTTAAATGATAATGAAAGTAGCGGGCGCCTTTAGGGACTTCAAAATGGGCAATAGTATTTGCTGTTGGATGCTCCAAAAGAGCGATAATCATAGAGAATTCAGAATGTTTTTTAGAGTCTGTTAAAATATAGGCTCCTTCTTGGCAGCTTATGTGAGCGCCCTTGTAATAGGCATCAATAGAAGGAATCGGGTCTTTGTCTTTAAGACCAGGAAATTGCACCATGCCCACATAGGAAATGACTTTGCCTGAAGATGAAGGTACTTCGGCCGTAAAGATAGAGAGGGGGGCAACGAGAGACAATCCAGTCATTACTAATCTTCTCATAAGGTGATCCTTTTTTATGTTCGGTTTATACCTTGTTCCGTACAGGGGCTCCTGTTACACTATACTTAACAGGTGATAAATTTTCAAAAACGGGATGTAACCAGGGTTTTAGATGCGTCATTTTATTACTCGTCACACTAAGCGCTTACTTTTACATGAACGGTCGCCACGTAAACTGGCTATGGCAACTTCTGTAGCGTTATATGTGGCGATCAGCCCTTTCTTAGGGTTTCATACTCTTATGCTCGTGGCGGCAGGGTGGTTATTTAATTTGAATATCCCAGTGCTTATTACGGTTAGTTATACAGTTAATAATCCGTGGACGATGGTTCCTTTGATGGCTGCAGGGTACTGGGTAGGGTATAAGATTTTACATGGGTGGATCGGATTGTCGGTTGCAGCCATTAATCCGCACATAATGGCATGGGCAAATCTTTATATACAAAAGTATATTGGAATAAAAGACGTATCATTTTGGGCATTCCTGATAGGGGGAAATGTTCTGGGAGTAGCAGTAGCGGTGGGGATGTACCCGTTTTTGCGCCTTCTTTTTAAAGAATTAGTAAAGCGGGAGGGGTAAAGCTATGGCTATGAAAGTTATTACACAAAATAAAAAAGCATTTTTTGATTACCATGTTATCGATTCACTAGAAGCTGGCATTGTATTAACTGGTGACGAAGTAAAATCATTGCGTGCTGGTCACGTGAACTTAACAGGTTCATTTGCCACAATTCATAACGGTGAGTTGTTTCTTTTGAACTGTCATATTACGCCCTACGACAAGGCGTATAATAAAAATAAAGAAGAAATCGAGGCAAAAAAGACGCGTAAGCTTTTAGTAAAGCGCAAAGAAATCAATCGTCTTGTCGGTGATATTTCTTGCAAAGGAATCACTGTCGTTCCTCTAAAGCTTTATTTTAATGAGCGAGGGCGGGTTAAAGTGCATCTAGGCCTTTGCAAACATCGCAATGCTGTTGGAAAAAAGAATCTTCTTAAAGAACGCGATATTAAACGTGAGACGGCCAAAGAGCTTAAAGACTTGCGGTAGCAGCTTATAATCTGTGTTTGCAATTGACACTCTGTTCAAAATCCTGTTACAATCAGTAATTAATAAGAGGCAGTGAA
>CAYZPQ010000259.1:0-1566 GCA_964480185.1 uncultured Planctomycetales bacterium | reverse complement strand
GAGAGTGATTTTTGAAGATGTGCGTTTTGGGAAGTTTTACGTAATCACCTATGGGAACAGGAATCGACACTTTTTCAAATTTCCTGTAATCACCTATGGGGGCAGTGATTAATAAAAGGGGGAAGGGCAATGTGGAAAAATTTAGCAGGGATCATTCCCGAAGTATTAAGGAAACAAAGGGCTTGGGTTGGCTACTTGCTCAAACCTAAGGGGAATAAGACCGATAAAATCCCCATGAATGTCATGACTGGCCAGCCTGCAAAGAGCAATGATCCGGAAACTTGGGAAAGTTTTGATACTGCTGTTGCCTTAGCCATTCAACGCGGATACGCAGGCATAGGCTTTATGTTCCAACCGCCCTTTGTGGGCATTGACATAGACCGTTGTGTACAAGATGGCCGATTGTCCGAGATGGCAGTCGATATTCTCAAAACCATGAATTGCTACGCTGAATATTCCCCCAGCGGCACAGGTGTTCACTTGATTTTTAAAGGCACCATCAAATGCGCAAGGCGTATTGCAGGCAAGGGACTAGAGATTTATTCAAAAGGACGATTCTTTACGGTAACTGGCAAACGGCTGACGGATTATCCGGCCGTTGTTGAAGACAGAACAGATGAGCTTAACCAGATATGGGCAAAATATTTTGAACCGCAAGAGGACATATTATCCAAGATTTCCAAGAGCAAGGACGCCGATAAATTTAACAAACTCTATTCCGGTCAATGGCAGGGCGATTACCCATCCCAAAGCGAAGCCGATCTTGCATTGTGCAATAAATTGGCGTTTTGGACGGGCAAGGACGCAGGCAAGATAGATGCACTCTTTCGGCAGTCTGGCTTGTTTCGTACAAAATGGTACGAGAGGCATTTCGGTGATGGGCGTACCTATGGACAAAGCGTAATTGAAAAAGCCATAGCCAGTTGTCCAGCTTCTTATGAACATCCATCTGAACATTTCAGACCGCGTCAGAGAGATAAAATCCCTCAAGGTGAAATCATCACCCGCGACTGCGAAGAAAATATCAAACAATTCTTTCAAGACCAACAGGGCAATTGTTTTATTGTTCTGCCTTTCGATAACCATCAAGAGGTGTGCCTAACCGACAGCAGTCGTTTCCGCAATTGGATGGCCAAGCGTTATCGTGATGCTTACGGCGCGCCGCCTAATAATGAAGCATTAAAACAGGCAAGGGTGCAGGTGGAAGCGATTTGTGAGTCATCGCCCAAGGTCGAATTATTTAACCGTGTTGGCTGGCATGATGATGCCATTTATTACGATTTAACAACGCCTGATTGGAAGGGCATTAAACTCACCAAAAACGGTTGGGATATTGTATCGTTGCCGTCCATATTTCGCCGATATAACCATCAAAGCCAGCAAGTCATTCCTGTTAAAGGCGGCGATCCAAAAGACATTTTAAAATTCTGCAATGTAGCCAAAGAAGACCACTGCCTTTTTATGGTTACAATCGCCACGTTCTTTATTCCCAACATTCCGCATGTCATTCCAACCCAAAGCGGTGAGCAGGGTACCGGCAAATCCAACAATAGCCGCAAGATCAAA
>CAYZPQ010000258.1:0-1573 GCA_964480185.1 uncultured Planctomycetales bacterium | reverse complement strand
TACCTTCTCAAGGAAGAACTTATTTTCAACACGACGCTATACTTTATTATCTCTCTTATCGCTTACAACTTCTCTTATCTTATCGAACTTAATTATCTCTGGTTCCAGATTATGGGACTAAGCATAATAGCCCAAACCACATACGGAGGAAGTAAAAGTATCATAACATCTTCTGGGAATTTAAAAATCTTATCACGATTTGAAATCAGCTTTTCAATCTGTTCATTCATCCTACTGACTTCTCTAACTTATTTATTCGGAATTTACGGCTTTCTATGGGGTAACGTTATTGTTCCAGCAATAAAAACCATTGTCGCATACTTTACCGCAAGCTCTTTATTACCTCACACTAAAAAAGCACCGCTAGAAAAGCCACCTGCTTCATTAGGACTATCATTAGCATCAATTTCTAGAAACATCTGCAACAACTTTGGTGCTCAGATAGATATAATTACTCTTGGAATTTTAGGATCAAAAGAGTCAGTTGCAATCTATAAAATTGCG
Source organism: uncultured Planctomycetales bacterium (assembly GCA_964480185.1). Lineage (GTDB taxonomy): Bacteria > Omnitrophota > Gorgyraeia > Zapsychrales > Fredricksoniimonadaceae > CAYZPQ01. The sequence goes on along the minus strand of CAYZPQ010000258.1, from coordinate 1,069 downwards.
AAAAGTCTTGCGAATTTACCTGTACGTGCATCTGCCCCAATATGGGTTCTCTTGCGCCCACAAATTATTGAAACGATCCGAACAAGAAAAACAAAAGAGCTACAAAAAAAGATTACACTAGCCGGATTCATCTTAACCCTATTTAGTATCTTCGCTTATACCTTCATATTCCTATATGGAGAAATAATAATCAAGGGACTCTACGGAGAGAACTATCTGCAATCACATACTATCTTAAACATTCTAATGATCGGAACCCTTTTCTCTGGAACAATCACAGGATGGTTTAGCTTCATATCTGTAACATCATCCAATAAGAAAGCATTCGTTTATATCACATTTATAAATTTAGTGATTCTAACCATAGCATCTGTATTTGGAAATGGGGACATTACCCATACAGCCCTTTCAATTACAACAGCAAATATTTTAACCTCACTACTAGCTTGGGCTATACTTTTTCTAAAACCTGAAAAAACATTAGGGTAACAAAAACTAATCCCGACCTAAGGCCTGTTGATACAAACTCAATGTGGCTAGGGCCATGACATCAACAGTAAATTGTTCACTTGCGACTCTTCGGCCTTCTGTACCATATCGACTCCTTAACGCCCCATCTTCTAATCGTTTAAAGGACTGCGCCAACAATTTCGGATACTCTGGCGGAATAAGAATCCCAGTAATATTATCCAATACCACTTCAGGGATCGCGCTGACCCCACTTGCGACAATTGGTACCTGCGCACACATTGCTTCCAATAAAACAAGGCCGAATCCTTCATATATGGAAGTCAACGCAAACACATCAAAAGATTTCATAACTGTTGGAATATCCTCCCGACTTCAAGCCCAAACAACATCATCGGCTTCCAAAGGGCCAGAGCCAACAAGAACCAATTTAGAAGGAACACTTGAATCTTTCCTATACAATGAAAATCCATTTAATAAAATATGGATGGCCTTCTGCGGGACTAACCGAGCAACAGTGCCAATAATATAAATATCTTCTAGTTGGGAAGACCATGTACGCCGCAGTCGATCAACATCTTCTTTTTTAACTAAAGACAAA
>CAYZPQ010000257.1:0-1574 GCA_964480185.1 uncultured Planctomycetales bacterium | reverse complement strand
TCCCTCTTGATGCAACCTTTTAGGATACTCCATATCCGCCGACATAAATACATCAAACGGTGCGCCATTTTCAATTTGCGACGTTAATTTGCCAGAGGATCCAATCACCGTTTTAATTTCAATGCCTGTTTCTTGCGTAAATGCAGCCTTTAATTCCTCGAGCGTAAATTGCACATTAGCAGCTCCGGCGACAGTTAATTCTTGAGCCATCCCTACTAAAGGAAATAACGTAATACACATAAATGCAATAATATATGTTCTTACTTTAATCATATTCATGCCCCCTCGTCATGCCCCAACATTGCCACAAAATTTAGAAAATCATTAAAATTTAGCAGGTGAAATAATACCGGCGGTCATATCCATTCTTAAAGCTTCATCGATACTCCATGGGGTATCAATGACTTGTTCAGGTGGGAGAACAAAGACATAACCGCGTAAGGGATTAGGGGACCTTGGAATATACACAACCAATAATTCTTTATCTGCGCGCTCATCCGTCACACTCTTAATCACAAAACCTAAAGACTTGTGGCCGCCATCATTAAAATCAACCCATACAGCCCGTTGAAGAATAACCGGCTTTCCATTTTTATTTTCAAAACTCTCGGAAAAAGATTTCACTGTACTGTAAATTAACTGAATAATTGGAATGCGCTGACTAATGTTTTCAATAAGCGCAAAAAATTGGCGGCCCATGACATTGCTGACTAATAAGCCCAAGAGATACAAAATACCCAACACTAAAAAAATACCTAGACCAGGAATATAGCGCACATCAATGAATTGATTGATAAAAAGGAGAATTTTCTTATCGACTAAGACGTACAATAAGGAAATCGCAAGAATAGATAATAAAAGCGGAATAATGGCCAAAAGGCCACGGAGTGTATAACGTTGAATATGGGCAAAAAAAGGCTTCATAGTACTTGTTCTCAACTATGAATAATGAGGCTATTATTCAGCTGCTTTAAATTCCGCAACTAAGGCTTGTAATGTCTTTTTCGCATCCCCAAAAAGAATACGGGCATTGTCATTGTAGAACAATTCATTTTCAATACCGGCAAAACCTGTTGCCATCGAACGCTTTAACACAAAAACAGTCTTGGCTTTATCGGCATCGATAATGGGCATTCCATAAATGGGGCTGGTTTTATCATGACGGGCTGCAGGATTAACAACGTCATTCGCTCCGACAATAATAGCCACATCCACGGTTTCCATGGTTGGATTAATATCATCCATTTCAATCAATTGCTCATAAGAAATATTGGCTTCCGATAATAAAACGTTCATGTGCCCTGGCATACGTCCGGCTACTGGGTGAATCGCAAACTTCACTTCGGCCCCGTTCTTCTCTAATAATTCACTTAATTCACGTAACACATGCTGGGCTTGGGCCACCGCTAAACCATAACCAGCCACCACAACAACGGATTTCGCCGCTTCTAAAATATAAAAGGCTTCTTCGGGAGTCGCTGACTTGGCATCTTTCTTTTCACCAGATTGCTTGGCTTTAACCGCTGTTTTAAATCCACCAAATAAAACATTCACTAAAGAACGGTTCATGGCCT
>CAYZPQ010000256.1:0-1585 GCA_964480185.1 uncultured Planctomycetales bacterium | reverse complement strand
GAGAAATAAGGATGCTCCCTATAAGAATAAAGAATATTGCAAACAATGGGATTAAACGAACAGCCATAACTGCAGCAATTAAAGAAAGGAGAAGTAGTAGTATAAAAGCAGTGTTTCTATTAATCATCTTTGTGGTCAATATAATCAGCATCCCCAAACCGGTTAAACATAATAAGAATAAGAAATAGCTGTATGGGGCATCATTATTTAAAAAAGACAGAGCATCTATAATATTATAGTTTTCAAATAATTTGAGTGCAAAGCCAGTAAATAGATTTAATGGGGTTAACGTGCCCGCTATAAATGAAGGGTTGAGAATGTTAATGCATAGAATTAAAATCAATATGGGATATAATCTCTTTACATTTTCGCTTTGGCCACGGTTCCAAGCATCCCATATAAAGACACCGATTAATAAAGGTCCAAGAAAGAAGAAAATGTGTGTATTGACCCAAATAACTTGACATAACGCAAGCGTTATCATCAATTTATTTTGCTGGATCTGTTTTAAGGAGAAGCGCGTTAGTAAAAGAAAATAATAACTAATGAAGAGCATGCTGATCGCTTCAGGTCGAACTTCTTGACGATACCACAACAATGGTAAGGCTAGGCTTGTGAGGAATAGGGACAGTTCAATGCTGCCTCTTAACCAACAAGCTCTGAGAACGAATCCCAAGGTTAAAAGTATACACGAAATATATAGCAAAGATAATAGAGGGAATCCGCCTAGTAGCCAGAACCAATAAACTAATACACCAAAAAACCAATGATGATTAATAAAGGGATAATTTGGATGGGTAAAGGAATAATAGTTCTTAAAAAATATGTCATTGTTGCCTAGTATAATTTGTTGGCCATTGATGATATGTCGGCCTATGTCAACAATTGTTAAGTTAATAGGTTTAGAGAGATTTAGAGCTAGGATGATTATCAATATTGCTGATAGTAAGATTATAAGAAATTTGGAAGAATAGCTTGAAGATTCATGATTTAACATAATTTATTAATCATAAGCGCTAGCATCGCCTTGATTAGGTGGTCCCACGCCTTCAGTGTCATTGCCTCCTCTGTCGCGATCTTCTGTAGGAACATAGCCGCATTGTACGGGACAAGAATACGCTGGATTTGGACATGTATCATCCATTCGAGGACCACAAGCGATAGTTGCTGGTAAACCACAACGTGAGCAATCAAGTGGGGGAAGAATACATGAATTTATATTTTGTTCTTTGATGTAGCCTGGGGGACATTCACAACCACGATTATCTATTGAAGGTATAAAATTTGAATTGCATGCACAGTTAGTGCAATTCTCGCCCCCATCGCATGTTTCAGGGGCATCTTCTATATTATCCCCACAAAAGGCGCATCGTCCGTTTAATGCTCTTGTATTAGGATCGCATTTTACTTGACAAGCACCTTCATTCGCAGAGCAAGGGATTGTGTATGCAATGATATCAGGATCCTGGCTATCAAGCATTAAATCTCCATTGCCTTGATCAGGGCATTTTGTTGAATTGTCTGGTTTGGCAGACCAGTTGCAGACAGGCAAGCACTGATTTCGATTCTCTAAGCCAATAAACAT
>CAYZPQ010000255.1:0-1597 GCA_964480185.1 uncultured Planctomycetales bacterium | reverse complement strand
ATGTTTTCCGGAGGTTAAGGCTCGCCGTTTTGCGGCTGCTGTTGCGATTTGTTTGACCATATTAATGAGTGTCGTTTTAAAATCACCATCACTCGCCATAATCTGCCCTGCCGCAGTTGGTTTCGCAATGGCATCTGTCGCGCCCATTTCCATTGCTTTTAATGTGACGTCAGCATTGCGTAGTGAGAGTGTTGAACACATGAGAACTTTTGTCTGGGGCGATGCCTTAAGAATCTTGGGGAGGGCGGTTAACCCATCCATTACAGGCATTTCGATATCCAAAATCATAATATCAGGAGAGAATTTTGTAGCAGCTTTGATTGCGGCTTCGCCATTATTGGCTGTACCAACGACTTCGATTTTTGGATCTTCTTGTAAGACTCGAGTTAATAAGCCGCGTACAACAGCAGAGTCATCTGCTAAGACAACACGAATGAGGGGGGGGATGTCAGATGATGATATTGAATTAAGGGACATATCAAGACTTTTTTGAAAAGGGCACGTAAATAATCGTTAGATCACACCGATGAGCGACAATTTATTTTCGACAATTTCTTTATCAAAAGGCTTCATAATGTATTCATTCGCACCGTTTTGCATGGCTTGCATAATGTGTGACATGTCGTTCTCGGTCGTACACATAACAACTTTTGGAATGTTTCCATTTGGTAAAGCACGCAGAGCCATAAGGAATTCAAGGCCGTTCATATTCGGCATATTCCAATCCAACATAATTAATGCGGGCATTAGTTTTTGTACAGCATCAAGTGCAAATTTGCCATCTTCGGCTTCCTCGCAGGCAAAGGAAAGTTCTTCCAAAATGCGGCGAGCTACTTTACGAACGACGCGACTATCGTCAACAATAAGACAGGTTTTAGATGACACGAGCAAACTCCTTTTTAAAATTTTATATTTATGTCAATCAGATTCATACCACGCAGTAATTTTGGAATATCAATGACAACTAATAAGCGATCAGCTAATCGATATATACCATCGGCAACATCTTTGAAGTGGGGGTCAAGTGTACTGGGGCTCGATTCATAATCGCTTGCTGGTAAATGCATGACTTCACCCACGCGATCAAAAATTAAACTATATAATTCGTCTTCGAATTCAACAACGATACTCATCGATTTTTGTCCATCTGCAATCATTGGGAGTCCCAATCGTTGACGTACTTGAATAGCAGTCACAATACGGCCACGCAGGTTTAACGATCCTGCGATTTCAGGCGGCCCCAACGGTACGCGCGTCATAGATTGGGCATTCAACACGTCTTGGACCTGTAAAATGGGTAGGCCAAAAATCTGGCTATCGATATAAACGGTCAGTAATTCACTGGTCCCAATTTGGGTCAAGGGATCATTATTTGAGCTCATGGGGGCAATTGCTTGGGTGGTCATGCTGCAGCCCCTTTCTGGGATAAGGCATCAGATAAAGTAGAGAGTAATGTTTCACGATCAAATTTAGCGACGTATTTATTAAAACCCATTTGATACCCGTGTTCTATATCTTGAGGGGTGGCGTGCGACGTTAAGGCAACGATAGGTGTATCAGCCCATCGCGATCCATCTTTGATTCGTTTGACAAATTC
>CAYZPQ010000254.1:0-1598 GCA_964480185.1 uncultured Planctomycetales bacterium | reverse complement strand
CATGGATTATCTGCGCCATAAAAGGCGTCATAGCACTGTCCTCTATCATTCCAAATTGCTAAATAATTTAAACTTGGTCCCGTTAACCGCCATAGGAATAACTATATTTGGATTATTTAAATCTTTCTTTCGAATATCTTTAAATATAAATTCAGCAACTTCTCCATTATGATCTTGTAAAGTCTTGAAAGTTTCCGGAGTGATTTGCGCTATCCCTACAGCCAACGGGTTAATATATTCATCCTCTCCTTAGAGGTATTTTAATCCATTACTTCATTGGATATATTCATCCATTTTTTGATGGAAATGGTCGAACAGCGCGAGCACTGTTTTACTTTAAATCAATGAAGTACAAATTAAAATATGTGGAACTACTTTCCGTCTCCGCATATCTCAAAGAACATGGAAAACAGTATGAAAAAGCTTTTATTAAGGTAAAAGAAAATGATTATGACATTACTTACTTTATTGATTTCTGCTTAGACTCTATGATTTCTGCCCTCAATCAGGTTGATAAAAAAGTTAATTACCTTGTACGCATGATAGATCTTAAAGAACGATTTTCATTGAATGACAATCAAGTTGGTTTAATGCAAAGGATGGCTCTTAACAAATTCAGAACAGTAGATATTGAAGAATATGCTAATCAAATTGAAATGTCTCGTGAATCTTCCCGCAAAGAGCTTAAACAGCTTCATGATTTGGGTCTTTTGGAAGAAATCAAATTAGGAAAAAAACTTATCTATAAAGTAAACGCCAAAAAGTTAAGGAAATTATATAGTGAACCAAGCCAAAGTGAAGAGTCTGATTTCTTAAAATAAATTTGGTAGGAGCTTTGTGGACGCAAAATCTTTAATGATTTTAAGACCTTTTTAAGCATTGCCTACAAATACCTACTATGACCTTTTTTGCTCAGGTTTTATCGAATTGACGTTGAATATCTTGAGTCGTTTCGTAGTGAACCTCAAAATTAATTGCCTTACCTGGAGCAAATGTGACGGCATAAGCCGCTGATGAAGTACCAATAGTAACATTTGAGGCTATTTGTGAACATGTATTAACAAAGCCTTTATATTCCATAGCGTATTCAGGATGAATACATGCTGCACATAAATAAAATGTCCCTACGCTCAAAGCTGTTTAATAATTACTTTTCCGTCCATGGTAACCCCTTCGGTAAATTCTATACCGAAGGAAAATTTACCACTTTGGCATTCGGTTTTCCATAGTGAATTTTCAAATTATCCAAGCAACTTGTAGCGCCTTTGATATCAATTCCCGCTTTACGCATATAGATCATCATGGTCTTCATATCTTGCCAGCCTCCCATAGCCATCACCTGACTTGCAGGAACGCCTTTACTTAAGAGTAATGTGGCCCATGAGGCTCTGAGGTCGTGAAATCTAATAGTGGGTAACCCAATTGATTTAAGAAATAGTCTTAATTCACGAGCTTGCTCACCCTGATCCCACTTGCGCATTCTCGGCAAAACATACTCGTTGTCTTTAGATTTTAATTTCAAATCCATGAGGATAGGTATAAGCGATTTCGGTATTTCAACAATTCTATCATTGCCCGATTTAGTTGATTTCAAGCCA
>CAYZPQ010000253.1:0-1645 GCA_964480185.1 uncultured Planctomycetales bacterium | reverse complement strand
GGGTGATACAGCCATTGTTCGTATTGAATTAAATGCATTTAATGATCAAGCCATGGCAACCAAAGAAATTCAGATGAGTACAATTGTTCCTTCATTTATTGAAGCCACAAGAAGCCTTGTGCGTGTTGATCCATTGACGACGCAGCGCATATTTGGAGAGTTGTATCGAGCATTTGAAGCGCCTAATTTTGATAATCAAAAGTGGCGCGTAACACTTTTAAATGAACTTTTTGTAACGTCGAGCATGGCGAATATGCCTAACCTTAGTGCCTACCTTACGGGATTAAAAGATGAGAACTATAAGAGTGTTATTAAGGCGGCGTTGGCCGAGGATATTAATAGAGCATACGATGCTAGAAGAAAGATAGAGGATGCAGTTATTAAAAAGAGGTTTTCTGGTTTCCTTAGTACCATGGGCTATAAAAATCTTGAAGAGGCGCCACAATTACTTCTAGATGTGCCACGGCGTTTTGTAAATATGATGGATGTGATTCAAGGCAATGTTGTGCTTTTAAATGGGGCGGAAGAGAAGAAGTACATGGATGGGGCATATTATTATGGCCCTGAGATTTTTGAGATCATTTTGATGCAAAATAGAAATCGAATATCTGATTCGCTTAGAGCACACAATGCATTCATTGCGGATGTTGTTGCTTATGCAACAGATGTTGTGATTCCAAATCGCATACCAGGTATCAAAAGCAAAGATGTTGAAAGAAGAGGTGAGCTTGTTCGTAAGGATTGGATGATGCGTTTAGTCACTAAATGGCGCATTCCAAGGATACAACAACTAAAAAGTAAGCGTGCTCGAACGAAACCACAACCAGAAGCGTTTTCAAGTGCTGTTGCTCAATCGGTCACACATCAACCGGTTGAAGAGGCTGACACTGTTAAAGAAGTACGTATAAAAATAAAATACAGCGCATGGCAAAAGTTTTTAAAACAAACCAAGAATCTGGAGATAACGTTAAAGATCCTTATTAAGAAAGGGTATTCAAAAGACGCTATTGTCGAAAAATGGTCGCAAAGTTATGGTGAAAATACTGTCAATATTGAAGAAGGATTAAATGGGTTTGCCAAAAATTTAAATAAGGGGCATGAAACATTTGATGCGTTTATCAATGATACAAGATTAAAGATTGCTTCGTCTTTGGAAAGTGCTGATAGCATTGATTTAACAACGGACGATGAGCAGGTGCAGCATTCAACTATTCCTGTTTACGTGTATCAAGGAAGTGATTATATCGTCTCGCCTGAGATGATTAGTCCAAAGATTATAGAACGCATTCAGACATTTTTTGAATCAGATAATAAATTCAATCCAAAAAGTCAGGTTCAAGTTGCTTATCCAGGGATTTATCGTTTCAAATATTCAGGTACAGGTGGAGAAACATTTTCAGTCTATGTGAGGCTCTTTCAAGATGCCATGCCGTCGCTTGTGATCATTGGTTTCGGTCATCAGTCATTATTTCATCAAGATGGTAGGAATAGTGTTTATTTAAGATCTGCGTTTAAAGAATATTTGAAGGGTTTAACGGGAAAGAACATTAAGAGTTTAGATGAAATTAAAGCCCATGTTGGTAAAGATATTGATCAAGCCATGACCGTTGAGAGTGATCATTGGTACTTTGAGATGATAGCGCAT
>CAYZPQ010000252.1:0-1674 GCA_964480185.1 uncultured Planctomycetales bacterium | reverse complement strand
AAGCGGGAGGACACGAGGTCCTCCCCTACGTATTCTAAATTAAAAGGTGATTGTTGGGGCGTGTGAAGATGGCTTGGACGACACCGATATTGCGCATGGCAAAGGCTGCTTCACAGTAGGCAAAATAATAATTCCATTTGCGCATAAAATTTTTATCAAAACCTTGCGCCCTAACCATATCTTCCTTGGCATTAAAAACATCTCGCCATATTTTCAACGTCCGCACATAGCTTGGGGAAATATCTTCCACATCAAAAATATTCAAATTTCCCGCTTTATAAAGGCATTCATGGACCATTTTCATCGACGGTAATAAACTACCTGGGAAAATATGCTTTTGTATCCAATCCACATTATGACGAAAACTGTCATACCGGTGATCAGGAGATGTAATCATTTGAATACCAACTAATCCATCACTCTTTAAGAGCTTTGTGATACAGTCAAAATAAACAGGTAAAAATCGATGACCAACTGCTTCGATCATTTCAATTGAAATGATCTTACTAAATTTCCCCTCGACGTGGCGATAATCCACAAATTGCACATCTATTTTATCATCAAGACCGTGATCTTTAAACAATTGTTTGGCATAGGTGTATTGTTCTTTGGAAATTGTAATCGAGGTAATACGGCATCCATATTTCTTGGCGGCGTATAAAGCAAAACCTCCCCACCCACATCCAATTTCAAGCACATGATCACGAGGATTCAAGCGTAATTTCTGACACCATATTTCAAACTTTGCCAATTGAGCTTCGAGTAAGGTTTGCTTATCAGTAGTAAAATAAGCGGATGAATACGCCATAGTTGAGTCTAGAAATAAATTAAAGAAACTATTTCCTAGGTCATAATGGGCAGAAATATTACGCTGACTACCCATAATCGTATTATCACGTAATTTATGGGCTATTGTATTAAATAAACGAAACCAATTCACGGGCGTGCGTTTCACATCATCCGCCATTAATGTGGGATGATGTTCAACATTATGAATCATCCAACGGATAACATCCGCCACATTATCGGTATCCCATTGACCATTCACGTAGGCTTCACCAAAACCAACATCTCCATAAAGAACACAACTACGAAAAAAAGCCCATTCTTTGACAATAATATGACATTTAATTCCATCTGGCTCATGACCATAGACTTTGGCCGTACCATCAGGTAGGGTCATTGTCATTTGACCTAAACGTAATGGTTTAAAGATTCCATCAACAATATTCACATAAAACGATACAGGTATCATAGACGAAACACATCCTTTTGTAACTCTGGGGTTTCTTCTTTGGCATGAAAGGCAAGTCGTTTAAAAAAATGCAGTATCCCAGCATGCCAATGAATTAAGAAGATGACTTTTAACGTTACCCATGGGTAAGCCCATGTCATGCGCCATAATTGAGCACTATTTAACTCGGACCTCGCTCCCGTCATGCGTGAATAAAAATATTTCTGATTCTCTTTAAGAACATCAATCGTAATATTCAATTTATCCGACGGTATATCAATCTTAAAATCAAGCGTATGATCCATGTCCGTAAATGGAGAAATATAATAATATTTAACTTCTTGCCCTTTAAATGAAGTCGATTTCTTTGTCTGAGGCCCTAAAAAAAAGTATTTTAATTCTTTAAACTTTATTATGGGCAACGTACAATCAGAATCCAT
>CAYZPQ010000251.1:708-1676 GCA_964480185.1 uncultured Planctomycetales bacterium | reverse complement strand
AAAGTGATGTTAATTCAAAGGGAAGTAAGTAATCGGTGAATAAAATTTGGCCAATTGTTTCAATGTCACCTCGAATTGAGGAAGGAGCGCTGATGGCGTGGGCTGCTATAAAACTTTTGACAGCGATAAAAAAAGAAGCTGCAAATAATAGACCCGCGCATCCACCTAGTAATTTGAAACGATTTTGTTGGGCATTGGTCAGTGCGATGGCGTTAAGATTTAAGCACATGACCACAAAGAGGAAGAATATAAGAACTGCACCCGCATAGACTAAGAGTAAAATGATGCCAACAAAGAATGCTTCAAATAAGATAAATAGCGACGAGAGACAGAAAATAGCAGCCACTAAAGACAAGACATTGTACATGGGATTGCGCGCCAAGACAACCGCAAGGCATGCGCAAATTAAAAGAAATGCAAATAGATAAAATAAGATTGGTGACATGGGTAATAGTTGATTATGTAATGATGGTTAAATTTATTATACTACAATACGTTAAATATTCGTAATATCTACAAAAAAATAATCTTTTTAATTTAACGTGTTCAATTAGTCCATAAATAAGTGATTAAAAGACGTATTTTGCTTAACTTAAAAGTTTTAAAGAGTTCTATACGTATAAAAAGTTTTATGGTACATTTGCATAACTTTAAAAAACACCCTGTGAGAGGTTGATATGGATCTGATTTACTTATTACTCATTTTATCTTTGTCTGTTTTCCTCGGATTTGTGCTCATTTCCCGCGTTCCGCCATTGCTTCATACACCCTTGATGTCCGAAGCGAATGCTATTTCTGGGATTACAGTTGTCGGGGCTATTATTGCAGCTGGGGCTGATGCCAATTCACCATTGACGATTGTATTAGGCACATTGTCTGTGATGTTGGCTACCTACAATGTCGTCGGGGGTTACTTGATAACCGAAAAAATGTTAAAAATGGTTAAGAAAAAAGAGTGATCATGAATT
>CAYZPQ010000251.1:0-698 GCA_964480185.1 uncultured Planctomycetales bacterium | reverse complement strand
GGTCTCCAGTCACAGCCCGCAAAGGAAATTTCATTTCAGCCATTGGGATGTTGGCGGCTGTCATTGCCACTCTTTTTACGCATCATATTATTAGTTATCAATGGATTATTCTCGGTGGGGTGGTGGGAGCTTTGGCGGGTGTGTTTACTGCGTATCGCACGGCCATGACAAAAATGCCAGAAACCATTGCTTTATTGCATGGGTTTGGTGGTTTAGCGAGTTTATTAGTGGATTGGTCAGCCTATCATACACATCCAACCACAGATCCTGTTGTGACCATCTCGATTTATTTGTCTGTTTTAATCGGGGGCTTAACTTTTACCGGAAGCTGTGTGGCATGGGGTAAATTAAGTGAAGTATTGCCAGGCAAAGCCATTATTTTCCCAGGACTTAGGTTCCTTAATATAGGGATTTTAATTGCGCTCTTAGTTGGAGGGGCTATTTTTATTACCAATCCTTTGGAAAGTTATAATATTTTCTTAGGGATCATGGTCCTATCTTTTCTTTTTGGGATTTTAATGATTATCCCTATTGGTGGCGCGGACATGCCGGTTGTTATTTCAGTGTTAAATAGTTATTCGGGTCTTGTGGCCTGTACAACGGGTTTTGTTATTAACAATATTGTCTTAATTGTCGTCGGTGCTTTGGTTGGGGCGAACGGGGTTATAATCTTATTTTAGATGATGGTGGTGATTTAA
>CAYZPQ010000250.1:0-1678 GCA_964480185.1 uncultured Planctomycetales bacterium | reverse complement strand
TACATTGATTTATTTGAAACATCTAATTATGGGCTGAAAGTTAACCCATAGCATAAATATAAATTCATAATTAGTCGCCCATAAAAAACCCTAAATGCCCCCATTAACGACAAGCCAAAGGATATTTAGAATTATTGTGCGTTATATGATACAGGTACAATAAGATTGCCCTGAGGATTTTCCTGAGGTTAAAGCCTATTGCCATTGAGATAGTGTTGATCTTGTCGCCTAATTCGTGTTTTAGGAAGTTTCTTGCTCCTATTTCTCTGTCATTTTTACAATGTCCGATAATTGGCTCGATAGCATTCCTACGTTTTTGCCTTTTCTTCATTGCGTTTGTTAAGCCGCGTTTTTGCCTTGAGATAATGACATTTATTTCCGTTAGACCATGCCCCTTGTATCCTTGGTCAACATGAGCTTCTTTTGGTGTAATGCCGGTTAGTTTTTTGACCTGGATTAATGCGGGGAGCAAAGTTTTCCCGTCGTAAGGACGTTCTGAGAAAGCCTTGGCGCCAACGATAAAATTACTTTTATTGGTACTGGTAAAACTTGCCTTGCAACCAAATTCATATTTTTTGTGTAACTTGCCTTTTGCAATGCATTCAACTTCAGGTGCATGCCAGGAGTAAAGTTTATCTTTGCTGCTTTGATCCTGATTCAAAGCTACCTTTGCCCTTTCAAGAACATCCTTAAATCCAAACACCATTTCAGGGCGCTTGGTAAGCTCTCTTTCGATGTTACGGATAACACATCCCAGATACGTTTTAATCTTGCGCTGTTCCTTCCTGGCACGTTTCATTTGACGAGCAGCACTGTAACGGTTCATCATAAACAGAGCATTTCTGCTTTTGCGAACATAACTCTGACGTAGAGGAATATCATATTGCTTCGCAAGGATGACTAACGCTTTCCGTGCTTTATGCCTCAGCTTACTGTCTGTAGGAAATGTTACCGCTTTCTCCTGGACTGTCGTATCAACGGTTACTTGTTCAATATCCTTTTTTGTAACAACCCCAGAAACCAATCCTAATCGTATCGTCTCTGCCAAAATAATCTCCATCCCTTCTTCACCAATCCGCTTGCGGAAATAACTTAGGCTCTCAGGCGTAACAGGAAATTTATGCTGAAAAAATTCTTCACCACAGAAATATTGCCAGTAGGGATTCTCCACCCATCGCTCGCAAACTGACTCATCAGACTGGCCTTCAATATCCTTTAAAATCAACAGTCCCATCATCATTCTAATCGAACCTCCAGGCCGACCATTCGTATGACAGTAATGCTGCGAAACACTCGATTCAAGCCAATCCCATTTTATTATCTGGGACAACTTAACAAGCCGATGTTTCATATTTATGATGCTTTCAAGACGCTCCCGAAAAAGGTCAGCCTGTCCACTCGAAACCGGGTTCTTCTTTAACATATTTCACCACCTTTTTGATTCATTCCTACCTTATTATGGGGAATTATATATCAAAAAACTGGAGTATTAAATATATTTATCAAATACTTATGTGGTTTTTTAGGGGCGACTAACTATCCGGGGCGAGACCCATGGCTCAGCAATCTTCTTTGTGTTGGTTACGTCTAATTCTGGAAGGTAGAAAATAAATGATAGAAAGTAGTATCCTGAACCATGGATCTCGGATGAATAAGGAAGTGCCTTGAGTTTGTGAAG
>CAYZPQ010000249.1:0-1719 GCA_964480185.1 uncultured Planctomycetales bacterium | reverse complement strand
TATTTCACTCTTTGGGATGGAAATGTCATGCCCAAAGAAAATTCTGAACTTCGCGATTACTATTATAATTTATTAAACAATAAATATGGTGAGGGTGATGCATTCAATACGACTGTTTTAACCCCGGTTCTTGCGCTTCTTAATGAAAACAAAGACGTTGTTTACGCCCTTGATTTGATGAATGAAATTCAAGCGCCGATGTACAATGGCTATTGGAGTGCACTGTGGGATGGCCCGCGCGGCTGGATTCAAAGCACACGCAATTTTGTGAAAAGCAAATCTTCGTGGCTGAAGGTGACTTCTTCGGCGGGATGGGGCTGGGCGGCTTATGATATCACGCGCGGATTATTTTCGGGACTGGGTTTAGATTTTTATGATCTGCATGTTTATGATGACAACGGCAATATCCCATCAGTCACTAATGTTTGCGCAACAGCAAAAAAAGATGGGGTGCCCATTATTCTAGGTGAATTTGGCCAAGCGACTAAAAATGACGACGACAACTTACAGAAAACCAGCACTCAGAATTTTCTGAATAATGCAAAGAACACCTGTTTTTCTGGAGCCCTCGCTTGGCGCTTTGACGCCGCCGAAGAAACTTGGCGCTTCCAAAGAGCCGACGGCAGCTTTAGGCCCGCCGTTGAGGTTATGAAGAATTTTAAATAGGTACCAGGTACCTATTTCCGAAGCGGTGCGAAATTAAGGTCATCCATTTGCATTGTGTAGGCAAGTCTAAACATTTTTCACTCCAAAGTTTAATATCTTAGTTCAATAGGATTTAATCCGAAGCTATGCACTTAAAATGCCAGTTTTTATTGGTATTGTGCTTGCAGGGCCATGCGTGATGTTCAATAAGCCTGGTGTGGTCATGGTGATTGCTAGGGACTTAATCGCGATGAACAATTTGTTCTTAAGGATGTCGACTTATGTCGAAGTGAAAGAAGAGTTGTATAGAGGGGATAAGTTGTTTCTTCAGCGGGCAGCAGGGCATGACCTACAAGGTAGGGATATCCAAAAGTACTTCGCTGCTTTAGAGGCTGAGCCCAGTTTTTATTTATCTTCCGATGCTGAAGAACAAAGACGGTTAAATCAAGAGCGTGAGTTTTCTGATATGCTTCTTAAGCCCTTGTTAAGCAGCAAGCCAGCTTCTGTGATTTTATCTGTGGTCGTTGATTATCGAGCGAAATCAGTGGTGTCCCATGAAATACTGCATGGCCAATTCTTTCTGAATGAGCAATTAAGAAATGCTGTTATTGATTTTTGGCGGACTGTATTGAGTGCTGAAGATAAAGATTCTTTTAAAGATTATGCTCAGGCCACTTACAATGTGAATGATGAAAGCCTCATGGCCAACGAATTTTTTGCCCATATTCTGCAACAAGAAGCTGAGGTTTATCTAGAGCATCGCCCGAAGGTTGTGGCATTGGTCTATAAATACCGTGATCTGTTTTTAAATGATTTAGCTACTAAGGGTATTAAGCTTGTTCGATAGTTTTGTATTTGTGGAATGCCTTTTGCTAAGTAGATGTGAACTAAACATATATGTATTGAGGCTTCAATGATCTGTAAATTCTTTAGTTTCGTTCTTTTATTAGCCGCATTTTCAGTTCATGCAGCCAACACCAGCATGTGTGTTGTTGGACCCAACGTTTGTTTAACAGATTCTCGTTATCAAATGGGCAGTCCTTGCTTATGTTCTAAGGGCAGTCACTTGATCCT
>CAYZPQ010000248.1:0-1723 GCA_964480185.1 uncultured Planctomycetales bacterium | reverse complement strand
CCGATATTTTTTGTTGAACTTTGGTCATTCTGATATTATTCTCAGCTAAATTATTCGTAAATGGAACATCAATGTTATCCATAAATCGTAATGTGTCATCGATAAAATTCGATAATCGCTCCAGTAGGTTGCGTGCTTTTGATTTTTTTATGCGCCCTCTTTTTTTCTGATGGTCTACTGAGGCTTTAGGTAATGGACATTCGATTTTAGCGACCTCAATAATTGCATGGTATTGATTATAATATTTTTCGGAATCAGTCTTTGTGAGCTTGCCACCGGCATTCTTGGTTTCGCTGTGGATTTCAAGTAACAAGGCTTTCATATCAAACGCCCATTGTTGGTGATCTTGCTCGAAAGCTCTTTGCAATTCTCTCAGATGATGTGCGTTGCATAATGAATGCAGGCATTCATAAACATAATAAGGCTTCCAATGATCATGACAGAGTATACCTTTAAAATTTGGAATAATACCTATGTCATCCATGGCAATCTTGCCTCGTTTTTCATGTGGAAAAAAGTACGTCCATTTATCATTAGCCGTGACGTGTAACCAGGCTTTCTTGCCATTGACATTAATTCCAGTTTCATCGACATTCAACACCGCGGCAGAAGTTAATTTTGATTTAGCGATGCCATCAAACTCTTCTAATAACGCATAAGCTTCTTTATTGAAGTTGCAAATAGAACCGGAACTGACAGGAACGTTAATCTCTTGCGAAAAATAATTATCTATTCTGTTATAAGGTAGTAGCTGGAATTGTGATAAATAAACAGAATGTGCCTTAAACTCATGACCATATTGCACGGGGCGGGTGACTTGCGCTGGGAAAGGTGCTGTGTATTGATGTCCGTTAGCATCTTCTAATATTTGAGCACGATATTCTGTCACGTATCTTGAAATACGAATATTAATGACTTGTCGTGCAACATAACCCACGTCTTTGTATTTACCTTTTGGTAACGTGCCTTTATCAAAAGGAATAACATTGATTTCGTCAGGATTATCAACCGGCCGAAGAGTCTTGCCGAGATGACCTTTTTGTCCGCCCGGTTTTCGTCCTGACGGGTTATCTTGTTTTTCCTTATCACGGTCTAAATCAGTAGACGGAGGCTTGCTACTGTTTTTGCTGTTTAAACTCAAGCGATTTATTAATAATGTAATAACAACAAATAAAACTTCCATGACGCCCTTAAATGCAGCTGATACATTTTCTTCTGTTGCTAACAACTCACGTGCTTGTTCAAGGATTTTGGTTACATCGATATTTTCTATTTTCATTAGCTGACTCATATAATCACTGATGATCAGTGTAACATGAGTTTTAAAATGAATTTTTTGCTTTCGTATAAGTGATTGTAGGCATTTATTTTTTTGATGCTCACAAGCCCATTGGGCATTTGATTTATCTTGCTATCATCGTTCTGTAAGGCTGCTTGCTATGAAATTTAATCTAGCTTTCTCTGTCGAGAAAATATAAAAAATCCCGCGAAATACCTGTCAAGAGATTTTTTAAATTATTTATTGCGATGACCGCGATTATCTCTTGCCGAATCCGTGATTATAGCTCCAGGTGTCAGAAGCGATGGGTATTCCTAGCCAGGGGGATAAAACATGTTATTCCAAGGCCAATGACCAGCGTTTATTCATTAATTGATTAAAAGTGCTGAATGGTTACATCATGGTTATCCATTCTGGTTTTACCTATTAGTTTGGCTCTTTCAG
>CAYZPQ010000247.1:0-1736 GCA_964480185.1 uncultured Planctomycetales bacterium | reverse complement strand
CAATAAAATTGGATATAATGGCAAAAATAGCAAAAATTGATATGTTTTTAATGTTTACTAATAGTATTTTACGCTGTTATTCAGAGCTTCGTCGCTTCGCGCGCATCCCCCGCTGACCAACAGTCTTCCTTGCAAAGGATACCCCCCCAACCCCACCACAACAATGTTTGAGCTTCCCAGCACTGTTGCGATCTACGCATCCGTTGTCCTTGTGACCAGCCTTGCACTTGGCCTCTGCGCCTTGTACCTTCGGGCTGTCTCCGCATCCAGGACTGGCAAGTTCCCAGCAGAGCGCTTCGGCCTCTACACACTTGTCAACTGCGCATTCGCCAGTGCAATCCTCAGCTTTGCCATCTACACCATAACCACCAGCATCTTTGAGGCAGTTCTGCTTTTCGCCATCACACTCTGCGAACTCTATGCCATTTCGTACACCTGCCTTGCTTTTATCTGGACGCTGCATGCCTGCATGCGCCAGTACATTAGCAGGGGATACTGGACGAACTTGCTTTGCTTTCAGATTGCCACGTTTGTTGTGTATTTGGCATCCCACCTCCTTCATGTCTACGTGACACCGCACAATCTCCTTGAGCCTCAAATCACCATCCGTGCGGCTACACACATTGTGCACGAGCTTCTCCCCTTCCCCCTCCGAGGCTAAATCACATTCATGAAGGACACCCAACCCGGACCATCCCTGCATGCAACTTCTTCACACAGTTGTAAGCATTGACCCCACCCCTCTACGGCGAGCCGAAAGGCTCACATTTTTTGTTTTATTATTATTTATTCCCAACTGAAAACATAAAAAAATAAAATTCACAATTAATCTGAAAAATATTCACCACGTTTTTTATTCATATCATCATCATCTATTATATTTGTAACAACTTGTTTAAATGATTTGCCTTCTAATTGCTGAACTATAAAATTTATGCAATATACACCACATTCTGTATTTTTATATTGATGTTGATGCTTATTTATATTTATCTTAAGTTTTATGCCAATATCCTCGCCTTGCGCCTGTATTTTTTTCATAAGTGCTGTTACCTCCTCTGGTGGCTCAACCGCAAAACTATCCCAAAAATTTATTTCGGCTGTTGGTATATTTACAAACATACTTATCCAGTGGCTACCGCTTTCATCATGTTTGTCTAAATTGAATACTGCACCTATATAATGATATTTTTTACCTCCTTTCTTAGAGTTAACAAGTTTGCGTAAATTAATATCACATAGCGATGATATGGCACATCCCCCGCTACCATTTTTTAATGCAAAATCAATTGGCACAGCACCATAAAATTTAAATGTCGGATATTTCTTTTCATATTGCTTTAATGCCTCTTCTATATCTATTGTTGAAAGCCATGTTTTTGGGTTATTCTTCCATGATTCTGGCATATCTGGGCGAAATACTGCCTTTACTTCAGGATTATTAACACGTAGTTTTTTAACCCATTCATCTTCACCCTCTTCTAATGGTACTTCTGCCAATATCTTCTTACTTAACTCTTCCCAAACTTTATCATATGGTTCCTTATATACTATTACATCTTTTCCCGCATTTCCCATATGTTCGCGATTCCAGGCATCTACTAATATTTTAAGTGCCGCAGGAGTTAAACAACTTTCCTCATGTACACTTGTTTCTATATTAATAGGGACATGATTAACACATTTTTTTGTTTTCTTGCCACGCTTTATACATTTGGATGTATTTGATTGTTTTG
>CAYZPQ010000246.1:0-1748 GCA_964480185.1 uncultured Planctomycetales bacterium | reverse complement strand
CTGATCCTCCGCCAACTCTATGAGTTTATAAGTCCTTACTCCCATTTTCTTTTTAACTCCGCAGGTAAGGCCTTATATTCTTCTATCATTCTTTTTCCATCATGGGTCATCCATAACCACTGCATAAAAGTATTTACAGCCTCATTTTTTCGGGTCTCCTCATCCCCGTAGAGCTTTATAAAATCTAATACTGTTTTTGTGATTGCCACTTCAGCAGATTTTTCAAGATCAATCTTAATCGTATCGTGACATTTCAGACTCATATGTTTTAAGGGATTTATCCCTGTTAAGTCGCCGAAATGTTTAAGATACTTGTTTTTGCTTGGCACATGTCCGATTAGTTTGTCGCACAAGAGGCGCGCATATTCAAGGAACGGTTGTTTGCCGTGTTGTTCAACAAGTGCATGAAAAATATTTCCTGCGGCACCAGCCAAGGTTATAGCTGAGGCAAAATCAATACGGTTTAGAAATAGCCATATCGCCGATCTAAGTTGGTCTTTAGCAAGATCTCTTTTTTCATATATTTTTACGACATCAAATTCCTTGTTGTCGAGTTCACTCCAATCTTTAATGGGGCACATAGCACATAAGTTTCCTGTTTATCTGTATGCATAAATTAGATTATTTATATCATTTTGGTGATCGTCAGCACAATTACATCTGGTAGATAAATTGTACGAATACCTCAAATCCAAATGCAGGCCGATTATATAGGGCCTAGTGCCAAGAGCACGCCTTTAGGATTTTTTGACTTATACTTTCGACCCATGATGATACCTGTGGTATCAGCTAGCACAGTACACATCAAGTAGAAAATGTGTCCTGTGCTTATTATAGGAGATATTATCCCCCACGCCCCTTCCCCCGCCCCCAGAGGGGGCGGGGAACCACCCCCTCTATATAGATTACAGAAACAGAATGCTCTTTTGACTCTAAAGATTGACGGTTTTTCAATCGTCCGATAGTGTCTTTATATGAATTTCCATTTGGAAACTCTGGGGCGTTAGAACCTCTCCGAGACGGCCATGTCCAGCATCTGGCCGTCACCAATGATGCTGCCTCTCGACGTATGGTCGGGGAGGCAGCGAAATGTAATAGCGCTTGCGTGAATACGCTGCGCCGTTCTCGGACGGTTCTAAACTCCCCGGCTGCCAGAGAAATCTGGTGGCCGTACTACTTTGAACCTAGGAGAGCTTACGATGAAGAAATCACATATATTTTTTGGAGTAGCTTGTTTGGCTATCATCTTGCATGGAATAGAAACTTATAATGCGAATATGGTATGTCACGAAATTATTCCCCCACAAGGTAAATTTGACACAATATTTCTTGATAAATGCAGGGGGCAAACATTTCTTCCGGTAAAGGTGGCTGTTGATCTCAATGACGATGGTAAAACAGATGAATATTCTTATGTTTGGACATCAATGAAAGTATATAAAGGCCCAGAGAACTTAATGGCTAAAAAAGAAGAAAAATAAAATTTCATTTTTATGAAATATTTTTCTCTTTAAACGCTCCTTCAGGGTCTGTTTAATTGTTGATCAATGCATGACTGCATCCAAGCATCAATCTCGCTTTCAAGCCATGCAACGGCGCGCGATCCCAGGTTCACATTTTTCGGGAATGTACCCTTGCTGATATTCAGGTAAATGGTACTCCGGCTTAGTCCTGTACGTTGTTTAACTTCTGCTAGCCGTAAGAATCGATCTTTTTTCGGTAACTCTAACATTTGCATCCCCTGTAAA
>CAYZPQ010000245.1:0-1762 GCA_964480185.1 uncultured Planctomycetales bacterium | reverse complement strand
CTGATGCTCAAGACATTGATGGATTTAATTATGTGGCCGGAAAGACGTTTGATTATGTGAATAAAAAAGCCTATGAAGGTACAGCAGCCGCGCATACCGAAGGTGGCGTCCCTAATTTAACAATCAACTTATGCAAAGCCGATGCGTTTCATTTAGGTCAATTGTATTATTTCTTTATGAAAGCCTGCGGGATTTCTGGGTATGTCTTGGGAGTTAACCCCTTTGATCAGCCAGGGGTTGAGGCATATAAGAAGAAGATGTTTGCGTTGTTGGGGAAGACATAAAAGACAAAAACCACTCAGGTTATCTGGGTGGTTCTTGCAAGGGGATAGGCCTCAAACTTGCTTTCGCTATCCTTGACCCTCCTTGTCTACACTTCTAGTATAGTACAATGAGCTTTGAAATGCAAATTTCCTAATTACCATAAGCTATTAATTCATAGGTATTTATGAGCTTGGAAAAAAATAGTTTTGAAATCATTATTAAAGTACGCCATTTAAAAAAGACCTACCGTAGCAATAATGGCGGATCTGCAAGTCTTGTTCATGCCCTTAATGATTTAAGTCTCAATGTGCGCCGTGGTGAAATATTAGGCATATTGGGGCCTAATGGCGCTGGCAAAACAACTCTCTTAAATAGTCTTTCTACTCTATTATTACCGGATAGCGGAACAATTGAGATGATGGGGATTGAAACAGTCCCGAAAAATTTCAATCAGATCCGCCAGTTGATTAACATGTCATCGGGTTATCCCAATTATCCGTGGGTCTTAACTGTCCGGGAAAATTTGCGTTTTTATGGGCGTCTGTATGGATTATGCGATGCAGCTTTAGAAAATAAAGTGAATGAGGTCATGGGCTTATTTGAATTAATGCCTTTTGCCGACCGTCGCTTTGATGAATTATCTTCAGGAACTAAACAACGTTTATCATTGGCTAAAGCCTTACTCAATGATCCTAAGATTATCTTCCTTGATGAACCCACCATTGGTTTAGATCCGGATGTGGCGCTTAAAACCCGCGATGTCATCTTGGATGTATTGCGTGCCAAAGGTGTAACTGTTTTACTCACTAGTCATAATATGGATGAAGTAGAAGCCATGTGCGATAGAGTGGCGTTTATTAAAGCAGGGCGTATATTAAAATTATCCACCATTGATGAGTTAAAGAAATTCCATAATACCGACGATCTTGAGAAAGTATTTATTGCTTTAGCCAGTAGCACCGATCAACAATCTGATGTGACAAATAGCGACACCGATAAAGTCGCGCATATCACATTGCCCAACGTGTCATTGGTAACTCAAGTGAAGTTATGGTTCAATCGCGTGCGGGCGTTTAGTGAACGTAATTTTTTATTTGCGGTACGTAATCTATTTGTGATGACGGATGTATTATTTTGGCCATTGATTAGTTTACTATCGATTGGCTTAATGGCCAAGTTTGTGAATTTAGGTGAGGCCACCATGGCTTTTGTCATGACGGGAACGATTGCCGCGGGTGTATTACAAATTACGCAATTGGACGTGGGTTACACCGTGCTTTATGAATTATGGTCCAAAAGCCTTAAACACACCATGCTTACCCCTGTATCAGAAAGTGAAGGGGTGATCGGCACATGGGTCACCGGGATTGTGCGTGGGGGATTTGTGTTTATTTTTTTAATGGTTGCCGCCATGATGTGGTTTGGGTTTAAACCAGCAGCATTACTCCCTAATATGTTATTTCTCGTCGGACTTTATGTTAGTGCTTTACTCTTAGGC
>CAYZPQ010000244.1:0-1778 GCA_964480185.1 uncultured Planctomycetales bacterium | reverse complement strand
GGAGCCTTAAAAAGAATAAATATGGTTTAGTTGCTTACAAAACCTGCAATCCAGTTTGTTGGAGAAAGCCATGAATATTCGTTAGCATTTGAAGTTGGAGCTTTATGCAGAGTTACCCGTTCTTCGTTTGACATGCACGGTCTAGGGGGATTTGCCACATATTGATGATGCTGTTGGGCAATTAATGCCTTTAATACATTTCTTCTGACACCAGATGCTGTTTGGCTTGCTAAACAATTCTGTGCATGAGTTGCTTGATTTTTGATTGATTCCTTTGATGGCTCGGATGGTAAGCTTGATTGTTTTGAAGTCATGAAGCGACCAAATGTGATAAAGGAAATGACTTTTGCTATGATTGATTTTAGCGAAGCGCTAAAGCTTTTGATCCCTGCTGAAAATTTGCCGGCCGCATCGCTCATCATGGTTGTTAATGGCGTGAAATTAGCTCTTCCACGTGTAATTAATGACATCATATTTACCTCCAATTAAAGTTTTATTATGTGATAATTATATCATTAATTATTTTTGGGTTGCAAGTGTTCAGCGGTGTGTTTGGTGTATATTGAATAAGATGAACCACTTATAGGCAGATTAAAATTATAATTTTATACGCATGATTGTTCGAAAGGGCTTTCTGAGAGAGGGTTAAGTGCTCTAAAAAAAACAGGGCTCCTAACTAGGAGCCCTGAATATTTAACTAATAAGCTGTATTTACATTGCATGAATGTATTGTAAAAACAGGGAAAGCAGATATGATGGAGAGGCCCTTGAAGGTTCAGTTGATTGATTCCGGGTGGTTGGAGTCGAAGATTGAGCGGTAACACCTATGACTGGCTCATCTTGGGTAGAAGGAACAGCGGGTGTACTTTGGTGGGCCTCAGCTTGAGTTTGTTCTGCTGGAGTGATCGTAGCACAATCATTTCCAGGCGCCGCGGCACTCATTTCGTAGCGTGGTTGCTCTTTGCGTGGAGAAGTCTCAGTTGCAGTGGGTGTTATCACTACTTCCGAATTAGATCGAAGCGCAGGGTTGCCGAAATTCGCTTTGGGGAGAAACGAATTAATTTTTGCAATGAGTGCTTTTAGTGAATCACTAAAGCTTCTGATCGCATTTGAAAATCTAGTGCTCACGTTGCTAGATATTGTATTTAGAGTTTCTCTGAACTGAATGCCTGTTTGAAATGAATAAATCATAATTATCTACATTAAATTTAGTTACAATATAATTATATCATCAATAAATTAGAACAATCAAGTTTAAGCTCAAGTTAAATCGTTAACATATTGAATATTAGCTTTTTGCGATGCGATTAAAATAATTTAATTACACGGTTGAGGGCCTGAAGAGGCCCTCTGGATAGGGTTTAGGCGTGAGCCGGGTCCATGGAAAGAACTGATTCCGGGGAGTGGTAAGGGTAGCCGAGGTCGTGGGCGACGTGGGCGTTGGTTACCTTCCCTTTGTATATGTTTAGACCTTGGCGGAAGAGGTCGTCGTTTTTGAGTGCGTCTAAGCCTTCATTAGCAAGGCGTATGGCGTAGTAGTAGGTGGCATTTGTTAGTGCCTGGGTTGCGGTGCGGGCGCACGCGCCTGGCATATTGGCAACGCAGTAGTGAACTACATCGTCTACAATATAGGTAGGATTAGAGTGAGTAGTTGGCTTTGATGTTTCAAAGCAGCCGCCCTGATCAATGGAGACATCTACAAGAACTGCACCGGGTTGCATTTGGCGCACCATATCGCGAGTGACAAGTTTAGGAGCTTTTTTGCCTGCAATTAAAAC
>CAYZPQ010000243.1:0-1787 GCA_964480185.1 uncultured Planctomycetales bacterium | reverse complement strand
TAAGGTAAGTTGATATCCGTCGATACAGTTGAGGATAATTCAACTTTCGCTTTTTCAGCGGCTTCACGTAAACGTTGAAAACTCATTTTATCATTACGTAAATCAACGCCAGATTCTGCTTTGAATTCATTGGTAATATAATCAATCAAGGCATTATCCATGTCAGTTCCACCGAGTTGATTATCACCGGAGGTTGATAATACTTCGAATGTGGCAGCTTTATTCGCTTCGTCCCATCCCATTTCAAGGATAGTCACGTCGAGCGTCCCACCACCTAAGTCAAAGACCATGATTTTTTGTTCTTTGCCCGCTTTATCTAAACCATAGGCCAAACACGCAGCGGTTGGTTCATTGATAATACGTAATACATTTAAACCTGCAATCTCGCCGGCATCTTTGGTGGCTTGACGTTGATTGTCATTAAAATACGCTGGAACAGTGATGACAACATCTTTGACTGTATCGCCTAAGAATTTTTCAGCGTCGGCTTTGATCTTTTGCAAGATAAACGCACCAATTTGTTGAGGTGTATAATCTTTTCCAAATACTTTGAATTTATGATCCGTCCCCATCTTGCGTTTTGCGGCATAGACCGTACCTTCAGAATTAATAGGTGCTTGACGACGAGCGGGTTCACCGACTAAACATTGACCATCTTTCGTGAATGCCACAAATGATGGGAATGCTTTACCAGATGCTACCCCTGCCCCTTCGGCGGATGGGATAATGACCGGACGGCCACCTTCCATAACAGCTGCTGCTGAATTTGATGTTCCTAAATCGATACCAATAACTCTTGCCATATGCTTCTCCTCTTATAATGTGCGTTTTCCCGTCACTGACGAGAAAAACCGATTAATATACAGTGTTATTAACTATTTTCCAGAGGCCCTCTGGCCTATGGACAACTATAAATTACGAGACATTGTTGTTCTTTGCTACTTTTACTTTGGCCGTACGCACAATGCGATCACCCAATGTGTACCCTTGTTCAAACGCTTCAAGTACTGTGCCATCGGGATGCTCGGTTGTTTCATGCTGCATTAATACTTCATGCGCATTGGGATCAAACGGTTTACCCACAGACTCAACTTGTTTGACATTGTATTTATCCATCAAACCTTTGAAATTCGCAAACACCATCTCAAGACCTTTAAGTAAATTAGCGTCGACGCCTTCTTTCGATTTAAACGCCTTCACCGATCTATCTAAATCATCATAGAGTTTTAAACATTCCACAATCACTTCTTCATGTGCATATTTAATCAAGTCTTCACGTTCACGCGCATTGCGTTTACGCATATTATCAAACTCCGCTAAGAGCCTGATATACTTATCTTTTTCAACAGCTAATAAATTCTTTAATGTCTCTGCTTCACTGACAACAACCTCAGGTGTTTCTTGAGACAAAATTTCTTCTTGAGGTTGGGAATTTGTTTCGTCCATAACCTTTATCGATCCATTAAATGTTAATCATTAAGTAATGCGGAGACATACTCCAGGGTCGACACAACCCTTTCGTAATG
Organism: uncultured Planctomycetales bacterium; assembly: GCA_964480185.1. Taxonomy (GTDB): domain Bacteria; phylum Omnitrophota; class Gorgyraeia; order Zapsychrales; family Fredricksoniimonadaceae; genus CAYZPQ01. The sequence goes on along the minus strand of CAYZPQ010000243.1, from coordinate 261 downwards.
CATGCGGGTTGGACCTAATACTGCGATGCGGCCAACAACTCCCTTATTCTCAAACTGTGATACAGCCAAAGAACACCCGTCAATTTCCTTCAATGCCAATTCATGCCCAATATAGACATTGATTTTCTTTTCTAAATCTCTATTCATTAATTCTAATAACTTGTCTTTCTCCTCGAGAATACGCAAGATCGCTTGGATCTTTAATAAATTTGATTCTTGAGGATAATCAACAACATAGCTTGTTCCTTTAAGAATAATCTT
>CAYZPQ010000242.1:0-1789 GCA_964480185.1 uncultured Planctomycetales bacterium | reverse complement strand
GATGCCATCCATTGAAATTGATCAAATATGATGACCTATTTTTTGGTCTTTTTCTTCAAATAGATAGTTAAATATTTGAAAACTTCATTCCACCTTTTAAAAGGGATTTGTGTTAAAGAAAAGTTAAAGATTGAAGATGAGGCTTTGTTTGCGATTGCTAAAGCGGCGAGCGGCAGTATGCGTGATGCTTTAAGTATTTTAGATCAATTAAGCAGTTTAGGTGAGCAGGGGGTTAAAGCATTTGATGTTTACAGTATGCTTGGTCTTGTTGAGACGGATTTATTATTCGACTTAACCAATGCTTTAATTGATAAAGACTGTAGCAAAGCTTTAGGCGTCTTTAATCAATTGATTGACAATGGGAAAGAAATCCGTCAATTAGGACGAGATTTGACAGAATATTACCGTCATTTGATGATTGCAAAGATTGGCGGCCCTAATTTAAATGACTTAATTGATTTACCTAAATTGATTAAACAGCGTTTAAGTGAGCAGTCAGCGAAGATTTCTTTAAGTGCCATCATTAAATCCATCGACGTTTTAATCAATGCCCAGGAAACAGCCCGTGTCATGGATAATTGGCGCATGCCTTTAGAAATTGCTTTTGCCAAATTAACGTATACCCAAAGCGCCGCTACTCCTGTTGCCGAAGCCCCAAAACAATATACTCCAGCACCGAGTGCTGTTCCTGTAGCGCCATCCAAAGTCGAGCCTCAAAAAAAAACGGTAGTTAACCGTGTTGCTCCTGTTGAACCTGCAAAGCCTCAAAGCACAGGTCCTTTAAAGGTAAGCTTTGTCCAATTATTAACTAATTGGAATGCGTTTACCCATAATATTTCCCAACGCAAAATGTCTTTGGCGAGTTATCTCTTAGAAGGAGGGCTTGTTGGTTTAACCGAGGGAAAATTAACCATTGGTTTTCTCAAAGGCCATGAATTTGCCAAAGAAATGCTGGAATCTCAAGAAAATAGATCTATTATCGAAGATGTTTTCTTAAACATGTACGGTTCATCGATAGCTGTTGAAATGCGAATCGTTGCTGAATTACCTGACAAAAAACAAGAACAAACCGTCGAGAAAGCCTTAGAAACCTTCGGCGGGGAAGTCATTCAAGAGTGGCATAACGATTAATATGTATCCTAAACTCATCGAAAATCTCCTCGATCATTTATCGAAATTACCCGGTGTAGGCCGTCGCAGCGCCGAGCGCATTGTCTATTGGATGCTTAGCCGTGATACCGCTCAAATTAAGTCTTTGGCAGATGCGATTATTCAATTAAAAGAAGGTTTAAGGTTTTGCAAACGCTGCAATCATTTGACCGAGCAGGATATTTGCATGGTGTGCGCCGATCCCAGCCGTGACCAAAGCACAATATGCGTCGTTGAAAGCCCCAAAGATCTATTAGCTATTGAACGGACGGGGAGTTTTAAGGGATTATATTACGTCCTTTTGGGTAATATTTCCCCCTCAGAAGGCCGTGGACCAGACGATATTAATGTCGCTAAATTAAAACAGCGTGTTATTGAAGAAAAAATTAAAGAAGTTGTGATTGCCACAGATCCAGATGCCGAAGGCGAAATGACCGCCCTATTTTTAGGCCAACAATTAAATAGCCCGACGGTGAAGGTGACAAGAATTGGTTTAGGTATACCCATGGGCAGTGCCGTTGAATATGTTGATATGTCGACGTTAACCATGTCATTAAATTCACGAAGAACGGTTGACTTCTAAAACGATTTTTGTATAATAGCCGTACTTTAAAAGCTCTTTTAAGTTTTATTCCCCTGT
>CAYZPQ010000241.1:0-1792 GCA_964480185.1 uncultured Planctomycetales bacterium | reverse complement strand
CACACGCGGGCTATTACCCAGGCGGCGAACCCATCGCGCTGAAAGTTCTGTTTGCGCCCGGCTCAGGAAAACTGCTTGGCGCGCAAGCCGTCGGTCATGAAGGCGTGGATAAGCGCATTGATGTGTTAGCTGTTGCCTTGCGCGCCGGAATGACCGTTTATGATTTGGAGCATTTGGAATTATGTTACGCGCCCCCATACGGTTCTGCCAAGGATCCTGTGAATTTCCTCGGGTTTGTTGCCGTCAATATGCTTAAAGGGGATGTAACAAATTGTCATTCTGAAGATCTGAAAACAGATCAAGTTTTACTGGATGTAAGATCCTCCAAAGAATTCACGGAGGGTATGATCCCCGGCGCGGTCAATATCAATATTGATGATCTAAGAGATCACTTAAGCGGGCTTAATAAGGAGAAGGAATACATCGCGTATTGCCAGGTTGGGTTGCGTGGATACTTGGCCTGTCGAGTTCTGACGCAAAATGGCTTCAAATGCCGCAATTTATCGGGCGGATATCAAACATACAAAGCGGTCAAGGGGATTTGATATGAATGCATCTTATGCGCATGGCTTGATTGGCGGGATGCTGATCGGTTTGGCTGCGGTCCTGTTGTATTGGTTTAATGGCCGCATCATGGGAGTCAGCGGTATTGTTTCCAGATTGTTATCTAAACCTGACCAGGATTTCTGGTGGAGATTGGCATTTGTCATTGGTCTTGTGTCTGGCGGTTTTATTTATCAATTGAAATATCCTGTCACAATTGTTATTGATGCTTCCGGTTTAAGTTTGATCATCGCGGGTCTTCTGGTCGGTGCCGGCACTGTGATAGGTAATGGATGCACCAGCGGCCATGGCATCTGCGGCGTAGCAAGGCTATCAAAGCGTTCGATTGTTGCAACGATTGTCTTTATGGCCGCAGGGATTTTGACTGTGTGGATCAGAAATTCGTGGGGAGGTTAACGTGTTTATCGCAATGGCATTTGTATGCGGGTTGATGATGTCGTTGGGTTTAATAATATCGGGGATGGTCAATCCTCAGAAAGTGATCGGCTTTCTGGATATATTTGGGAATTTTGACCCGACGTTAGCCTTCGTAATGGCGGGAGCATTGATTGTTGCCGGCATTGGATTTCGTTTGAGAGCATGTCCCAAGCCTGTACTATGCGAAGCTTTTGAGCTGCCCAAGAAAAATAAAATTGATACACCTTTAATCTCAGGCGCTGCTATGTTCGGTATAGGCTGGGGACTGGCCGGATTTTGTCCGGGCCCGGCAATTGTGGGGATAGGTTTTGGTTTGTCTAAGGTGTTAACTTTTGTTATTGCCATGGTCTTAGGGATGTTTCTCGCCAAACAGATTCAAAGAATGAGTTGAGTAAAAGGTTCGAACCTTCTTCAGACGGAACCTCCAGATGATTACCTTTTATAAGGTCTGTTTGCCTTGTAAAAGGTTTATTTTTTGGGCAATGAGGTAATAACTCTTGAAACCTGGCTTTAATTAGATTAATTTGAGAAAAGCAGATGAGCGGAGAGAGATGGTTACTTTATTTAACAATTTTGATTATTTGGTCAGCAGCTGGTATCCGCTCACGCCTTCCCGCACGTTAAAGAACAAAGAAGCAAGGTCGATGACATTTTTTGACCGCAAGATAACACTTTATCGTGGAGAAGATAGCCAGGTGCGGGCCCTAAACGCGCGGTGTCCGCATATGGGCGCGGATCTCGGGCGTGGGTGCGTGGTGGGTAATCAGTTGCGCTGTGCCTGCCATCATTGGCAGTTTGGTGATGACGGACA
>CAYZPQ010000240.1:0-1827 GCA_964480185.1 uncultured Planctomycetales bacterium | reverse complement strand
CTAGACGTCCACAGAGATACAATAACTGCATGTGTAATGATAGGAAATGGTACTCAAAAACGCAAGACAATCAAAACATTCCCCACATTTACACAGGATATTGAGGAACTGGCAACCTGGTTAAAGTCCCTCGATATTTACCATGTTGCTGTTGAAAGTACAGGAATTTATTGGAAGCCAATTTTTAATATATTTGAAGGTGATTTTGACGTTGTTTTAGTGAATGCGCAACATGTGAAAAATGTCCCTGGACGAAAGACCGATGTTAAAGATAGTGAATGGTTATGCAAACTTTTAAAATGCGGACTGCTCACGAAAAGTTTTATTCCACCTAGCGGGATCGTCCGGTTAAGAGAAGTTGTTAGGTATAGGCAAACACTAAAGAGAGACCTATCGAGCGCTAAAAATCGAGTCACCAAAATGCTAGAAAACGCCAATATCAAGCTTTCCTCGGTATTCTCGGATGTTTTTGGAGATACTGCATGGGGGATGATCTGCAAGCTTGTTGTAGGAGAAACAAGAATGGAAATACTTATGAACTCTATTCATGGGACATGCAAGTCACCCAGGCAAGAAATCGAAAAGGCTCTAAAAGGCACTCTTGAAGAAGAGGACAGAACAATATTAAAACTGATGATGGATCATATTGCAGCCATAGAAACCATTATCAACAGGGTCGACAAAGACATTGAAAATCAGTTGGTCCCTTACCAAGCCCAGGTAGAACTTTTAAAGACAATTCCTGGAGTAAAAGACATAGCTGCGGCTTCCATTATAGCTGAGTTAGGAGTGGATATGAACCAATTTAGAAGTGCTGCCCACCTATCAGCGTGGGCAGGATTATGTCCGGGAAACAACCAAAGCGCAGGAAAGATTAAATCCTCGCGAATTAGAAAGGGAAACAAGCATCTGAAGGAGACGATGGTCCAAGTTGCATGGGCCGTATCACGCACAAAAAGCACTTATTTAGGAGCCAAGTACCGAGCATTAGCAATGAGGCGAGGAAAACAGAGAGCAATTATTGCTATAGGACGTAAAACTTTAATAGTGTGCTTCCACATGCTTAAGGAAAACAAAACGTTCCAGGAACTTGGAGTTGATTTTCTAGATAAGTTAGAGCCTGAACGAAAAGTCAAATATCACGCTAAGCGGTTAGAAGAATTAGGATATCAAGTAGAGATCGTTAAGAAAATAGCTTAAAGATAACAATCAGTAGACCATTCAAGAGAAGGAGTTTAATACATTTGCAAAAGATCGACGTCTTAGTGGTGGATTACCCCGCATCGCAAACTGATCAGTCAGTCTAAGTACAATAAATTGTTGTCCCGGCAAAGCTGGTGAACACGTAGAGGAAAGCTTGATTTCCTTAACTGACACGCAGATGGTATTGAAGGAAAATCTTGAAGGGAAAGGGGTGGTAATTATTTAGAAACTAATAATTTTAAATAGAAAGAAACTCTTACAATGAGGATACTCCTATGCCTCAAGTAGCTAGAAATTTTCAGAGGAAAGACGCGGAGATGCAGAGAAAATGCTTATTCCTCAGCAAAACGTGGAAGGTAGCCACCTTTTGCTAAGGAATAGTTGATCTTCTATAAACAAAATATTTTAATCATTTGCTCCGATCTGTTATGAGAAAGTTATGTCAGAAGGAGATTCAGTCCCCAGAGTTCAGGGAGTAACCGGTCAGGCGGCTGCCAAGCAGGCTGCCCTCAAACAAGCAGCCGCACAAAAGCTTTTAAACTATTCTCTGGTTCAACAATCCGCCAAAGAAGAATTTCAAGAGTGGGGCGATATGAATGCGTGGAATCCCATGGCCATGGCCCG
>CAYZPQ010000239.1:1504-1856 GCA_964480185.1 uncultured Planctomycetales bacterium | reverse complement strand
TTTCCGGGCAGATTTTGTCGTTCCGGCCCCCGATGAGCCAAAGGCATTTATTGATGTGCATGGTGGCCATAATGATGCGCAAATGACCAATGATCCTCATGCGGTCGAACAATTTCTAACATTCTTGCGTCAATATAATCTATGAAGAAAACCTGTCTTTACGTCGATGGTACAATAATTCGCAATCCACAAGGTCAGCCGGTGCATTTACGCGGCACTAATTTTGGCGGCTGGCTGATGATGGAAGCCTATTTTATGTATTCACCTCATTCTCCTGAGCAGGGAATGAAAAAAGATTTTGCCAAAGCCTTAGGGACAAAGGCATTAATTGATTTAGAGAAATCATTCCGCG
>CAYZPQ010000239.1:0-1490 GCA_964480185.1 uncultured Planctomycetales bacterium | reverse complement strand
AATTACCGACTCATTAATTTACGTAATGGCCGCATTGATCCTCAAGGGGGCATTCAATACTTAGATGCTGTTATTGCCTGGGCGAAGAAATATAAAGTCTATGTAATGTTAGATTTGCACGGCGCACCAGGTAGTCAGAATCATGATTGGCACTCGGATAGTTATGGCAAAGCAGAATTATGGACGAAGCGATCAAATCGTCAACTAACCTATGCCTTATGGGAAATGATTGCAGATCGTTATAAAGATGAAACCTGGGTCGCGGGGTATGATTTATTAAATGAAGCGGTATTAGATAATAATGATTTGCTTAATGAATTTTATCGAGAAACGATTAAAGCGATACGTCGTGTTGATCGGAATCATATTTTATTTATCGAAGGCACACGTTGGGCGCAGGTTATTGATATTTTAGATGATTTTGCGGATGACAATTGGGCCTATAGCATTCATTTTTACGAACCCTTAGAATATACGTTTAATTACATTCCTCATTTGCAGTATCCTCTCAAATCTAATCAGGGGGTATGGGATAAAAATACACTTTATCGTCGATTAGAAGGATTCGCTAAGTTTGCCAAGGCTAAGAATAAGCCTATTCACGTCGGTGAATTTGGGGTGCATTATCGCAATGGGACTGACAATGAGGATGTGTATTTAAAAGATGTGGTGAAATGTTTTAATGATTTTGGTTTTCATTGGAATTATTGGACGTATAAAGCGGTCAAGAATCATATGTTCCCTGACGGTATTTTTAGTTATTATGCAAATCCCGCATGGGTAGGTCGAGGATTTGCTGTCACCGGATGGAATCGTTGGAAAGATGTGTGGCTTGAGCAAAAGAAAGCGATGATCAAGTCGTGGGATACATCAGAATTTACACTTAATCATAAGGTCCATGCTATTTTGGTGAAAAAATGATAACAAGTTTACAAAATGATTATGTTAAACGCATTGTCGCTTTGCGCGATAGCCGGGAGCGTCGTAAGTCCGGGTTGACGCTCATTGATGGTGTACGTGACATTGAACGGGCTTTAAAAAGTGGCATTACAATCAAGCAATGCATTTATACTGCGACGGTACTCAATGAACAGCAAGGGAAGAATATACTCACTAAATTTAATGCCTTGTCTGTTGAATGCATTGAAGTGAGTGATAAAGTGTTTGAGAAAATCGCTTTTGGCGATTGGGTCGAAGGAATTATTGCCATTGCGGTAGCGCCTTCCTTGGAATTGACCCAATTACATTTAACAGCTAATCCGATTGTCGTTGTTTTAGAATCACTCGAGAAGCCCGGAAATTTAGGCGCTATTTTACGTAGCTGCGATGGGGCTGGTGTTGAAGCAGTGCTTGTCTGTGATGCGAAGACAGATATTTATAATCCAAATGTGATTCGCGCCAGTACAGGGATTGTGTTTAGTTTGCCGGTTATCGCCGATAGTGCGGATAATATTAAAGCGTATTTGGCAAAACATAAGATCACAACAGGC
>CAYZPQ010000238.1:0-1856 GCA_964480185.1 uncultured Planctomycetales bacterium | reverse complement strand
ATTTCGTGATCCCGTGGTTTTATAAGAATATTGTTCAGGTTTTGGTATATGCCGAATTCCATTTAAAATAAGCCGCAACGCTTGCCAATGAATAGAGAATATAACCTTCATCGTTACCAACGGATGGCGCCAGAAAGTAGATCTTAAAGAAGACTTATTTAATACAGAAAAATGCCCCACTAATGATGTAACAAGTTGTTTCTGACCTAATTTATTATAATAATCGATCCATATATTTAAATTATTACTACTCAAATCAAATCGAAACGTGTAACGCCCTTCACGTTCTAAAAAAGGCGATACATGAAATAATTTTTCTGCTTCAATCGAATCATTTTTTGTCATGGGCCGATGATCGGGGTGCGCACATAAATAATTATGCTGTTCTCCAAACGTATTGTGAACTTCGCATAGAACAGACAAAAGATTAAATTCTTTATCAATGCATAAATAAAAACTAATGGGATTAAACACATACCCCATCACACGCGGCATCGTTATCAAAATAATATTGGAAACTTCCTCGTTAAAATTATATTCAGACAATATTGATTTAACCCATAAAAATGGATCATTGCCATCGCGGCTTCCCAGATCTTTTGGATAAAAGCTAGTTAAAAATCCTGGGATTGGTTGCGCGGGAAGGGGCAAGGCAAGATAATAAAGGTTATAATAGAATGTATTTTCTTTTGGAAAAATCCTTTTGTGCATTACTTTTGCCAAGTAAAGACGCGGTTCGATTACCATGACGGAACGATCCCCATACTGCAAGCTACTTTAACAGCGCTTGACAGTCCATCTTCATGAAATCCATAACGCTGATAAGCACCACAGAACCACAAGCGATTGTTTCCCTGTATCATATCAATTTTTGACTGTTCTTGAATCGCCGCAATATCAAAAACAGGATGTTCAAATAGATATTCATCATAAATAAGTGACGGGTCTGGATAGCGCCCTGGATTTAGAGTAACAATAATAGGCGTCTGAACTTTAAGTGACTGCAAATTATTCATCCAATAGCTTAATGATACGCTTGAATTTTTGTCCAATTTTTTCTCCGACAAATAAACCCAACTAGACCATGCTTTTGTTCGAATAGGCATAAAGCTTGTATCGCTGTGTAAAATAGCAAGATTAGGCTGATATAAAAATGCAGAGAGTATTCTTCGCTCATCTGTACTGGGATCTGCGATCATTTTCAATGCTTGATCTGCATGACAAGCAAAAATAACATCATCAAATAAACATATATTTCCCAACACATCTTCGACATAAACATGATCTTCTGTTCTCTGGACAGTAATAACGGCACAGTTTGTTTTAATACGATCTTTAAACGGACGTATTAATCGACTTACATATTCCTGACTCCCGCCCTTAATCGTGAACCATTGTGGATGATCCTGGATCGTAAGTAATCCATGATTTTGAAAGAAACGAATAAAAGTACAAGCCGGGAATTTTAATATTTGATCGGTAGGTGTGCTCCAAATCGCACCTCCCATCGCCAGAAGATAATAATCACGAAACCAACGACCAACTCTCAACTCTTTCAAACAATCCTCCAATGTAAAAGATGGATCTTTATCAAGATATTTTTTTGCCCGCGCATTAAATATTATAATATCAATCAACATTTTCCAAAATGCTGGACGCATCACATTCATTTTTTGTGTGATAAAACCACCAAGCGTACGTGTCCCATATTCAAACCATCCCTGTTCTATACTTACCCCAAATGACATATTACTTTCAACAAGTGGGACATCAAGACTATTTAATAATCTTGTTAAAATCGGGTAGTTTTTTTTATTAAAAACAATAAAACCTGTATCAACAGGGACTAAACCATC
>CAYZPQ010000237.1:1023-1857 GCA_964480185.1 uncultured Planctomycetales bacterium | reverse complement strand
GGGTGGCGGGATTTGAACCCACGACCTCTTCGTCCCGAACGAAGCGCGCTAGCCAACTGCGCTACTCCCCGAAATTTACAAACTCATTATCTTCAACAACTTGCGAAATATTATCTTCTGGAGCATCGTCTAGTTTAGGTTGAGGTGTCCAAAATGTGTCCATTCTTCTTCCTAAAACATCCACAGCTCGTTGTTTATGACTTTGAGCTAAATGACTATAACGAACCGTCATAGTAATATCTTTATGACCCATTAGCTCTCGCACAGTATTTAAATCAATGCCTGACATGACTAAATGCGACGCAAAGGTATGTCTCAAATCATGAAAACGAAAGTTAAATATACCAGACTTCAATAGGGCTGTCGAGAATGATTTACGTATGTCATGTACGGGAACACCTTTTTCATTACAAAAAATATAAGCACAAGTTGGATGTTTCCTTACACCAATTAAAGCAGTCTTTACATGTTCATTCATAGGCAACTCACGCTTTTCACCGTTCTTAGTATCAAGCAAAGTAATGATGTTACGTTTAAAATCGATATCGTGCCACTTAAGACCAAATATCTCGCCTCTACGCATTCCTGTATTTAACGCTACAATAACAATAGGCTTTAAATTTTTGGTACAATTGGATAAGAGTTTCACTATCTCTTCTTTTTCCAAGAAACGTAATCGACCTGGAGAAACTCTAAGCGGTTGCACAAACTTCATAGGGCTAGATTCCAACTTACCCCAATCAACAGCTTTATTAAGCATTCCTCTTAGAACATCCAGTTGACGATTAACAGTTGATGTAGAAATCGTCTTACCACCAACAGTATCCTTGGAAC
>CAYZPQ010000237.1:0-1013 GCA_964480185.1 uncultured Planctomycetales bacterium | reverse complement strand
GTTATTGTATAGAGATACTTACCTTTAAAGTACCTCACTAAGCCTTGAATAAGATAAAGATCGGTTTTCCAACTTTTCTTATGCTGCTTAGAATGAATATTAAGATATTCTTGAGCAAAGTCTTCAAATTTGATATTTTCCTTTTTGACAATATCAAGAAACTTACCTTCAGCGATCTCTACCCTTCGCTTGCTCATTACATTCTCAGCGAGCTTTTTACTGGCACCTATTTTCTCCCGAATCCGTTTACCGTTAGGCAAACGATAATCGATGTAGTAGTTACCATTTCTGAATAGAACGCCCTTCATGGATCTTCCTTTTGTTGAGGTTCAGCTTTTAACAACAGCTTTATTATAGCATCCGCTATTTTCTCATTTTGAGCGTGTTTTTTGGATCCACTCGTCGATGATCACCATGTCAAATTTGACCAACCTTCCTACCTTAAAAAATGGAATCTTTCTATAGCAAACCCATGAGTACAAAGTGCCTTCAGCAATCCCCAAATAATTAGCCATTTCTTTAATACCAAAGTACCGTCTGTCCATAAAGGAATCCTTTTTTTACCAAACAAACTTAATTGATTGGCATTACTTATTTATATCAACTGTCATTGTCATAGGAGCAGTCACCTGCTTCCCCAATCTCATCATCTGCAAACGTACTAACTCATGCAGAGCTCTATACAACCCCCGTTGAAGACTGTTCTCATAACGCATCAATTTAAGAAAAGACGCGCCTCCTTTACAATCATTCTCAAACTTCTCACCTAATGTACGCTTTCGATCTGTCAACCACTCCTCTCTACCCAAAAGATCAGTCTCAATCCTAACAACCCTTCTCAATCGCCAAAGCGATGACACGACTCTATCAACCAAAATTCCTTCCAACTCTCCTTGAGGACTCACAGCATCAATCAAGTCACGTCTAATCTGCGCCAAACGCTTCGGATTCTCGCCTGAAATTAATACTTCACGGCTTAATAACCCATGTTTTAAAGCATTCTTACTTACAAT
>CAYZPQ010000236.1:0-1927 GCA_964480185.1 uncultured Planctomycetales bacterium | reverse complement strand
TACGTAATAATTGATTATATTTAGCCAAACGATCTGTTCTTGATAAAGAACCGGTCTTGATTTGACCAACAGCTGTTGCAACGGCTAAATCGGCGATTGTTACATCTTCGGTTTCGCCAGAGCGATGCGACATAATTGAATGATACTTGTTCTTTTTGGCTAAATTAATGGTGTCTAATGTTTCAGACAAGGAACCTATCTGGTTGACTTTAATCAAGATAGCGTTCGCTGTTTGTGTTGAAATACCTTGTTGTAAGCGCTTCACATTGGTAACAAACAAATCATCACCAACTAATTGTGTCTTTTTACCTAAGGTGTCGGTTAATTGCTTCCAACCTGACCAATCATTTTCATTTAAACCATCTTCAATGGAGACAACTGGGTATTTGCTGACCATTTTGCTATAGGCATTGATCAATTCAGCAGAGCTGATGTTTTTGCCATTATAGCTGTATTTGCCATCTTTGTAAAATGATGAGGCAGCAGCATCTAAAGCGATGAAAATATCTTTGCCTGGTTTATAACCGGCTTTTTCAATCGCGGCAATAATCACATCTAAACCTTCTTCATTGCTACCTAAGTTTGGCGCAAAACCACCTTCATCACCGACGGAAGTGGCTAAACCTTTGTCATGCAAAATGCCTTTTAAGGTATGAAACACACCGCAGGCCATTTCCATAGCTTTGGTGAAAGACTTTGCCCCAATTGGCATGATCATGAATTCTTGAACGTCTAAATTATTATCAGCATGCATCCCACCATTGATGATGTTCATCATCGGTACAGGTAAGATTGTCGCTTTGCTTCCACCAATATAACGGTATAAAGGTTGTTTCTTTTCAATCGCAGCAGCTTTGGCAACAGCTAAAGAGACACCTAAAATGGCATTGGCACCTAATTTGCCTTTATTTTCAGTACCATCTAACTTAATTGTCAACGCATCAATCGCACGGAAATCAGCTTCTTTGCCCTTAACAGCTTTGGCAATCGCGGTATTCACATTATTTACAGCTTTTAAAACACCTTTACCCTTATAACGGCTTTTATCGCCATCACGTAATTCAATCGCTTCATGCTCACCTGTTGATGCGCCCGACGGAACTGCCGCACGGCCAAAAGCACCAGAGGTTAAAAGAACGTCAACTTCAACTGTTGGATTACCACGGGAATCAATAACTTCACGAGCTTTAATAGATTTAATTTTTGACATAATCTGTCGAAACCTTCCTTAATCAAATGTTTTGTGTTTTTAAGACTTGCCAAGATAGCACAGTTTATTTGTAGAGTCAAGCGAAGGAATGCGGTTATTTATATAATTAATAGTTAGTAGTCGTTTGACTTCACTGATAGGCTATGTTACCTTTTAATATAGACATATTGTTTATTGTCAGACACTTAACAAAGGAATCTTATGCTGCGCAAATTAGCTGTTCTGCTTCAACTTTACTGGATCCGCATTCTCATCACCGTCGTTAGTGTCGGCTTAATTATTTGGCTTATTCAATACATGATTGTCTCCAATGCCAATTATGCGCAATTGGAATCATTTTCACGGCGCATGATGTCTGCTCAAATGGGGCAGAGTTTGATCATGTTTATTTTCGTTACATTAATCCAAGTTCCTCTTTCTTTCGGGATGTATTATTGGCTCATGTCTGGTGGCGCCGTCGGGAAAATGGCGGCTTTGGATTTAAAGAAAGTGAATGTGAACGTAAAGATGTCTGACGTTATTGGGATGGATGATGCCAAACGTGAGGCCTTAGAATTAGTTAAATTACTTAAAGACCGCAGCATGGTGAAGAAAATTGGGGGCAAGATTGTTAAAGGGACCATTATGTTTGGGCCTCCTGGGTGCGGAAAAACGTATTTAGCTAAGGCGATAGCGACGGAAGCGGGTCTTCCCTTCCTGTCTGCGGTTGGGTCGGAT
>CAYZPQ010000235.1:0-1941 GCA_964480185.1 uncultured Planctomycetales bacterium | reverse complement strand
ATAAAATAGATGTTCGTTCGCCAAGAAAAAGTTTTGTCCTTTTTCGTGAAGAAGAATCAAGTTATTACCTGATGACCTTTTGGTCGATTTATTAAGCGTTCAAGAGATAAATAATATTTTGGCAAGAGTCATGATTAGGCAGCAAAAAATTATTAATGAAGGTGTTGAGCGAAAGAAAGATAATGACAGGCGCAGATATTCAGGTAAAACAGGAATATCTACCCAAAAATCTGAAGCCGTTCCATGGTGGACTATTCTAAAAGAAAAAATATATAAAGAAAAATTAGATACAGAGAGAGCTCAATCATTATGGGAAAGTAATTCTAAGGAAGATTTGCTGGAAGGTCTGTTGTATTTAATTCATGAAGAAGCAGGCATGATCAATGAAGATTTAATGAGTGCTGGAGCTGTAATTATTAAAGATGCCTTAGAAGAATATAGCGTAAAAGATGGGAAAACATTAGGATCTTTGTTAAAGAAAGTAAATGTGGAAACACGTACCGCAGCTCATTCACTAGACGCTCCTTTGTCTCATGAAAGTGATAATCCTTTGATTGATTTTGTTGCTGATCAAGTTGCTGCGACAACAGATATAAAGTTAGAAGAAATGAATGAAACAATAGGTTCTATTAGAGACACTATTACTAAGCATGCTGAAGCATTGAATGGACATATTTTTCACCCTGAAGAAAAACAGGAAATAGCAAATGATGTATTGCTTGAAATAAAGCAAAAAGGAGTATTAAAAGAATTAATGGCAATAAAGGATGCGCCCTGGCTTTTATATATGGGAGGACAGTGGGGACCTATGGCTTATACAGCCAAAGATGATCCTTTGGTTATCACTTTTGCTATATCTAAATCAGACACTGTATTAAAGTCTTTTGTTGATTTATTGGCAGCAAAGATGGGGACTACAGCTAGAACAGAGGATGAAAAATATATAGTTGAGTTTGTCGATAATCAAAACAAAATGATTCGTCTTGAAATAATTGGAGTAAATAATAGTTCTAAGGAAAGCAATCTACTGGACATCTTTGGAAATAATTTATTGCTTGGAGAATCCCATACTGGATTCATTCATCAATTGACAGAAAGAATATACGCGGGGCTTGGAGACGGAGCAAGTGATGTGATTATTGGTTATTATGAGAATTTCTTGTTAGGGCAGAGGGCTAGGTTTGCTAAATTAGCTGATCAAGAACAAACATCTGATTTAAAGCCGTTTGACCGAGCTATGAATGCGGATACATTTGGTATAAAGGAAAATAATCTAGGGGGTATCGATTTGACCTCTGATAAAAATTTTGAGACTACGCATGATGGCAATGATATTCAATTTACCCATGATCCCGCCATGTTAGAACAACTCAAGAATTCCCCAGGATTTATCCCAGAAATCTTAAGCATTCAACCTATGGGTAATTTAAACCAATTCCTCAATACCCCTGCCGACGCCATGGGTGTTTTAAAATAAAACATCTTTTGACGAATCAAAAGAATTTGCTACGATACAGTAATTATTCCACGTCGGTTTAATCCTCTTTATTAATCTTTAAGTATTTAGAAAGCATTTATGATCAATCCGCATCATTGTCAGACCATTGCCCAGGAATTATCGATTACCGTTAAACAAGTCGCCAGTGTGGCTGTATTACTTGATGAAGGGAGTACCGTCCCGTTTATTTCGCGTTACCGTAAAGAAAATACAGGTTCATTGGATGAGGTTGCCATTACCTCTATCCGTGACCGTTTAACTCAATTGCAAGATTTAGATGATCGTCGACTAGCCATTGTTGAATCAATTACAAAACAAGGCAAGTTAACGGATGATTTAAATAAGAAGATTAATGATGTAAAGACAATGGCAGAGCTTGAAGATTTGTATTTGCCTTATAAGCCTAAACGCCGTACTCGTGCAACGATCGCTAAAGAAAAAGG
>CAYZPQ010000234.1:0-1946 GCA_964480185.1 uncultured Planctomycetales bacterium | reverse complement strand
TAGCCCCCCGATAACATCGGCATAATCTTTTGCTTGCTGATACGTCTGCAATGTATCAATGCGTAAGTCATCTAAGATATCTTCACATTCTTCATTAAATTTAAATTTATTCTTATTAACAGCAAGTTTCTCAATTAAACGGTGATTACTATCCAAGGCATTGATATAAAAAACCAGGCCCTTTTGCATGGCATAAATATTTTGAAAATAATGATGATCTAATTTGCTGCCCATTTCTTGTTCATATTCATTGAGAGCTTGATAAATGACGCGCAAATGTTGGTTAAAATGTTGATTAATGGAGACAATAATTTTTAACATCAACGCAGTCAGTGATGAAGCACCGGATATGCTTAGTAAATCAGTATCGATGACAGGATGAGAAGTGACTAAGACTAAGCCTTTGGCGGTCATGAACATGCCTAACGTATCAGTCTCGAGAGAAAATCCTTTATGCTTATTAGTATGTTCTGCTATTTTTAAGATAACTGTTTGATACCCATCATTAAAATCAAGACGACCTACTTCTTTAGGATCAAGTGAATCAGTCAAGTCTTTGCGGGAAATAGGTAAGAGAGGAAATAGATTCTGTTTGTCTTGTTGAGAACAAATGCACGCTAAAATAACATCCGCATTCTCAATAGGTGTAGGTATTAATGCAGAATTAGTGAGGCGAAAACATTTAAGCATAGTTATTTTTCCGGTGAGTCTTCGGTAACTTCTAAAAAGAAGTCTTCGAGGCGTTTATCTTGTAGGATTTCTTTTTTATCACCAAGGCGTATCATGCGTCCTCGATTAATGACCCCAATGGTCTTGCACAATTTTTCGGCTTCTTCCATGTAATGAGTGGTTAGGAAGATTGTTTTACCTTCTTTATTGAGTTGGGTGAGATAGTCCCAAATCAAAAACTTTAATTCCAAATCACAACCCGCTGTTGGTTCATCAAGGATAAGGATTTCAGGATCATGAATAAGCGCACGGCATAAGAGCAGGCGTTTTTTCATGCCGCTCGAGAGCGCACGATGCTTGGCATTGCGTTTATCTGCCAATTGAAACCGTTCCAGTAAGTCATTAGCTCGACGTTTTGCTTCCCACGGAAGAATGCCAAAATATTCAGCTTGATAGACGAGCAATTGATAAATTGAGAGAAAGGGATCGAAATTAAATTCTTGGGCGCATAAACCAATTAAGCGACGGGAATAGAGGTAGTCATCCGTCACATCATGGCCGAACACTTGAACATCACCACTTTGATAATTGGATAAACCCGTTAAGACATTGATAGTCGTTGTTTTACCAGCCCCATTGGGACCCAGGAAGGCAAAGAAATCACCGCGTTTGACCTCGAAGGATACATTATCCAAGGCCTGGAATTTCGTATAGAATTTTGACAGGTTCTTAATCGAAATCGCGATGTCAGAGTTTCTCATGAAACTTATTATACTCTGACAATATTCTTATCAAAAGCAGTTTTAGCTTTTCTTGCCGCATTACGGACTATTTCAGGTAAAGCCGGGTGAATGTAAATGGTGCGCAGCATATCATCCAATGTCGCTTTCATGTTCATGTAAGCGATTGGCATGTGCACCATGTCAGAGGCTTCATCACCCACAATGTGAGCACCTAATAATTGGCGTGTTTTGGCACAAAAAAGTAATTTGCAAAAACCACTGTCACTTAAAAGCGCCATGCCCATGGCGCTCGACTTATAAGTATTAAGACCGACGACATAGGCAATGCCTTTGGCTTTCAAGTCTTGTTCCGTCATGCCAACACCAGCCACTTGGGGGTGAGTAAAGACCGCATGAGGCATGGGTGGGTAGGCAATGGGTTGTTTAGGTTTACCACCAAAAATAGAATCAATGTCATATATGTCGGTACTATATGTTTTCTTAATGTTGTTATAAATTCTTTTTTCTAATTCTAAAATTATATCATCTCTATAA
>CAYZPQ010000233.1:737-1950 GCA_964480185.1 uncultured Planctomycetales bacterium | reverse complement strand
AGCTGAGGGGAAATGACCATGTTTAATTATGTCGAAAAATTGATCAATCATTTTAGACGCTCAACATCCGGGGCGACCATGATGGCCTTTGCAGTTGCAATACCTGTTGTTGTCGGCGCCATGGGAGTTGCCGTTGATTTGTCACGATCCTTGTTGGAAAAAGAACGATTAACACATGCTCTTGATGCCGCTGCCCTTGCAGGCGCAGGATCGCCAAACTTAACCACCGATGAATTGAATGATCGTGTCAACGCATTTTTTCGGAAAAATTATCAAAGTGATCAAAATATTACCTTAAATATCGAGCAAACAGGGTCAACTTTACGCGTTTCGGCGGCTGTTAATATGGACACTTCCTTTATGAAAGTATTGGGTATATCTGAAGTCACGATTAACGGAAACGCCGTTGTACAACGTCAAGTCCGAGGTGTTGAAGTGGGGCTTGTTTTGGATGTTACCGGATCAATGTCAACCAATAATAACATTGGGACATTGCGAACTGCTGCGACCAGTTTTACGGATATTTTATGCCCCGGGTCAAATTGTTCAAACTTGGTTCGCATCGGTCTTGTCCCTTTTGCCACAACAGTTAATGTTGGTCCTTATGGACTTGGAAAGAAACCAGATGGATCAACTTATGACACTGCTTTTGTCAATAATCCTTATAATCTCAGCTTCAAGCAAAGCGGATCGGGCAGTACAACAGCTTGGTGGGGATGCATTCTTGAGCAATCACCTAATAATGATGTGATTGATTCGCAAAGTAGCTGGCGTTGGAATATGTATCGTTATGTCTCTAATAGTGGGAATACATCTGCGCCGAATACTAATTGTAATAAAGCTTATGTTCTTCCCTTGACCGCCGAGAAATCAACGATCAAATCTAGAATTTCAAACCTCACGGCATCTGGAAATACCTTAAGCAATATTGGTATGGTGTGGGGATATCGCCTATTATCACCTAATGCGCCCTTCCGTGAGGGAACTACATTTAATGATGAACAAATTCGTAAGGTTGTGGTTCTGATGACCGATGGAGATAATAATATTGGTAGTTCATATAGTGCCTACGGTCCATGGGCTACTCTACGCCTAACCGATACAAATTTGGATCAAAAATTATTAACAACGTGCCAAAATATGAAAGCTGATGGAATTAAAATTTATACCATTACCTTTACTTCTGGTATTTCAAACACAACAAAAAATTATT
>CAYZPQ010000233.1:0-727 GCA_964480185.1 uncultured Planctomycetales bacterium | reverse complement strand
TATTTTCGTCAATGTGCGAGTGATGAGGATAAATATCACGATGCTCCGACTCAAGCTGAATTGATTGATGCGTTTCAGCGTATCGCAGCAGAGTTGAGTAATTTATATGTGATGGAATAACCGATAGATATCTTTACACAGATCGTCATAATACGATAAGCTTGAAAATTATTAAGGCTTATTGGAGTTTTTATGTCGCCGAAAACAAGACTAGTCATTTTTTTATTTGTTATTCTTTTCGCTTTAATAACGGTTAGCTTTATTTTATTAACAATAAAATCAACATCAATTGCGTCTATTTCAAATGGTAGAATGACGGCTTCGGGATTAACGGGTGACTTTACTTTAATTGATGAGAACGAAGCAACTGTAACCCCCTCAACATTTGCGGGACAATATAAATTAATTTTTTTTGGATTTACGCATTGTCCTTCCATCTGTCCAACAGAATTGTTGAAAATTGCTGATATTATGGCTGCCTTACCGTCGGATAAAGCGGGGCGTGTCACGCCAATATTTATTACAGTAGATCCAATGCGTGATACAGCCGAAATTATAAAAAAATATACCGACCAGTTCGATTCACGCATTGTGGGGCTTACGGGAACCGAACATCAAATTCGTTTGGCTATTGATACGTTTAAGGTATATGCCGCGCGTGTGGATACATCAAAAATGTCAGAGACCAAGAGTGCAAATTATTCTTTTGATCATTCGACATTTCTAT
>CAYZPQ010000232.1:0-1971 GCA_964480185.1 uncultured Planctomycetales bacterium | reverse complement strand
TGAAACTAAAGATCACTATCTATCCGGCAACGTAAGAAAGAAGTTAAATGAAGCAAAAATTGCAGCCAATACGGACAAATTTTATGCTGATAATGTCGCCGCTTTAGAAGCTGCTCAACCAGCAGACCTTAATGCTTCTCAAATTTATGCCCCAATTTCTGCACCGTGGATTGATACTAAATATCTGAATCAGTTTGCCTCACAGATATTCAAACAGAATGTTTCCATCACAAAACTTTCTACTGGTCGCGTAAGTGTATCGGGCCGGGAAGTTAATACCGAAGTGAGTGATGTGTATGGTACTACCAGGATGAATGGGTTTGACCTTCTTGCAGAAGCTATTCAGAACAGAATGCCAGTTGTTACCGATACTTTCAAAGGGCCACCACAGCGTACGGTAGTAAATGAGAAAGCAACCAAAGAAGCAAATGATAAGGTCAACAAAATAAAACAGGCGTTTGAAAACTGGATATGGCAAGATGATGAGAGAAGAAATGATCTTGTTAATTATTATAACCAGAATTATAACAATACTGTCATTCGTAAATACGATGGTAGCAAATTGCTATTTCCAGGATACGCCCATATTAAAATACCAGTAGAAAAAATAGGTGCTCACCAAAAGGACGGTGCCTGGATGGTATTACAGCAGATGGGAGGTATTTTAGATCATATCGTGGGGGCCGGAAAGACCCTTACAATGGTTCTTGCTGCGTACAAGGGCAAACAGATGGGCTTATTTAAAAAGCCCATTATTATCGGCCTAAAGGCTAATACAGCCGATTTAGCCCGGGAGTATAAAAATGCTTTCCCTATGGGAAAAGTATTGTCGCCAAAGGAAAAGGACTTTACGCCTCAAAATCGGAGGGCTTTCTTTGCCAAGATGGCAAATAATAACTGGGATCTTATTGTTATGACCCATGATCAGTTTGGAAAGATTGAACAGCCCCGAGATATTCAGCAGGAAATTATTCAACAAGAGATCGATGCGCTGGAAAATGATATCAGAATTGCCAAGGACCATGATTTATCTAAGCGTGAATTAAATGGGTTGGAACAGAGAAAGCAAAACCTTGAAGATCGGCTGAATAAATTAACGCTTATGTCAAAGGATGTGTACCTAAAAACCTTTGATGAAATGGGCATTGATTTCATGTTTGTGGATGAAAGCCAGCAATTTAAAAACCTTGCATATAATACCATCCAGCGCGGAATTTCGGGACTGGGCAGCCCGAAGGGATCTGCCAAGGCTTTCAATATGCTGTTCGCAATCCGGTATCTGCAGAAGTTGTATGGCGGTGATAAGGGTACCGTATTTGCTTCCGGCACCCCGATCAGTAACACGATGGTTGAAATGTATTCTCTCTTCAAATACCTGAGACCAAACAAACTGGCAGAAATGGGAATACAGTCATTTGACCAGTGGGCTAATACTTTTGCCCGTGTAGGTTCGGAAATCGAATTTGGTGTTACAAATTCACTGAAGCCAAAAGTAAGGATGCGTGAGTTTATGAATGTACCTGAAATGAGCGCCATGTATCGGGAGATTGCCGATGTACGAAACGATAGCAACCTGAAGTTAGATAAGCCAGTTCCAAAACAGACTTTCCGGGTAAAAACCAACAAAGAGATTGTTGCTAATGAAAGAGTGACCATAGAAGGAAATCCATTTAAAGTGATAGGCCGAATTAAAGGCATTGAGAAAAATGAGTATTGGTTGAGTTTAATGTCGGAAGGTAAAGACGACTGGATCGTACCGAACGCAGGACAGTTAAAATATGAAGGCCAAATGGTTAATTATTCTGAAGGCGAAAGGTCAGATGGTCTTCTTGTGAATATTGCCCCCACACTGGAACAGCGAAAATTCTCAAAGAAAATACAAAAATTTGCTGAAACTAAAGATGGTTCTTATGTCGGTATTCGCATGACCGAAGGGATGGAAAAATCCTATATGCTTTTAGCAACTGGGCT
>CAYZPQ010000231.1:0-2031 GCA_964480185.1 uncultured Planctomycetales bacterium | reverse complement strand
ATATCCATCCGCATGGGATGTACTAAATGTTCTGGATACATATTATTTCTATTTTTAATTTTCTAAACACAATTACATAAAACCAAGTTCCAATTTGGCAACTTCCGACATCATATCCTGTGAATATGGTGGATCAAATGTCAATTCAACAGACACTTCAGCAATACCCTCAATTTCTCGAACGGCCTTCTCGATGTCCACAGGAATACTTTCAGCTGATGGGCATGAAGGGGACGTTAAGGTCATCAGAATATAGACGTTATTCACAGGGAAAATCTTGATTTCATAGATCAACCCCAACTCATAGACATCCACCGGTATCTCCGGATCATAAACCGTTTTAATTGCCTTTACGACTGCTTCTTTTAATTCTGCTTCTGTCATCATCCTTTACTTAAGCTATTGTATTAAACACAAGGGCATAATTTTTCATTTGTTTGACCATGGCAACTAGGCCATTGGAACGCGTCTGTGCCAAATGTTGGGACATCCCAATTTGATCGATAAAATACAAATCCGCCTGCATAATTTCAGAAGGCGTATGATTCGATAAAACCCGAATCAACATGCTAATCATTCCTTTGACAATGATTGCCTCAGAATCTGCAAAAAAAACAATTTTATCCCCTTGCTTTTCTGCATGGAGCCAAACCTTACTTTGGCATCCCTTTATGACATTTTCTTCTGTCTTAAATTCTGCCGGCATGGGGGCCAACTTCTTTCCTAAATCAATCAGGTATTCATATTTATCAGCCCAATCTTCGAAAAGGCCAAATTCCTCGATTAATTCCTCCTGTATTTGGTTGATTGTACTCATATTATGCCAACATCATGATGGTCCGCTTCAGCGCTTTCACCAATAAATCAATTTCTTCTTTCGTGTTGTAAAACGCGAAGGATGCCCGACAGGTCCCTACGATATCAAATCGCGCCATTAAAGGTTGCGCGCAATGATGACCAGTCCGAATCGCTATGCCAAATTTATCCAATAACACCCCGATATCTTGTGGGTGTATTCCATCGATAACAAAACTCACAACAGCAATTTTTTCAGGGGCTTGGCCAACAATACGCAAACCATCAATTTGTGCTAATTGTTCCGTTGCATAATCCAACAAGGCTTTTTCTTGTTCCCAAACCGCATTCTTAGGCAAAGATTGGAGGTAATCAAGTGCAAATCCGAACGCACAAACATCCGCAATATTAGGCGTGCCTGCCTCAAACTTATAAGGCAATTCATTGTATGTCGTCCCTGAAAAACTCACTTCTTTAATCATCTCCCCTCCTCCTTGATATGGGGGCATAGCTTCCAATAATTCACGCTTGCCATAGAGCACTCCAACACCCGTTGGCCCAAATAACTTATGAGCCGAAAAGGCCAGAAAATCCATGTCGTAATCTTGCACATCAATATCAAAATGCGCAACAGATTGTGCCCCGTCTATGAGCACCTTGGCTCCTATGGCATGAGCGTGATCAATCATCTGTTTGATTGGATTAATTGTCCCAATGGCATTGGAAACATGATTTACTGCAACCAACTTCACGCGATTATTCAACAAGGATTGGTAGGCTTCCATATCCAAAACACCGTTTTCAAGCACAGGAATGACTTGAACTTCCGCGCCAGTTTCCTGGGCAATTATTTGCCACGGGACAATATTTGAATGATGCTCCAAATTGGAAACTAAAATCACATCACCCGCTTTAAAAGTGGCTCTTCCAAACGTTTGAGCTACGAGATTTATCCCAGCAGTAGTACCTGAGGTAAATATGATTTGATCGGTAGCAGGAGCATTTAAGAAGTCGGCTAATTTTTTACGCGTCAATTCATACGCCGTGGTGGCGCGCTCTGCGAGCGTGTGTAATCCACGATGAATATTCGCATTGTCTTTTGTATAGTAATGCTGCAAAGCATCAATGACCCCTTGAGGTTTCTGAGTAGTCGCCGCATTATCAAAATACACCAATGGTGCCCCATTGACCTGTTGGTCTAAAATGGGAAAATCCTTCCGAATAAGATTAAGATCT
>CAYZPQ010000230.1:1137-2031 GCA_964480185.1 uncultured Planctomycetales bacterium | reverse complement strand
AAAGACCAAGCCCTGGCAATAAACCTGCTTTGGTTAAAATTTGAAACCCATTGCAAATCCCAATGACTAATTTTCCAGTCGCGATAAACTTCTTTATTTCTTCACCGAGTTTCAAACGTAATTCATTGGCGAGAATACGGCCAGAAGCAATGTCATCCCCATAGCTAAATCCACCAGGCAATGCCAAAATATGATAATCACGCAATAAAGCCGGTTTGGCAACCAACACACTGACATGAATTTGTTCAACTGTGGCCCCAAAACGCGCAAACGCAAACGCTGTTTCTTCGTTGCAATTTGTCCCGGCTGTGCGCAATACTAAAACTTTAACATGATGTGACATAATGATCTTTGATAATTTATAGACGCTGATGCGCTGATTTAGGGATATGTTTTCCCTTATAGAATTTCTTAATGCTTTTAATAACAGCCTCGGGAGAATCTACAATTTCCATGATATCCAAGTCTTTGGCATCAATGCATCTTTCATGAAGCATAGGCCCTGCAAACCAATCCAATAAACCTTTCCAATACTCACTGCCGTATAAAATGACAGGGAATTTCTCCATGCGCATGGTTTGAATTAAGGTAATGCTTTCGGATAATTCATCGATCGTCCCAAAACCACCTGGAAAAATAACAAAAGCCTTGGCGTATTTCACAAAGCATACTTTGCGGCAAAAGAAATAATGGAAGTTGATCAAATGATTGATGTAAGGATTAGGCTTTTGTTCAAAAGGTAAATCGATATTTAATCCAATCGATTGGCCTTTGGCTTCCAAAGCGCCTTTATTCCCTGCTTCCATAATGCTTGGACCGCCACCGGTAATAACAGCATAACCTGCTTTGACGAGTAACGCGGCTGTCTTTTCAGCATCTTTATAATAACGATTC
>CAYZPQ010000230.1:0-1127 GCA_964480185.1 uncultured Planctomycetales bacterium | reverse complement strand
GCAGAACCAAAAATGGAAACAGCAGGACCAATGTCTTTTAATTCTTCAAACCCGTCGACAAACTCAGCCATGATGCGAAATATGCGCCATGGATCTTCCATCATTTCTAAATCAGGGGCTTGGGGAGTCTTTCGTAGTTTTTTCATGCTTACCTCAATGGGGATTGCCAAATTTCTTTTAATTGATCGATGTTTGCATTAATCGCAACCGTGTCTTTTAACCCATAGACAATAAATTCCGGGCTTTGTTCAACGCTACCTATTTTGGCGCACGGCAAGCCTTTAAACAATGCCTTAAATGCTTTTTCTTGTGCAGGCTTCACTTCAACAATAAGACGTGAATGGCTTTCACTAAATAAAATCACATCATCACGTAATCGTTTTCCTTTATAGGGAACTTTTGAGAGTAAAGCTGTCACACCAAGCCCACCGGCAAAAGCCATTTCTGCTAAAGCAACTGCTAAACCACCGTCGGAAGAATCATGTGCGGAAACGATCAAGCGTTTAGCAATCGCCTCTTGCACGCGTTGGTATAATTTCAATGCTGCTTTCACATTCACCTGCGGCACATTTACCCCAAGTTGATCATTCAAATTGGCTAAATAAATAGAACCACCTAATTCATCATAGGTTGTCCCTAACACATAAATGCTATTACCTGCCGACTTCAAATCCATGGACACAGTCTTTTTCACATCATCGACAATGCCAATCGCTGAAATCAAAATTGTTCCAGGAATAGCCAATGATTTGCCATTCTCCGTATATTCATTGTATAAAGAATCTTTACCCGAAATAAATGGCGTACCAAATCCCATCGAGGCATCATAGCAACCTTGCGCACAACGCACTAAACTACCTAAACGATCTGCTTTATCGGGATTTCCCCAACAAAAATTATCTAAGATGGCAATACGATCCATCGACCCACCAACACAGGCAATTTGACGTATGGCTTCATCAATACATCCAACCGCCATGTGATAAGGATCAATCATGCCATAGCGGACATTAATCCCATTCGATACTGCAATACCTTTATCCGAGGATAAACGTGGACGAATAACCGCGGCATCACTTGGCCCATCATTGGCCACACCCACTAAAGGCTTGAGCACACTTGTGCCT
>CAYZPQ010000229.1:0-2106 GCA_964480185.1 uncultured Planctomycetales bacterium | reverse complement strand
CCCTGCTTTACCTGCTTTAAAAATGGTGACACCATTTTACTGCGTCACTACTTTCTTTCGTTCAATAAAGAAATACAAAATTGCCCCTAAGAGATTTAAAAAGACAATTAACAATACCCAAATCAGTTTGTCTTTACTTGATTTCTTTAAACAATCCACCAGCATCCACACCCAGAAGGCGAATGTGATGAGAAAGATTGGGATGACAATGGTCATTATTCTTTTGGCAAACTTCCACCAAAATTCTGGACTCAACTTTTGATGAAAATCTGTATCAAGCAATAACCAATAGTCATTCACTTTCTCAAAGATGAAATAATTTCCTAAGCCATCCATTTTCCAACGATAGCCTGACGCGGCAAAATTTCCCTCAATCTTAACAGACGACGGAGAAACATTGGTCCACTTACTTATCTCTTCTTGTTTGAAATGAATTTTCTTACCACTTAAATTAGTTTCAATGTCACTCTTTAATTGGGCTGAGGCATTCGGAGAAATCAGCGCGATAATATTTGTTGTATCTCCCTTCTCAAGAGACTGTTCAATCGTCTTAATATGTTGCTGAATTTCTGCTTTATCAACATCAGAGAAATCAGCAAATGCCATGAAGGGAAAGAATAGGAGTGAAATGAACATCATTAAGATATACTGCGGCATTGCATTCTCCTCACTCTGAAAAAGCTAAATAACCTTGCGCGATCATATTGACCCCGGGAACAATTGCTAAAATTCCCCACCAGCCGGGTTTGTTTAATGCCAATGCAATTTTATACCAGATAAAAGCAAATAAACCCATCACCGCAATCCAACCCAAAATGGGTATTACAGCCAGTAATAAAAGCCATAACCACGTGTAACGAATATCCCCAATCTTACACATGAGGAAAAGATTCGCAATCGGCATCCACGCCATCCAGGCTTCTCCTCTATTAGTTTTCTTGGCAATATATTGCAAGCAAAGTGCAGGAAAAATTAATAAAGCGATACACGCAATCACCATGAGGGCAATACCAAATCCACCCAAACTTGCCCATAGAATTGATTTACCTGATAGTGCTTTGGTCAACCCGTTTCCTGCCATGAACACTGTCTTTGGGCTTTTCTGAGGCGTATTATTAGTAACTACAGCATCAAAACTACCCTCAACATAACTACCTTCTTCGTCGGGAATACGTAACTTAATTGTTCCATGGATTTTGCCATCTTTAATTGCGCCAAACGTCAGATCAAGATTATAGCCAGACATATACGTCTTGGATTCTGGAATGCCCTTTCCTTCTACTTTCCATTTCTTCCATACATGGGGTAGATTCCCCGTGCTTTCAGGGGTAATATGCAGTTGGGCATTTTCCCACGAAGTTCCTTCAGGGCTGAATAAGAATATAAGAACCTCTAAGTCAGCAAAAAAATCCTTTCCTTGCCGAAGTTCTAACGTATTCATATAGATACTGAACGTTGCATTTTCCAAGGCAAATGGAAGTCCTTGAACTCGTCCTTTTACGCTAGGAGCATCTGCTGTCACAGAATCTTTGACCACCTCTTGAGAAGAATTCTCTTGTGAAGGATTTAAAACGGGGGGTGTAAGCGACGAGATATTATCTGCATTAGCAACGGTTAATTCAGCTTGATTCACTGCTGGGACATTACCCTTCACATCAGGCAAATTTGATTCAGGAGAAACTTGTGTGGACACCTCGGCGGGGGGCAATACAATGTCTGGAGTTAAATTTGATATAGGCGCACTTTGCGATTTCAGTGCTTTCCCACTGTCAATTTCATCCATGTAATAGGTGATGGCTGTTCCAAGACCTGTATCGATCTTGATATATTTATCATTCTGTTCAATGATTTTACCTTCTACTTTTTGACCAGATTTTAAAAGAACTTCGTCGGCAAAAAGGAAAGAAGGTATCAATACCGCTATGATGAAGATCGATTTTCTTAAGAAGGCCATCGTGTCCCCACTTTCTTCTAACTTATTATTTTCTTCTTAATCGACCGCACCTTAATATTTATCACCTCAACAAAAACCGAGAATGCCATCGCGAAATAGATGTAGCCTTTGGAAATGTGTTGGCCAAATCCTTCGGCAATTAACATCACACC
>CAYZPQ010000228.1:1300-2153 GCA_964480185.1 uncultured Planctomycetales bacterium | reverse complement strand
ACTGCTTTTTTAATAAGCTCAACAATCTCATCTTGGAATTCTTTAGTCCAAACTGCAGGATTTTCACGCTTAATGGTGTTGATAAGATCACACCCAAACGCAAGATGAATACTTTCGTCGCGCATAATGTACTCAAATTGCTCACCAATACCGATCATCTTATTCTGACGCTTTAAAGCAAGCATCATAGCAAAACCTGCATAGAAGAAAATTCCTTCCATAATCACGTAATACCCAATCAGATCATGTAAGAACATTTTCAGAGTTTCTAAGCTGTTGATTTCAAACGTAGGATCAAAAATAGACTTGGTCAGATTAATTACAAAGGTATCTTTGGCGTCAATTGAAGGAATCGTAAAGTACATATTATAAAGTTCGTCAGGATTGAGACCTAAAGAATCACAACAGTAAATAAACGTATCGGTATGAACTGCTTCTTCAAATGCTTGACGCAAAAGATATTGGCGACATTCAGGATTGGTAACATGGCGATAGACAGCCAATACTAAGTTATTTGCAGTAAGAGATTCAGCAGTGGAGAAAAAACCCATATTCCACATAATCAACCGACGTTCATCGGGAGAAAGAAATTTAGGATCTTTCCACTGCTCAACATCTTTTTGCATAGAAATTTCTTCGGGAGTCCAGGTATTTGCTATGCCATCTTTATAATGGTGACGCGCCCACGGGTAGCGCATAGGCAAAATTTTATTCGGATCAGTTTTTGAATTAGAGATAATACCGGATGTATTAAAAAATACTTTCATGAATATTCCTTATTCGTCATGGTTTATTCAAATTTATTGGCAAGCTTCGCAATCAGGGTCAACAAGGCTACATTCGTTAGCCATTT
>CAYZPQ010000228.1:0-1290 GCA_964480185.1 uncultured Planctomycetales bacterium | reverse complement strand
GGCATCCAAGGTTGCTTTTTCAATCTGGCTTGCTCCAAGCGTACGCATGTAATACATACACTTTATACCGAGTTGCCATGCACGCTTATAAATCATATCAAGTACTTTACCTGAGACAGAACCAACAAAAACATTATGCGACTGACTTTGATCAATCCATTTACCACGAGCTGCAGTAAGTTCAAGAAGCCAAAGAGGATCAAGCTCAAATGCCTCTAAATACTTTTCTCGAATATGAGCAGGGATACTTTCTATACGTTGAATGCTACCATCATAATACTTAATCATATCAAGCATATCCTGACTCCAAAGCCCCACTTGTTTAAGGTCTTCAATCAAGTAACGATTAACTATCGTAAATTCACCACCCATATTTGCCTTAACGTAAAGGTTCTTATAAAGCGGCTCAATACACGGATAACAAGCAGTAATATTTGAAATAGTAGCCGTAGGAGCAACTGCCATGGTGTTTGAATTACGCATACCATACCGTTTTACATGTTCACGTACCGGTGTCCAATCCATATATCCTTTACGAGAAAGCGGAATATGCATGCCTCGTTCTTGTTCTAAAAGATCAATCGTATCAACAGGAAACAAATTGCGATCCCATTTTGAACCTTTAAAGGTCGAATAAGCGCCCCGTTCTTTTGCAAGTTCAGAGGAAGCTAAAATAGCGTGATAGGCAACAAATTCTCCCATGGTATCTGCAAACTCAAGAGCTTCTGGAGAGGCAAAACTAATATTTAATTTAAAGAGTGCATCCTGAAACCCCATAATCCCCATTCCAATTGGGCGATGGCGTTTATTAGAAGTTTCCCCCTCCTTAATTGGATAGAAGTTAATATCAATCACATTATCAAGCATATGAATAGAAGTCTTAATTGTTTTTTCAAGCGCTACATAATCAACTTTACCATCTTTAATATGACGACTTAAATTCACTGACCCCAAATTACAAACTGCTGTTTCTTCAGCTGAAGTATTAAGCGTAATTTCCGTGCAAAGATTTGAACTATGAATCACCCCAACATGATCTTGAGGAGAGCGAACATTACATGCATCTTTAAAGGTAAACCATGGATGTCCTGTTTCAAAAAGACGTGTTAACATCTTTCTCCACAATTCAACCGCAGGCATAGTCTTAGTGAGTTTCATTTTACCTTGACGATTTTGCTCTTCGTAATATTCATAGCGTTGTTCAAACGCTTTGCCATAAAGATCATGCAAATCAGGAACTTCATCGGGAGAAAAAAGTGTCCATTCTTTTTCTTCGATAACCCGCTTCAT
>CAYZPQ010000227.1:1897-2170 GCA_964480185.1 uncultured Planctomycetales bacterium | reverse complement strand
TGTAGACCACTCCTTTGACTGTTGGAACTTTTACAAAGAAATAAGACAATGGGTATTGCGGGGCAAAATAGAGAATTTCAAGGGTAAAGAATTGAATGAACGCGAGCACAATGGTTGGAAAGACAATGACGGGGTTCTGGCAAATGCTGTGAAGTGATGCGCGCAGCAAGAAAAGCGGATTTTGATTCAATAAATGACCCTGCGATAACTTTTTCCGATTTTTCATGGTCATTTGCCAATTATAATATCATTTTGCCATGCTGTAATCAAAAC
>CAYZPQ010000227.1:0-1887 GCA_964480185.1 uncultured Planctomycetales bacterium | reverse complement strand
TCTGGCGCCAGCACCGGTGAAGACAACTTTGAATGTGCGCAAAAGAATGCGAACGTCTGTCCAGAAACAAGCCTTACGGATGTAAAGAACGTCATATTTAATCTTTTTACGGACGTCTTCAATGGTTTCATCGTAGTTGTGCCATACCTGGGCTAAGCCTGTGATGCCGGGCTTCACATCCAAGCGTTTTTCATAGCCGGAAATCTGGTTCTTAAGCTGTTCTACGAACATAGGTCTTTCAGGGCGAGGACCTACGAGGCTCATATCCCCTCTTAATACGTTAACAAACTGAGGAATTTCATCGATACGGGCTTTTCTCAAGATGCCACCAATAGGAGTCAAGCGGTTGTCATTCTTAGATGCCCAAACAGGACCTGTGCCCTTTTCGGCATCGACCTTCATTGTTCTGAATTTGTAAATCTCAAAATGTTTGCCGTTTTTACCTACACGGACTTGGCTGTAAAAGATAGGACCCTTAGAGGTCAGCTTAATTAGGATACTTGTAATTAATAGAAGCGGTGAAAGAAGGATAAGTCCAATGGCGGCACCGGTAACGTCAACTGCGCGTTTCGCTAGAAAATAAGTTCTGCGAAGGAAGCTCATGATCATGCTGATTAAGCTACCACCAATAAGGGCCAGAGTGGTGGGTTCCGGAGCATGCGAACGGGAATCTTTTGAATCTACGGCAATAGATGTACGGGTTTTGCTGAGGTCTTGAACCACGGGAGTGGCGCTGTCTTCTGATTTAACGAAAGAAACGGTAGCTTCCGCTTTGGTGACGGCAATCAGGCAGAGTGTTGCTCCGACTAAGAGTGTGATTCCTAAATTTATCCGTTTAGCACTGTTTTTCATACATTTCCTTCAGATTTAACAGCTTTGGTTGTTCCCCCAACCTCGTATCAACATTAGAGCAATTTGTGTGCCAAGTCCATGGATTCAGGGAGGAAAACCACTTATTACCTAAACTGCTGGAAATAAACAAATTGTGTGATATTAGCTGTAATTGTTATAAATTTGTCTTTTAAAAGTGTTGTATATAGGCTCTACGAGGTCAACAACTGTTGAAATTTTTCGACAAATATTGATATTACCTGTCGAAACAGCAGTTTTCTGCGTACTTTAGCGGGTATCTTTAGGTATTACATTAAACTGTGGACTTTAAACCTAAGGAAGATACTTAAATAACGAAGGAGTAATTAGGCTCGTAAACGACTTTATGTTTCTGATAGCCTGATCTTGCGTATCGCTAGTCACGTCAGCTGAAATGCGTATTAACGCACTACCTGTTGTCTGCCCTCTGATCGAATTAATCGCAATCATCAGCTGTTGCTGCCAATAATTCGATGTAAATCGATCTCCTACTTTAAACCAATAAAACGCGATGTGTTCCAAATTTTTCCGCAATAGTTTAAGTCTGTTTGTTTGTATTGTCAAGTTATTATATTCAACGGATATAGGGTCATGAATATTTTCCGTGATTGTAACGCCGCTGCCCAAATAACATATTTCCGGCGGATGCGCCACTTTCCGGTTATGCTGCGAATAAACCAAAAACAAATAGACTTCTCCCCCGTCGATTTTATTCGTGTATTTACGGACAAATGCATTCTTTGTTTCAAGCATGGAAAGATCTTCAGCCGATATCGGCAGATCCACTGAACTCCATGTACCGATGGCTTTTGGAAATTCGGCAATATTTACCGTATCGGTTTCCTTAGCCACTTTAAAGTAGAGATTAAGTGAAAGAAAAAATGTTACAAGCAATATGGCTTGTATAACCCTGGTCTGTTTTTTGTTTCCTGCCATCATCACTCCAGTAATTTAACCACGGCAAACAAAAGCACAAAGGCTCCTGCGAATACGATAAATCCCGAAAGATCATGAAGG
>CAYZPQ010000226.1:0-2183 GCA_964480185.1 uncultured Planctomycetales bacterium | reverse complement strand
ATCAGTGAATATACCTGTGCAATTAGCCGCCGTTGAATGGTTAAAAGATGTCGACATCATTCAAGATGAAGTTAAAGCCCGTCTTCAACGTAATTTAGCATATGCCAAGGCGCATCATCCCGCTCAACTTGAATTAATCACGCCTCAGGGTGGCTGGTATTTAATTGCCCGTTTGCCTGCTCATTGTGAGGATGAAATGTTTTGTTTAAAAGCTGTAGCCGAGGGTTTGATAATTTACCCAGGGTATTATTTTGACATGCCCGGTGATAATTTTATTGTGGTCAGTTTATTAACGCATGAGCCGACGTTTCATGAGGGATGGAAAAAATTATGTCAGATGATTTAAAAGGGGTGTGGGAACATTATAAGGGCAAACATTACGAAGTCATTGGCCTTGCACATCATAGCGAAACGAATGAAGAGCTTGTGGTCTATAAGGCATTGTATGAAACCGTGTATGGCGCGGATTCTTTGTGGGTGCGTCCTAAATCCATGTTCCTTGAGACGATAGAAATTAATGGCACAAAACGGCAACGATTTGCTAAACTACCCTAAGCAATTCTTTATTTAAAGGAGATTATGTTGAAAAGACCAAATTGGGATGAATATTTTTTGAAATTAGCCATGCTCGCCTCCGAACGCGCTACCTGCCCGCGCATGCATTGCGGCTGTGTCTTAGTGCGTAATAAAAATGTGATTGCAACGGGTTATAATGGCTCCATTCCCGGAGATGATCACTGCGAAGATGTAGGATGTTTATTGGTTGATAATCACTGTGTGCGTACGGTGCATGCGGAAATGAATGCTTTGCTTCAAGCGGCGAAAAGTGGTCATCGCGTCGATGGGGCAACGGCGTATGTCACGAATATGTCCTGTACTAATTGTTCCAAGGCTTTAATCGCTGCAGGGGTTAAACGCATTGTCATATTCTCCGACTATCATGACACCATGGCTGAAACATTTTTTGCCAAAGCTTCGGTCATCATTGATCGTATTGAAATGCCTTCGCGTGAGATTTTCTATGATTTGAAAAATTATTCCTCCGCACGTAAATCTGAACCAACGGCAAAGTAATTTAATTATATGCCTAATGTCATTAAAGTATTAATTGCAGATGATGAGCAAGTCATCACCGATATCCTGGCAAAGAAAATTCGTGATGCTGGCTTTGACGTGATTACCGCGTATGAGGGCTTATCTGCCTGGGAAAAAATCAAACAAGAAAAACCCGACGTGGTGGTGCTTGATTTAACCATGCCTGGTTTAGATGGATGGGGTGTATTAAAGAATTTAAGAAAAGACCCACCGACAAAAGTATGGATTCCGGTCATCATTGTTTCTGCATTAGGTGATTTTGATAGTGTGCAGCGCTCGCAACATTTAGAAGCAGACCATTATTTAACCAAGCCCTGCAAAACAGAAGAAGTCATCAAAGCCATACGGACGATGATTACATTGGCTGTATTACGCAATACCTAATATGAAGATCATGACTTATATCCTTTCTATCCTTGCCATTGGCTTGATTGCTTTATTTATCCTCGTGCGTTATCTCGAAGCGAAAAGTGTATTTTATCCCAGCAAGCAAATGAACATGAACCCGTCATTCTTTCAATTGCAGTGGGAAGATGCGTGGATGACGACATCAGATCAAGTAAAGATACACGGATGGTTTGTTAAAAATCCTAATGCATCGACCATCATTCTTTATAGCCATGGCAATGCAGGTAATATTTCTGATCGTCTGATGAAGTTAAAGTTTTTTCATGATTTAGGTTTTGCGGTGTTGGTCTATGATTACCGTGGATTTGGTCAAAGTTTAGGTAAGCCGACTGAACAAGGCATTTACCGTGATGCTCAAGCGGCGTTTGATTGGATTAAACAACAGCCGACGTTGGTAGATAAAAAAATTGTGGCGTATGGCACATCATTAGGTGGTATTGTGGCGATCGATTTAGCCACCCAAAGACCCGTTGATGCGCTCGTCGTTGATTCATCCATTACATCGGGCAAAGACATGGCGAAACGGTTGTATCCTTTTATTCCATCTTTCTTCATGGCGATTAAGTTTGATTCCATTAGTAAAATAAAGTCTATTACCGTGCCTAAATTAATTGTGCATAGCCCGGATGATAAATTGGTACCTTATAGCATGGGGCAAGCTCTCTTTAATACTGCCGTTG
>CAYZPQ010000225.1:0-2189 GCA_964480185.1 uncultured Planctomycetales bacterium | reverse complement strand
CAGCATTTATATACGGGTATTACGAATGACGTCGAGGCGCGTGTAGTTAAACATAATAAGGGCACGGGTGCAAAATACACACGCATATTTGGGCCTGTGGTGTTAGTGTATAGCGAGACGCAATTGAACCGCTCGCATGCATTGATTCGTGAATATCAAATTAAATGCATGCCAAAGTTAAAGAAAGAACAGTTGGTCAAGGCTTATGAAACGCTCCATTGATCAAATTAAAAATAAGACATTTGACCTGCTTATCGTCGGTGGTGGGATTAATGGCTGCGCCATTGCTCATTTAGCGGCTTTAGGGGGTTTGCGCGTGTGCTTAATAGAGAAGCATGATTTTGCCTGGGGCACGTCGAGCCGCTCGACAAAGTTATTGCATGGTGGGATACGGTACTTAGAAAATTTCGAATTTGATTTAGTCAGTGAAGCATTGCGTGAACGTTATATTCAATGGCAAAGCGTTCCCTACTTGGTTAAGCCTCTTCCTTTTGTTGTTCCTGTTTATAAAAATGACAAACGCCCTTTGTGGATGATGGCTATTGGTGTGTGGCTGTATGATCTTTTAAGTGGCAAATACCGTATTGGACGGCATCGTTTATTGTCCGTCGATGAAGTGGTTAGTCTAGCGGCAGGGATTAATCGTACGAATTTAGTCGGTGGGGTTGAATATTATGATGCGCAAATGGATGATAGCCGTATTGTGCTCGAGAATGCACTCATGGCTGATCATTATGGCGCACAATTAGCGAATTATGTGGAAGCCAAAGACTTTATTAAAGAGGGCCATCATATAGTTGGTGTCAATGCCGTTGATACAATGACAGGTGAAGAGTTTACGATTAAAGCGGCAACAACCATTGTGACCACAGGCCCTTGGGCCGATCAATTGCGTCAGAAAGATGTGGCCAATGTGACACTGCGCATTCGTCAGACTAAAGGGTCACATTTGGTATACCGAGGACAAATTGCCCCAACAGCATTCTTAATTCAATCCAAACAAGATAATCGCATTTTCTTTATCATTCCTTTTCATGGCAATACGCTTATCGGCACAACAGATACTGATTATAAAGGTGATGTGGATAGCGTCACCTGTAGTGATGAGGATATTGCGTATTTATTAAATGAAGCGCAGCGCATTTTTCCTCACATTCATTTTGATAAAGATAAAATTATTACCACCTTTGCAGGGGTAAGGCCTTTGGTATTAAATCATGCATCAGGGCAAGGGCCTTCGGCTGTATCGCGTAAGCATGTCATTGAGAAATCATCGACGGGTGTGTGGTATGTGATGGGTGGGAAATACACGACCTATCGTGCCATGGCAGAAGAAACAGTGCTTAAGGCGTGTCCTCAATTAAAGGGTAAGATAAATAGCGGACATCAATTTACATTATTTGGATCAGGAGCGGTGAATCAGGAATTAAAACTATTGCGTCATCGTTATGGAGGCATATCGATTGAAACCATTCGGTATTTAATCAGTGTGTATGGCTCACGTTTCGACGATGTCTTGAAATTAACCTTAACCGATCCATCACTCGCTGAACCATTATATGAAGGCGGCCATGCCATCAAAGCCCAGGTCATTTATAGCCGGGATATTGAAATGGCGTTGTCCGCAGAGGATATTTTTGAGCGTAGGCTAAATTTAGCGTATAATGATTGTCCTCGTGATAAATGTTATACGACCATTGAAACACTCTTACGAAAGGTGTGATGATTATGCAGGCAGAATCAAAAGATTTCTTAGTCGATTTATTATCCCAATGTGGGCCATCTGGTGATGAAGGCGCAAATCGTCGGGTTTGGGTTAAGCGTACGGCCAAATATGCGGATAAAGTAACCGTTGATGTGCATGGTAGCGCCATTGCGGTGTTAAACCCCAATGCCAAATTTAAAATCATGCTTGCTGGTCACATTGATGAAATTGGTTTTATGATTTCCCATATAGATAAAGAAGGGTTTATTTATGTGATTGCCGTCGGAGGTATTGATCCAGCGGTGTTACCTGGAAGCCCTGTGAAGATCTTAAATGAACGCGGCATTGTGCATGGGGTGATTGGCAAAAAGCCTATTCATTTGATGGAAGAAAATGAACGCGGCAAGGCCATGCAAATTAAAGATTTCTGGATTGATATTGGGGCTAATAGTCGTGAAGATGCGCTGAAAGTTGTGGAATTAGG
>CAYZPQ010000224.1:0-2215 GCA_964480185.1 uncultured Planctomycetales bacterium | reverse complement strand
GTCTGGTCTATCTCGATTCAGAAATTAGCTGAACTTTATGAAGGACATCGAGATTTGGAGCGATTATTTACCCGCATGTTTGAGCGCTCATATGTGCAAACTATTCAGCGCATCGAAAACTTGCAATTTCATACGGCGGAAGAACGATATTCACTGCTTGGTCAGGAACAACCCGAAGTGTTGAAGCGCGTTCCTTTGAAGTACATCGCTTCTTTTTTGGGAATCACTCAAGTTAGTTTAAGCCGTATTCGAGCTAAGAGAAACTAATTTAACATTTGATAAGTAGAATTGCTTAACATTTCGAGTCATTTGCAGGGACAAATGTTAGGTATGGATACGAAATTAGGATTACTCGAAAATTGGAAACAGTTCAGTTTATTAGTACTTATTAATGGCTTAGTCGGTGGAATGATTGGCTTAGAACGATCCATTTTGCCTAGTTTGGCATCGCAATTCTTTGGCATGGAGTCGCAGGCAGCAATGTTCTCATTTATTGTTGTTTTTGGAATTTCAAAAGCATTGTCAAATTATTACGCGGGTCATTTTGCTAATCATTTCGGGCGGAAATATGTATTGATTTTCGGTTGGTTTTTTGCGATACCCATTCCCTTTATTTTCATGTGGGCACCTACTTGGAATTGGATTATTGCGGCCAATGTTTTGTTGGGAATTAATCAGGGATTGGCTTGGTCGAGTACGGTAACTATGAAGATTGACTTGGTAGGTGATCGAAACAGGGGCTTAGCGATGGGGATTAATGAATTTGCAGGATATCTTTCTGTGGGCCTAGTTGCATTTTTAACGGCATGGATTGCTCAGCATTACGGAATTCGTCCCTATCCTTTTTATTTAGGGATTGCTTTTGTTGTATTGGGATTATTTCTATCTGTATTTTTTGTGCATGATACGCGGGGGCATGTTGCTACAGCGGCTGTACAGAGTTCGTTGCCTCGCCTTACATCTATATTTTGGGATACGACTTATAGTCATCCGAATTTGGGGGCTGTCACGCAAGCGGGTTTCATCAACAACTTGAATGATGGCATGATATGGGGGCTATTACCTATGCTATTATTGGCAAAAGACTTTCCATTGGCTGATATGGGAGTCATTGTTGCATTATACCCGATGGTATGGGGAATCGCGCAATTAGGAGCGGGGAAAATGTCGGATATAATCTGCCAAAAAGATTTATTGATTTTAGGTATGTTCATTCAAGCCTTAGCGCTTTATGGTTTGATTGTGGCGCAAACATATTGGCATTTTGCTGGATTATCAGTGCTATTGGGATTAGGTACTGCGATGGTGTATCCCACTTTTATGGCTGCAGTTACACAGAATACACATCCCATGGATCGGGCGAAAAGTTTAGGGGTATTTCGCTTGTGGAGGGATCTTGGTTATGCGGTTGGCGCAATCCTGACTGGATTAAGCTTGAATTATTTCCCTATCTGGGTAATTATTGCCTTGATTGCTACCTTGACAATTTTATCAGCAGGAATTTTAAAAATCCGGATGAGGTGCTGATGGGGGGTAAGAACTAAGAGTTAAGAGGTAAGAACTGAAAGGTAGCTTTAGATTGCATGTAAAACATTCAATATTACTTAACTCTTAACTCTTAGTTCTTACCTCTTAAAGTAATATTTGCGTCCACTTTTCGGTCATTGCTTTTGCTTCTCCCATGCCGATTTGTTTGTCGGCTAATTTGCCATCTTTATAGAATTCCAAATAGGGGATGGATTCAATCTGCTTGGCTTTGGCTAATTCTTGATTGGCATCTACATCAATTTTAATCAATTCTACTTGCCCATTTTGAGCTTTTACCCAGGCTTCTAAAACGGGACTGAGTTGTTTGCAAGGTCCACACCAGGTGGCATTATAATCGACAATGACCAATTTTTTGCCTAGTAGCAGTTTGTCAAAATCAGCAATTGTCATGCCCGTTGCAGGAGCCGCAACCCCCACGCTTGAGCTGATAGGCATATTTGCTGATTGCCACGCAAGCATTCCGCCAGATAAGTTCACGATTGATTTGAATCCCATGGATTGTAATTGGGATGCTGCTGAACTGGACCGACCACCCGATAAACAATACACGAAAACGGGCTTGTTTTTATCGAGTTTTGCTGAGACTTCTTGGAACAAATTACTTGAAATGTCCGCTAATATTGCACCTTCAATATGACCGTTGTTGTATTCATCTATTGTTCGGACA
>CAYZPQ010000223.1:0-2215 GCA_964480185.1 uncultured Planctomycetales bacterium | reverse complement strand
ACCCATCCGGCAGACGTGCGTCGCATATCGGCGAACTTTCATCCACGCGGCGGCCAATCGCGCCCACAATACGCTGGGCAATCGTTGTCAAATGCTGGTTATCACGGAATTTTATTTTTGCATTAATAAAAACGCAAGCCGGGATATTTTTCCTTAAGCCAATTGTTCATGAGGTTGAGGTTCTTTTAACCCAATTAATGGCCATATATTCGTAATAGGCGTAATTTTAAAGATCACCGGAGTCAATGACGTAATCCCTTCACGTCGAATTTGCTCAACCATCGCTGGATCCACGCTCATTTCTACACCTTGACCATCTTTACGCACAGACCAAGTCATCCCCGAGGAGGTATTTAAGTCGATACCACCAGGGAAGGTATGATGAGTTGAATCAATGGAGGCCGTGGCAGGATCCTGATTAACGCCAGCCGTTTTTGGTGTAGCTGCTAGAGCTACGTGATGATCAATGATGGCTGTTGCCCACGTTGAGAATTCAGGGTTTGACCCAGCAGTCTTCTGCGCTTCTATTCTTAAATCATCTATCATGTTTCTTGCATTTTCAGTGTTATCCAAAGGATAAAAAGATAATAAGTATTCATAGAGTTGGGCTATGCTTGGTCTATAAGTCTCTGGTAAGGAATTAAAAATATTAAAGACGACGTAGAAATATAAAGATTTTCCCTGATCTACAGGTAAATTCTTTTTTTGAGGACGGAGGTATACAATTGCAGGATTGTTTTTTGTTTCAGGAGTAATGTATTGAAATATAGCAGCAGGGGAGCCATCACCAAGAGGAAAATGAAAGTGATGTAACCTGGTGTTAACTACTTGAATACGATGTATGTCTCTTCTTGACCATGCGGTTGACATGGCAAAATCACCTGAAAAAGGAAATAGGGAGAACATTAATGCCTCAGATATTGGTAGAGGAGGTGTTTTGCTTCTTTCTAATATTTTTGCTTTATAAGGTGTTACCGGAGCAACTTGTCGTGGCCATACGTCATAGCGAATGAGATCAAAACCCAAGAATTTATCTTGCGCATCAAAGTAAGGCCTTATATCTAATTTATATTCTGCATTAATTGCGAGAGCTATTGCCTTAAGATTGATATCAAGTTCTTCTTTAGGATTAGTCTCATAGCGCTTTCTAGCTTGAAACGCTGATTCAAGTTCTCTAATAATATTAGTCGCTCGCATTCCAATTAATATGTTACGTAATCGTTGCGTTAACCCTGTGCCATTGGCAAAGTCTGCAGGATCAGGATCTACTATCATTGCTTCATCATCTTTAGAAGAAGGTAAGGAGCGGAGATATGCAGCAATCTTAATTCTTTCTTGTGCGATCAAGGAGGCGGTTGCATCTGTTTTTAAATGAGCAACATGCGTATCAAATATTAATAATGAAGTGAGTATATCATTTTTGTTTAAATAAAAAAGAGCATGGGCATAGTTTCTTCTCGTGTCGTAGATAAGAGGAATTAGATTTGGATTATGAGGTTCTTGCAAGAATCTTTGAAGAGCTCGTTGATAAGTAAAAGTAGTTGAATCTATCCACCTCTGCAGGCTTCTCTCAGCTGTCATGGCTTGATTAGAATTTGTGTTTTGTATCAATAGTGTTTTTTGTGGACTAGTGCTTGATGGTTTAAGAGGAAATAATTTATCGAGCGCCGTGCTAAGCTCTGCTGTTCCAAGAACACCAGCAGTTACAATGGCCCCCACAGCAATAAGAACGAGAGTAGGTCTTTTGCGAAGAATTGGAGTTAGCATTGCTGAATTGGTCGTTACTGTTGGATTCTCAGCAACACCTGCTCGTACAATACCGCCGGAGAAATATTTCTTAGGTAAGGTTGAAGATTTTGTCACATCTTCTTTAATATAATTAAATACACCTTTTTTATAAGCCTTGAGGTATTGATCATAAATTTTTTGTTTAACCGTTGGATCCTCTAAATCAATCCCCTTAACTTTTGACTGATCCGCATAAACTTGATTGAGCAAAGCTTGCTTCAAATTCTTTTTATACCAGCTCGAGAGAATAATGGAGTTAAAGATCTGACGCAAATTAGCAAAATTCTTCCCCGTATTAATTTCTTTTTCCAATTCTGGAAGAATGATTTCTTTAATTATTTGAGAAGCGACATTCGATGATGTTGCGCTAGCAACGGGTGGCCCGTAGGCGGGTGCCCTATCAACCGGAGGGGCGAGCTTTTCAAGC
>CAYZPQ010000222.1:0-2226 GCA_964480185.1 uncultured Planctomycetales bacterium | reverse complement strand
TACCATCTTTTCCCCTTCCATGGCATAGCTGCCTAAATTATACGCAACTCCTGTACCACCGGGAAAGACTAAAATATCATAATCAGCAGGATTAAATTCATTTAATGGTTTAATTTGACTGCGCGCAATACGGGCAGATTCGACGAGAACGTTACGCGATTCAGGGAGTGGTTTGTCCGTCAGAAAATTAATAACTTTGGCTTGAGGAACATTCGGGGCAAAACACTGGTATTGACCTCCCTGCTGATCAATGGCCAATAATGTTAAAACAGCCTCTTGAATTTCGGCACCATCTTTATTGCCGCAACCGGCTAAAACAATGGCAAATTTCTTTTTAGCTTGAACGCTCATTAAATTTAATCTCTCCAATAATACAATGCTGCACTTAAGCCTACGCCAATAGCGACCATGAGTATCGTATTGCTGACAAAATAAGGATAACCCATTAAGGCAATACCGATAACAACTGGCTTATAATTTTTTTCTTTACGTCCATAATTAAATGCATAAATGCCGATGATACCGAAAACGAAACTGAATAATAAATTTACCCAATTAAAACCCATACCTCCCGAGGAAGCATCCATCCCATAGGCATTCATCATTGTGGAAAGTGTTTGTTGATCGGGCATTTACTTATAACCATCCTAAATGAGCTAAGGTGCAAATTGTTTTAGCATCCATGATTTGACCTGCTTTAAATAATTTAAGCACTTGAGCACGTTTCATTTCAATTAAAGTAATTACTTCATAAATTTCAGGCTCAGCTAAACCTTTGGTTAAACCTTCTGCCTTATACATATGAATAATTTCCGTCGAGTAACCAGGGACTGGGTAAATACGACCAAGTTTGGTGACTTTCTTCGCACGGAAACCTGTTTCTTCAATTAATTCACGTTTCACTGTGACCAAAGGCTTCTCACCTGGATCAATGGTCCCTGCGGGTAATTCATAAATGTATTTACGCAAGGTAGGACGAAATTGTTTCATCATGACGACAGTATTATTATCTATCAGTGGTGCAATAATGACAGCACCTGGGTGTTCAATATAGGTAATCACTGAAGTATTACCGTTGGGTAATTTAACAGGCACATTCTTATGAATGATTAATTTTCGTCGTGCCATTAGGCCACCGGTAGTGTTTGGAGCATGCTTGGGCGTTGATTGATTGTATCAAACCATTTGGCTAGCGCGCCTTGGACTTTCAAATGTGGGAGACGAAAATGGATATAGCCGATGGCTGAAGCAATTGCCACCGATGCTAAGTTAAAATCATTTAATGCGCTTAAATGCGTTTCAATAACATTATACGCTTTGAGAATTGTTTTCTCACCGTTAGCAACAAATTGTTCATGAAAACCTTGAGGATGACGTGTTTTTTCCATGTACACATTAATCGCTGTTGTTACTAAATCGTCGGCAAAAGCCTCCCATTTTAAAACTTCATAACGCGCTTTTCCTGACCTTGGAATAAATGCAGCCTTATCATTCAATTCATCTAGATACTGAACAATAACAACGCTGTCATAAACCGTATCACCATTATCTAAAATCAATGTTGGCACTTTTCCTAATGGATTATTATCGAGCAACATCTTGGACTTATTCGCCAAATCCTCGTCGATCAATTCTAATTTAATCCCTTTTTCTAAAGCTAGAACTCTGACTTTACGGGCATAGGGTGAGCGTTTGGTGTAGAGTAATTTCATAAGATCCTCTAAAAAATAAATTAATTGTACTGTAAATATTTTCTGCCAGCTAACCATTTCAATGGATAGCTGGCAGAAAGTTATTTTATTTGGCTAATTTGCGTAAAACGGTTTGGAGAATACCACCATTACGTAAGTAATCTACTTCAACAGGAGTATCAACGCGGCATAAAACAGTGAATTCTTTAACAGCACCATTAGGTGCAGTCGCGGTAATTGTTAATTCTTGACGTGCTTTGAGATTATCAGTGAGATTAACAAAATCAAATGTTTCATCCCCTTTTAATCCCAAACTCGCCGCATTCTCACCTGCTTTAAATTGACATGGCAATACACCCATCCCGCATAAATTGCTACGGTGAATGCGTTCGAAACTCTCAGCGATAACCGCTTTGATACCTAAAAGCGTTGTTCCTTTGGCAGCCCAATCACGGGAAGAACCTGTACCATATTCTTTACCCGCTAAGACAATAAGCGCTGTATCGGTAGCTTTATATTTCATCGACGCATCATA
>CAYZPQ010000221.1:582-2238 GCA_964480185.1 uncultured Planctomycetales bacterium | reverse complement strand
TAAGCGGCCAGGCTTGAGGGGAAAGTGTGAACTTGGGGGAACACGGATTCAGGTATAAAGTTCATGTTGCTTGTTATGATTCGATTGCATGGTTTAGGTGTGTATTTGTAGGGAAAGAGAAAAAATATGAAATTTACAACAGAAAAAAAGAATATGGGAATGAAACAATATCCATAAAAAAAGATGGGGTGGAACAAAGTGTAGCGAAAAATGAGAGCGTGGTAGATCTGAGTAAGACATATGATGTATTAAAATCAGAGATGTTGGCAACACCAGGAAGAAGAGTTGGGATAAATTATGGCCCAATAATTATTCCTTATAAGTTTCATTTTAGCGACCATTCGTTAACTGGCACGCCTACGCTAGGAGCATATGCTGGCTATACCTATAGCACGCCTGGCAAGAGCGTTTCATTAATTCTTTCCGGTGGGCTTGCAACAATTAATGGTGATGCGCAGAAAGACTCAGATGGTAAGGCAGAAAATGACACTTCTACTAAGACAGGGTTGACTGGCGCAACAGGAGTTGTTTTTACTTTGGATAAAGGCAAACGTTTTCAACTGGGAATTTTGGTCGGTGCTGATTGGTTGGGTGATGATTCTAATTATAAATATAACAAGAAGCCTTGGATGGCGATTTCATTTGGGACAGATCTGACAGTGGAATAGCTTGGTTCCTTATAAGGTGCTGGGCCTAGATCTTTTGCTGTGCCTTATTTGAATTTTTACCTGATATTAATTGTGGGAGGCTGTGCTGTGCAAATCACGATAGGTAATTGATATTACAGAGAAAGCTGCAGTTATTGGTGTTTGTTTTTTATAAATTAATCGCTTGCCGGTTTTAATGCAACAAAGCCTCGTGTGATATTAAAAAATGGATCGCACTTTATTGGTAATAGCAAGTTCTGGGTCAAGTCTTTCAATAACGCATTTGATGTATTTTAGACCCGCAATTACGCTGGTTGTGTAACAAACTTGGGGCTATGATTTACATTGAATTTGCCTGATCGCAAGACATGAACCAGAGAGCAGATCCGTAAGGTCTTATTGTTTTTCGGAGGTGTTTATGTTTTACATGGGTTATTGGCATCAATGTATCGCTGCTGTCCTCTTGTGCGGAAGTTTATCTGGTTGTGCCTCTTACCCGAACCCAGTTGTGCGTGGCGATTGTTTTGTAGATGGGAGGGCAAAGCCGTTGTGTATGTCAATGCGTTGGTCTGATTATGAAAAAGGTAGTATGTATTGCCCTGTTAGATATCAAATCGGGCTGTCTGATGGCGATTTAAGTGCTAATGCAGTGAGGTTGGCAGGCAAAGGATATCTATATGCGCTAGCTGCGGCAAAGGTTTTGCATAAAGATAATGAGGAAGGTAAAGATCATCTCTTTGCGGATAGCGAAAAAATTGTTCATGTTGTTGATATGGATGAATCTAACTGGACAGGCTTTCAGGCGTCAGTTTTCGAAATAAGAAATGAGAGTGACTCAAGCGTAGAGAAAGTTGTCATTGCGTTTAGGGGAAGCGACCAGTGCAGAGATTGGTTGATGCAGAATGCCGGAATTCCTGCGCAATTTAGCTCTGCGCGACAATATGTAATTCGGGTTAATAAAAAATATTATGGATTGCCAATTATAGCCACTGGCGCATCATTAGGTGGT
>CAYZPQ010000221.1:0-572 GCA_964480185.1 uncultured Planctomycetales bacterium | reverse complement strand
ATCACTTTTGCCGCAGATTATTTGGACTTACACGTTCGTCAGAATGAAGAAACGGCTGGTCTAATTAGTGAGGCTTGGTTATTTAATCCTTCAATTTTTGATGGGGTTTTATTTACCAAGCCGGATATAAAAACATATATGCTTTTCCAAGAAGGCGAGTTTCTACAGGGGCCTAGGAAATGGATGGGCACTGACTACGCTTTCCCAGAGAATGTTGCCTCATATAAATTAATTAAGGCTTTTCCTGGTTATGCGCATTTTCGCTATGCATTATTATTGCAGATTTTACATGCAGCGGATGTAGATGTGTGGCGCCAGTCAAATGGCGTTGATCTGTCATCTCCAGCAATGGATGTTCTTAAAAAGTCATCTGTGCGTGCTTGTGATGATGAAATGCTTGAAGAATCTAAAAGGCTTGAAAGTTGTGTAAAAAATGAGTTGAAGGAGAATAATAGTAAATTCAGTATGTGCTATTAGAATGGCGCTACGGCCGGGTATTGCAATGACGCATTTGTTTTACCTGAATCCGTGTTCCCCCAAGTTCACACTTTCCCCTCAAGCCTGGCCGCTTA
>CAYZPQ010000220.1:0-2298 GCA_964480185.1 uncultured Planctomycetales bacterium | reverse complement strand
GACGACCGATGATAATCAACAAAATGTGGATTTCTTAATTTAATAATGATAATATGG
Organism: uncultured Planctomycetales bacterium; assembly: GCA_964480185.1. Classification (GTDB taxonomy): domain Bacteria; phylum Omnitrophota; class Gorgyraeia; order Zapsychrales; family Fredricksoniimonadaceae; genus CAYZPQ01. The sequence continues at coordinate 2,241 of CAYZPQ010000220.1, read as the reverse complement.
CCATTCTATGATCTCAAAAGATAATGTTAAATACACAGCCGCTTTAGCCCGTATTCATGTCGCTGATGAGCAATTGGAGAGTTTGACCAAGAGCTTGTCTGATATTGTCAAGTATGTCGAGCAATTGCAAACGCTCAATGTCGAAGGTGTTGTCCCAACAAGTCACGCCGTGCCATTAACCAATGCCTTGCGCGATGATGTGGTTATTCCTTCCTTGATTTATAAAAATGAATTTAAAGTCCCATTGGTTATTGAATGAGTTTACATCAGCTTACAGCCCATCAATTATTAGAAACCATTAAGTCAGGCAAAGCTTCTTCCAAAGAAGCGTACGACGACATTATTGGTCGTATTAAAGCCATTGATCCTAAAGTTAAAGCCTATGTTCATTTAGCCGAATCTCAACCTGAATTTAAAGGGGGAGATGTTCCAGTTCCGATTGCCATTAAAGATAATATGTCGATTAAAGGGGAATTGATTACCTGTTCCTCGCGTATTTTACAAGGCTATCGCGCTCCTTATGATGCGGGTGTTGTGGAGAAATTAAAGCAACATGGTGCCCCAATTTTAGGTGTGTTAAACATGGATGAATTTGCATTTGGATCATCTTGCGAAACATCATTCTATGGTTCAACATTTAATCCGTGGAATTTAGCCTGTGTTCCTGGTGGTTCCAGTGGTGGATCTGCAGCAGCAGTTGCCGCCGATGAGGCCCCATGGGCATTAGGTTCTGATACCGGCGGATCGATTCGCCAACCCGCTTCTTTCTGCGGTATTGTTGGGCTTAAACCAACCTATGGACGTGTGTCGCGTTATGGTTTAATTGCCTTTGCCTCGAGCTTGGACCAGATTGGTCCATTGACAAAAGATGTGCGCGATTGCGCTTTACTGATGAATTTAATTTCCGGTTATGATAAACGTGATTCTACCTGCGTGAATCAAGCAGTCCCAGATTATACAAAGTCATTAGGTCAATCCATTGCTGGATTAACTATTGGTATTCCTAAAGAAGCATTTGTCGACGGTTTAGACCCACAAGTGCGTCAAGCGGTGGAAGAAGCCGTGAAGGTCTTAGAAAAATTAGGGGCTAAGGTTAAAGAAGTTTCTTTGCCACATACGCCTTATGCTGTTGCAACGTATTATATTGTAGCTACTGCCGAAGCTAGTTCTAATTTAGCCCGATTCGACGGTGTCCGTTTTGGTTTACGCGTAAGTCCAAACGAAGCACGCAAAGGCTCATTGCTTGATATGTATGAAGAAACACGTGCCCAAGGTTTTGGGGCGGAAGCTAAGCGTCGTATTATTTTAGGGACATATGTATTATCGTCAGGATATTATGATGCGTATTATTTACGTGGTCAGAAAGTCCGTACTTTAATTAAGAATGATTTAGATGAAGTATTCAAATCGTGTGATGCGATTTTAACGCCTACAGCACCGACGACAGCATTTAAAGTCGGTGAAAAGGTGAGCGATCCTTTAGCAATGTATTTGTCTGATATTTATACAATCCCGGCGAACTTAGCAGGGGTTCCAGCGATTTCTGTGCCGTGCGGTTTTTCAACTGCAGGGTTACCCATTGGGATGCAATTGATGGGACGGGCTTTTGAAGAAGAAACACTATTACGTTTATCCTATGCATATGAACAAGCCACACCATGGCATTTGAAGAAACCAGCATTACTATGAGTCAATTTGAAACAGTTATTGGGCTTGAAGTCCATTTGCAATTAGACACAAAGACAAAGATTTTTTGCGGCTGCAAGAATGAATTTGGTTCTGCGCCGAATAGCAATGTTTGTCCGGTGTGTCTTGGTTTGCCAGGCGCATTGCCAGTGCTTAATCGTCAGGCGATGTTGTATGCGATTAAGACGGGCTTAGCGTTAAATGGGCAAATTAATTCTTTCGTTAAGTTTGACCGTAAAAATTATTACTACCCTGATTCACCCAAAGGGTATCAAATTTCTCAATTTGATTTTCCGATTTGCTCCGACGGTGCTTTAGTGATCAAAGTCGATGGCAAGGATAAAACAATCCGTATTAAGCGTGCGCATTTGGAAGAAGATGCGGGTAAATTAAATCACGAGAATGCATTGAATTGTTCTTTAGTTGATTTTAACCGCACAGGCACACCTTTAATTGAAATTGTCACCGAGCCTGATTTAAGTTCTCCACAAGAAGCGTATGATTATTTAACGCTGTTAAAACTGAATCTTGAATATTTAGGCGTTTCCGATTGCG
>CAYZPQ010000219.1:1620-2309 GCA_964480185.1 uncultured Planctomycetales bacterium | reverse complement strand
AACGGTAAGACGGCGGCAGCGATCGTACTGATATTTTCAAATATCCCCTTCATGCCTGGGGCCGTCGGTACTTTAAGACAACAATCACAACCCCACTGAACATAATCAAATTCACAATATTAAATGTCTTCCAGACAAGATCTTCCGATGCAAAGCCGCTTGGCGCCATTAATACCGTGCATATCCAAATGCCCCATAACCAACTTAATGAAATATCCTGCGATGATTTGCGTCGGATAATCTTAACCATTAAAGGAATATTCCACAATGGCAATGCGACTGAAGCGACTAATCCTATTTGTTCAATAAGCACCATGATTATTTCCTATAATGAAAAGAATTTCACTAAATCTTTATAACGGTGATCCACATCTTTAATCGTTAAGGGGGCTGTACGCGCCATCCCGAAACCTTGCACATTAAATGAAGCACATGTTGTACCATATAAACAGGCTTTGCGCAGGCTTTTTTCGTCCACACGGCGTACTTTGCTTAAATACCCAAAAAGACCACCGGCAAATGTATCCCCTGCACCAGTTGGATCAATCACTTTATCGACGGGATAAGCGGGAAATGAAAACATGAACTTATCGGAATAGAATAATACCCCATGCTCACCTTTTTTAATCACTATTAATTTAGGGCCCATGGCACGCAAACCTTTGGCAGCCGCACTAAGACGGCTCTCC
>CAYZPQ010000219.1:0-1610 GCA_964480185.1 uncultured Planctomycetales bacterium | reverse complement strand
TTGGCGACAAATAAATGCACTTGCTTCATGAGTTTCTTTAATGACTTGAGCTTAATATTGATCCACAAATTCATGCTGTCTAAACCAATTAATTGAGCTCCTTTGGTTTGCGCCAATAATGCCATTTGTAAATCAGGATCAAAGTTTGCTAAGAATAAATTAGGATATTTCTTTTGATGATCAGACATGGTGGGCACATAATTCTCGAGAACACCTAATTCCGTCGCTAAGGTAAGGGCTGTATTTAAATCTGTTTTCTGATACTCACCACGCCAACGGAATGTTTTGCCATCCCCTATTTTCAATGAAGTTAAATCCACACCTTTGCGTTTTAAAAAATTCAAATGCGCTTGAGGAAAGTCTTGCCCGACAACAGCGACTAAATGAACATCGGTAAATAAACGGGCACTCATCGAAAAATGTGCTGCAGAGCCACCCAACATATCTTTCTTGGCACCCGACGGTGTTTTGACATGATCCAGCGCTACTGTTCCTAAGACAACAAGACTCATAATTCTCCTTTAAATGAATAATGTGATTATGTAATGGTGATTTGCCGCGAAGGCCCACTATGTCTCGTAGTTAATAGTGGTACCATCAACAAAGGTTGATGGTACACAATGTCTCGTAAATAATAGTGGCCTCGGAGTTTGAGAATCTCCGAGGATAGCTTAAGGCTTTTTACCCTTTTCAATCTCACGGATATAATGCACGACATCCGGGTCTTTAAACAAATTTTCCAAATCCGAATCATTCTTTAAATAATCAAAATCATCGTAGCCCAATTCAATGGCCTTTGTTAACGACGACAATGATGCAGGATTTTGATTTAACAAGGCATAACTGCAGGCTAAATTATAATGGACCAAAGGATCATCTGGACGCAATTGTGCTAACCTTACATCCACATCCAATCCTTTTTGCCATAAGCCAGCCTTGGTATATAAATCGCCAATGGCTGTTAATGCTTCAATAAAATCCGGAGCCCCTTTGAGTACATTTTCAAAAAAAGCAATTTCAAATTCAATATCGTTGGATTTTTTTGGGGATTTAGGTGCATGCTCTTTACGCATTTATCCTCCACGTTTTATTTCTTTTTTAAATATTTTTCGATTCGCCGAACAGCTTCCTGCAAATTGTCATAACTAGACGCATACGAAATACGTACAAAATCTTTCCCCTTGGGTGTAAAGGCTACACCAGGAACCAATGCCACTTTTTGAGACGCTAATAAATTCTTGGCAAAATCCATGGAGGATTGACCTGATTTCTTAATCGACGGGAAAACATAAAATGCCCCCTGAGGCATATGGCATGTTAAACCAATATCATTTAAAGCGCCGACGATGAATTTGCGACGTTTATCATATTCGCCCTTCATAGCTTTAACATCATCTGTTCCTGAACGCATGGCTTCAATCGCAGCCATTTGACCGGTGATTGGCGCGCAGAGCATGGTGTACTGATGAATTTTTGTCATCGCAGCAATGAGATCTTCTGGTCCGCAGGCATAACCAATCCGATACCCTGTCATGGCATACGCTTTAGAAAAACCATTTAAATAAATGGTGCGATCCTTCATGCCTGGCAATACAGGAAAAGCGGTATGC
>CAYZPQ010000218.1:0-2360 GCA_964480185.1 uncultured Planctomycetales bacterium | reverse complement strand
CTACGCTTTTCAATGTCTTCAACCCACACATCATGATTTAAATCTGTTTTCCGACGTGATGGCTGAGAAGTTAGAATACGATCAATGGTATCTGAGGCTAATCCATAATATTTTTTCAAGGCCTCAGAAATATCTGATTTTGTTGCCAAGACTTCTTTAGGCTCAACCCCTAAATGAATGCGTATATCATCTTCAACACGCACATCCATGGGAGATGAAATCGCAATGGTCAATGTATTGCCGTCGAGTGAGACAGGCATGAATTTATAAAACGAAGCAAATTTGACAGGAACACGCTCGATAACAGCAGGAGGAATATCGATAGCCTTTAAATCAATAATCGGTAAACCAAGTTCTTTGGATACGGCTTGGACAATTTCAATTTCGGTGAGAATACCATGACGGATTAAATACGAATTGATGTTGCGGTGTTCAGCTTTGGCTGCAGCCACATAGGTCTGCACATCATCGGTTGTAATTAACCCCGACTTGACCAGCACATCCAAAAGGATTTTATTGGCAACGGGTTTATACATAACTACTCCGTAACCCTATATTTTGGGTGCTTTACCAATCATGTAGAAATCTTGCGATTCCATATGATCGTAATCACCCCGTAAAATGCGTTCACAGCCTAACAGATTATCTTCCAATTTGACATATTCCCCTTTTTTACCCGTAAAGACTTCCGATACGGTAAAAGGTTGTGTCATAAAATTATATAATTTTTCAGCACGCTTATACGTCTTTTGATCTTCTTTACTTAACTCTTCCAAACCGATAACCGCGACGATACGCTTTAACCCATTGTGTTTGTTAAAATGCTGAATAACTTGCTGGGATAATTCATAATGGCGACGTCCGACGACGTTGGTATCAAGGTTGGTACAAGAGCTTTGCAAAGGATCAATCGCTGGGTACATCCCGCGCTGAACTAAATCACGTGACAAAACAATAACACCGTCTAACGTTGAGAAGATCGCAACGACCGCGGGATCCGTCATATCGTCGGCTGGAACATAAACAGCCTGCATCGCGGTAATAGACCCCCCACCTTCGACGGAACGAATCCGTTCTTGAACGGTATTAACCTCAGAGGACATGGTCGGCTGATAACCAGTTTCAGCAGGAACACGACCAAGCAAGGTTGATACTTCCTGGCCCCCTTGAATAAAACGGTACAAATTATCCATAAAGAGCAGAACGTCTTTATTTTTATCAAGCAAATATTCGGCCATGGTTAAGCCTGCATTAACAACTTCCGCACGGGCACCTGGTGGCTGATCCATTTGACCGAACGCCAACATAACTTTGTGCAACAAATGGCTTTCTTCCAATTCATAGTACAACTCATTGCCTTCACGAATGCGTTCACCAATACCTGTAAACACGCACGCCCCACCGTGAGCCTTAACGATGTTATTAATGAGTTCAAGAATAACGACGGTTTTCCCGCAACCGGCTCCCCCGAGAACCCCCGTCTTACTCCCTTTAATCATGGGATACAATAAATCGATATACTTAATCCCTGTTTCCAAAAGCTCAGGAATTTCACGCCCTTTTTTCTTCAAATCAAAATTGACTTGAACGGCAGGTTTACGAATAGGAACGGTGGTGGGACAATCATAAGGACCAGCATTATCCAAAGGTTTTCCAGAGGCATCCATAACACGACCAAAACACCCATCACCAATTGGAATCGCAATCGGTCTTTTAGTATTGGTACATGCTGCACCCAATTGAATATTTAATGTTTCAGAGAATGAAATACAACGGACTAAACCTGGCCCCAAATGCTCAGCCGTTTGTAAAACAATGCGTTTGCCATCGATTGTAAATGTTTCAATACAGTCATAAACAGCCGGAGCTTCCTCATCAACAGGGAAACGCACATCCACGACAGGGCCTTGAACAGCAGCAATACGGCCGGTGTTCTTGACGACGCCTGGTGTGGTGTCTACCGTCGCTGTTGCGACATTTTCAGTTGGCTTTGGGTGTGCATTGTCATTGGTATTTTCCATACATCCTCACTTTTACTATTTCGCCGCCATCATTTTAGCGGAGAAAACTTCCCGTAAACTTTTATCGATATCTGAACGTCGTGCTTTGCGCCATTTTAATTTCACCACATCACGTTCTTTTTTCATTTTACTTAAACTGGAATCAAGTTGCTGCGTTTGCGCTGAAGCTGCTGCTAAATCGGTATCGAAAAAGATTTCATAAATCTTTGAGGTTAACCACAAATTCGCCAAGTAACCCGTCATGTCTAATGGATCTGACTCTTCAATCACTTGCTTAAATTGTTCAACCGTTTGCTGCTGACGCGGAAGCAAATCTTCGCAGGGCAATAATTTAACAGC
>CAYZPQ010000217.1:0-2391 GCA_964480185.1 uncultured Planctomycetales bacterium | reverse complement strand
CGCCCTCCATCCACGGCCATGGGCGTAATAATAGGATAGAGTGTCGAATCAAAATAACGCTTCACAAATTTGCGTTGTGACTCAGTCAAGTCTTGAGGATTCTTAATGAAAATCTTTTGAGATTCTAATTCTGGTTTAATTGACTCATCATAAATGGTATATAATTTAGCCAAGAGGCTATCGGCTTTGCTTTTAATCTGGCTCAATAATTCTGACGGATAATAACCAAACTGGTCTTTTTTATTATAACCCGATGTCATGAGACGTTTAATCCCTGCTACCCGCACCATATAAAATTCATCTAGATTACTTGAGAAAATAGCCAAGAAGCGCAAACGTTCCAATAAAGGATTGCGTGTGTCTTCAGCCTCATTTAAGACCCGGCGATTAAATTCGAGCCAACTTAAATCACGATGTATAAAACGTTCTTTGAGTTCCATAAGTTTACTGTGTATTCTTAATACTTAATGATAGTTTATTCCCTGTAATCTCTTCAAAAAACTCTTTCTTCTCAATAAAATTTTCTTTCTCTAATAAGAAGTTTTCCGACGTATAAACTGTAATAATGGCATCCCCACTGGCGTTAAACTTCACATCGAGAGATTTTGTTTTTTGCTTATGCGATCGGTCTAAGGCATTGGCAACACGCAATAAAGCACTGAGCTTTTGAACCAAGATTTGCTTTTCACTGGAAAGCGTATTGTACAGTAAATGCGATTTGAATGGCGCAGAGCGACGATGGTAGCGGGCTACACAGGCAATAATATTAATCTCATCTTCGGTTAATCGAAATAAATTCAATGAACTAATAATGTACTCGCTATGTTTATGATGCGCGCGATTATTGACCGACATGCCAATATCATGCAAATACGCTGCCATTAATAAATACAAACGCTCTTTTTCATCCAAACCAAGGCTTTCTTTAAACCCATCAAATAAATTCTCCGATAAACAGGCCACATGTTTAAGGTGAGTTAAATCCATGTCGTATTTACGGCAAATGAATTCAGCGACGGATACCAATTGACTTAAACGATTTTCCGTCTCAGTCGTATCAAACTTGAACAATAAATTTGCTAAAATAGCCTGAGATAAGGACGCTTCCAAAATGTACACGTATTCATTTTTATTTAACTTAAATAAGGTATTCAAAATAATCGCAAACCCAACAATGGTCTGCGCAATATCAGCAGGCACATTGTATTGCGTCATGATTTCTTGAGAACTTAATTGATGCAAACGATCCAACAATTCTTTTGCTTCGGAGGCTTTAAACTTAAAGAAATCGGAATCCCGTCTCTTATTAGGAAGCACATGTTGAATATACACTGAATAGTTTTCATCGATGAGGATAATATCGTCGATGGTGATGCCAGGATTATTCTTTTTAAGAAAAAGAATTTCATTTTCAATATACTCTTCGGTGGCCTCATGAATCTCTTGCATGGAGCCATCTAAATTCGCCATGAATTGGGCCAAGCGCAATGTCCCAATGGGAAAACCAATATTTATTTGGGTCAATCCCTTTTGCATGACGGACATATCCAAACTACCTGCCCCTAATTCGGCAATTAATAAATCCTTCTCGCGCACTGGGTATGTTTTCTTCAATTTATGGGAAAGAAAATAATCAATGTAATAAACAACATCCCCGGCATTGAGGACATCGATTTTCAATTTGGTTTTACGTAAAACAGTATCGAGGAAAATATCACGGTTACGGGCTTCACGCACGGCAGTTGTGGCAATGACCATGATTTCGGTCACATCATATGACTCAATGACTTCTTTGTATTTTTGTAAGACAGCGACGGTTTGATTGATAATGCCTTGGGGGATGCGGCCTTTAAGAAAAGCATGTTGCCCTAAAGAGATTTGATTCTTTAAGGATTCAATAATCATAACCTCATCACCCTTGGATTCGCCTACCAAGAGTTTAATGGACGATGAACCTATATCAATAACTGCAGCACGCATATTTTACCTGTTCTTATAATGGGTTTAATTCCCCATAGCATAGCATGACCATAAGACTGCACAATTAAAAAGACTGTTGGTGATCCAACAGTCTTTTTAAGAAAGAACATATCAAATTTAGGTATTAAACCCAGCTTGATTTGATCTTAATTCCGATAAAATCGGCAAACCCATGATGGGTTTGACATCAATAATGATAGGCACCAGCCCTTCAATTTGCCCGAGCATCGCAGGATCTTGTTGGCTAAATGGCAATGGCACACCTTTGCCATCACGCTTGATGATTAAGTTTAAATTAGCCGCATTTAAATCGATACCCCCGAGATTTTCTGGCACATCCTCAGTATTAGTTTCTTTCATTGGGATCGCCTTAAATGATTGATCTTCACCTGTTGCAGCTTCAGAACGTAG
>CAYZPQ010000216.1:0-2417 GCA_964480185.1 uncultured Planctomycetales bacterium | reverse complement strand
AAATTAGCTTGGCTCGCTGTCACCATCAAAAATAAAGGCGCTTTAAGCAATCTTCCAACACCATAAATAACAGCCGCATGAATAATAACAACAATAAGACCTGCTAATAATAACCACGGGGCTTTATTGATTTGAGATAAATCCCCTTTGCTGCCGATACATAATAATACTAAAAAAAGACACCATAACCCAAGTGGCCCCACCCCGTGTTTGGCCCATTTCCCTAAAGGTGTTACCCCAAGACCTAAAGCCACTGCCGTAATTAAAATAATCACCCAGGTGTATGAACTAATCACCCCTTTAATCACTGGAAAATACTGACTAACTTGCCCCACCCCTAAACTTAAAAGAATTGCAACAATCATCATGGGTACAGCTATTTTCCATTGAAAACGACCAGTTATTTCTTCCACGTCTTTGACATGAAATTGCCGCGCTTTGTGATGCGTATCAATATGTTTTTGATAAGGGCACATGAAAATTAAAAAAGCCATCCATACATAAGGAATCGTACTATCAATAATCACCATAAGGGTAAATACATCTTGAGGCACATTCAATGCCGCTTGAACAGCAATCATATTCGCACTGCCACCCGTCCAAGAACCTGTCAATGCCCCAAACCCCGTCGCATAATCCGCACCAATAATACCTTTTAATGCCATGAATGCCGTGACCATCCCCAGCATTACCCCGCATGTCCCCGCGATAAAAAGAATCAAAGCCGATGAGCCCAAATGCAAAATAGACCTCACATCGACGGTAACAAGCATTAAGAATAAAGCAATGGGTAAAACGATATCGATAATACGCTGATAAATAAAATTGGATTGCTCAAGGATGCCGGTATTGGCCAACAGCATTCCTGAGGCAAAGAGGCAGAAAATTAAAGGAATGATATCGAAAAACTTCTGACCGATTTTAGTATGACTTAAACGTAAGAAGGTAAATTCAACAAGGATCAATACAGCAACAATGGCCCACCATTGGTTAATCATGCATTCAGTCCTAAACCATGGGTTGATCGACGTAAATCCCAATTACCTTTAGTCGATAAATACGGATTATTTTTAACGGCATCTTTGACAAAAAACGGTGTATCTAAATCAACAAAATCAACGCCCCCTAAACCAGCGACGAGATGCGCTGAGGCGGTCATGGCAATATTACTTTCCATCATCCCACCCATCATGAGTTTAATGTTATTGGCTTTAGCCAATTGCATAATATAGGCCGCATGAATAAGGCCGGTTTTCATGAGCTTAATATTAATCGCCCCCACTGCTTTTTCTTTAATGGCCTGCTCGGCATCCGCAATGGACGACACACTTTCATCGGCGCAGACTAATACTTTTGTCCCACGCGTAACTTTCTTTAACCCGTCCCAATCTTTTTTGGGGACAGGCTGTTCGACGAGAGCAATTTTGATTTTCAACTTATCGAGTGCTTTTAATAAAGCCAATGTTTGAGTTGCGCTATAGCCTTGATTGGCATCTAAGAGTAATGTCGATTTCTTGGCAATGGCATTGACCGCGCAGATGCGATTAATATCTAAGTCCATATCACGGCCTACTTTAATTTTAAAATGACGAAATCCCTGACGGTAAAACATGAGTGTTGCTGCTTTTGTTTCCTCTAAAGTGGCAATCACAATTGTCACATCCGTCGTGAAAGGCTTAACTCGCTTAGCCCACATGCCCCATAGCGGCTGCATCATCAAACGATGATAGGCATCACATAATGCGGTTTCAATCGCAGCCAATGCCGCTTTATTTATTTGAGTGAATTCATGGGATTGCGCACAGAGGCTTAAATAATCTGTAATGTCTTTCCCAATCAACGTCGCTTTGATACGCTGAAGTGTGGCGATCGTTTGAGGTATTGTCTCGCCAGTGATATGGGTCGCAACCGCTGCTTCTCCATAGCCCACAATCCCATTGGCTAAATGGATTTTAATTAATACATTATCCAAACTATCATGCTGGCCCGTAGCAATACGAAACGGCATGATTAACTTAGCACGTAAAGGAGCAATGGAAATTGATTTAATGCGTGTCGGGGACTTCAACTGCAACAACCTTTTTTAATCGTTTTAATAATGAACCTCGGGCAGAGCCTTCACCCAATGATAAATCAGAGACAACCACTTTCATGAGCACACGCATATGGTCTTTATCATCGGCTTGCTCGCGATAACCTGATGTAGCATGAATCGCATAAGGAACTCCATCGACAGATCCTAAATACATGAGGATATGTCCTTTCATGGTCAATAAATTACCGGGTTGCCAATTAGACACATGCGTCAATTTTTCTTTTAAGGCCATTTCATTTTTATTTTTTATTAATTAAACTGATTCCGCAGAGGCAATATTTCTTTTTAAAACATCATTTCTGTGATCATTTTCAAGTTTCGC
>CAYZPQ010000215.1:0-2421 GCA_964480185.1 uncultured Planctomycetales bacterium | reverse complement strand
TTTATTTCGAAACTGTTTAATAAGAAGAATCCTTCGTCTAAATCGAGTAAGATTTTAGTCATTGAAGATTCTCCTGTTGATATGGGTGTTGTTTTAGTGGCCATTGCCAAGGGTGGTTATGCCCCATTGACAGCGACCTATGGGCAAGAAGGTGTTAATATTGCCTGTAAAGAATTGCCAGATCTGATTATCCTTGACTATAATTTGCCTGATCAAAACGGACTTGAAGTCTGTGATCAATTAAAAGCAAATCCATTGACCCGCAATATACCTGTTATTTTCTTAACATGTGTTGATACTCCTGAAAGCGTTATTGATTGTTATGATAAGGGAGGAGAATACTACCTCTCAAAACCAATTTCTCCACGCGTGTTGCTCAAATACATTGATCAAACCCTAGCGCAGTCCCGCAAAGAACAAAAGACATGATTGATATTAAATTGATCCGTGAACACCTCGACACGGTTAAAAACGGTGTATTATCCAAACGTGTTCAAATTGATTTTGACCATTTGCTTAAACTCGATGCCCAGCGTCGTCAATTGCACGCTAAAGCAGATGAACTTAAAGCAAAAAAGAACCAGGTCAATGATCAAGTTACACAATTAATTAAAGAAAAAAAAGATCCCAAAGAAACTATTGCGTCGATGAAGGCTACTTCTCAAGAAATCGATGCGCTTGATCCTCAAATTAAAGAATTAGATGCTCAAATCCAAGATATTCTCTTAATGATTCCTAATGTGCCGCATCCGTCGGTGCCAGTAGGTGGTCCGGAATTGAATAAAGAAGTATCCAGCTGGGGACAAAAACCTCAATTTGATTTTAAGCCTAAATCACATATCGAATTAGCTGAAAGTTTAGACATTGTTGATTTTAAACGGGCGACAAAGATTAGTGGGTCTAACTTTATTTTGTATAAAGACATGGGCGCACGTTTAGAACGCGCTTTATATAATTTCATGCTTGATTTGCATACATCTCAACACGGTTACCGCGAAATGTTTCCGCCGGTATTGGTTAATGCCGCGTCCATGACAGGTACAGGGCAATTGCCGAAGATGAAAGATGATATGTACCGATTGCCGGAAGATGAATTGTATTTAATTCCAACAGCAGAAGTACCTATTACCAATATTCACCGAGATGAAATGCTAACGGAAGATGAATTGCCTATTTATTATGCGGCGTATTCAACGTGTTTTCGTCGGGAAGCGGGTTCTTATGGAAAAGACACTCGGGGTTTAATGCGTGTGCATCAATTTGATAAAGTGGAATTGGTTAAGTTCGTTAAGCCTGAAGTCTCCTATGATGAATTGGAATCATTATTACAAAATGCATGCCGAGTCTTCCAAATCTTAAATATTCCTTATCGTGTATTGATGTTAGCAACAGGTGATTTAAGTTTTGCCGCAGCGAAATGTTATGACATCGAGGTGTATGCCGCTGGTTTAGATAAATGGCTTGAAGCCTCGAGCTGTTCAAATTTTGAAGACTTCCAAGCCCGTCGTTCGAATATTAGTTACAAGGGTAAAGACGGGAAAAAGAAGGGTTTTGTGCATACATTAAATGGGTCGGGTGTGGCATTGCCGCGCACCATGATTGCTATACTTGAGAATTATCAGACGATTAGTGGAGATATTATCATTCCTGAACCTTTGCGTCCGTATATGGGTGGGCTTGAACGCATCACAAAACGGAAGGGGCATTAATGAAAAACATTTTCCAAGCCGTGTTTCAGATTTTAGGATTTGTGTTATTGATACCTATTATTTATGCGGCTGGGGTATGTTTTTATGGTCAGGTCATGGCCTTGCCTGCGATTAAGCAAACAGCCTTGTTACAAGGTGTAGGGATTTTTCTTCTCATTTTCTTATTTTTATATTCTTTCAAAGAGTTCTTTGATTTTACCGTCGATAGTTTAGCCAAAGTATTTTCTTTTGCGGGTCCCGCAGCCACAGTTATTGGGTATATTGTTCCGATTTATGCGTTAATTGTGATTATTATTTACGTCATTTTGATCATGCTTGAAAAAGCGCATGGTTTAGAGTGGATATTTTTATCGTATGTTGGGTTTTTATTAGCGATGCATTGGGTGGTATCTGCGAAGAAGTTATATGAAGCTGATACATCATTATTAAAGTCTAGCTATTTGTTGATGTATAGCTTCTTATTAATAAGCCATTTGGTTATTGGATCCTTGATCCTTAACTGGGTCATCCCTGAATTTTCTTCATGGTCTTTTATCAAAAATTCGTGTATCCTTATCAAATCAAATTATCTGCAGATTTATCAGTTTTTGTTTGTGGATACGGTGGGGAAGTAAGATTAATTGTGTTATTCCCGAGTGTTTTTGTCGGGGATCCAGGAATAGTATTTTAGTATTCAAATATAGAGTGAAGATCACAGAGGTGCCCATACTAT
>CAYZPQ010000214.1:0-2503 GCA_964480185.1 uncultured Planctomycetales bacterium | reverse complement strand
CGCTGATTTATCCGGAGATATTTTAATCAAACGCGATAAAGGATTCTTACCCATTAGCCGTGCGTCGGTGTGTGAAGCGGTGAATTGGGAAATAGAAAATTTGCTAACTCATTTAGAAACAGTCATTAAGGGCTCGGGTTTATTTAATGAAATGTCTAAAGGGGTTGTGATGATTGGCGGAGGTTCATTATTACCCGGCTTAATGGAACGCATTGAGCAACGCACCAATTTGACCGTCTCGATGGGTGTTGCGACTAACGGGTTAAATAATCCTGCGATTTATGCCACGGTCATTGGTTTAGCTCAACGCCATTATGTACGTAATAAGCAAAAGACAATTGATTTAAAGTCTCCGTTGACGATCAAAGATAAGATCGTTGGGGCAGTACAGGATTTGTGTCAGGAATATTTTTAATCGTTGTTGGAATGACGATTATCATCCCGGCGTCGGGATAAATTGAATTCGATGTTCTTTAATATCCCACGCATGCGAATCAAACTGCTGAAGATATAAAGCATCCAGAAGGAATTAAATAATAGTAAAATGACCAGTAAGAGGGTATTATTGGATATGGTCAATAAAACGCGATCGGTAATACTGGCGTGAGAGATATCTGAAGTGACGTCGATGATCTTTAATGAATTGATAAAGACAGCGACAAAGATTCCAACGAGAATGAATTCGAAGAAGAGAAGGTAAAAGTGTTTAATCATCCACTGGGCAGCTTTATTGTCCCACTGGCGAACTTTATTCATGATGTCGTTTGTGCTCATGATGTAATTCTAAACTAAGTATGCACTATTTCCTAATAACTTTTCTAATTTTTGCCACCGTAGGCTGTGTGGCTAAGTCTAATGTCAGTGGAGAACTGGGTTTCTCTCAAGAGCGGCGCATTGTCATTCTCGGTGAACATGTGGCCCCTGATATTGGCCAGTATTATCAAAAGAAATATGATGCCCTTGTTTGGTTTACCCCTTCCCAAGGTACATTCTCTGATACCACCACAAAATTTATCAAAGGTGTTGGCCCCAGCCATGGCATGCAAGCCTTGATTGCTGAATTAAAGAGTATTAATTATACCTTTGGCCGTTGGGAAATCTTCATTCCTAAGATCGCCGAAGGGTATTTTTTAGCCACACTTAAGAATATGCCTTCAGGATCCCTATCCAAAGCCCGCGGCACAGTCGTCATGATCGACTCCAAAGGCAATCCCGCCATTGAACACCAATTAAAACGCGTCACCGAGGGAAGTTTCTATATTGCGTACGATTTTCAACGGGAAATAGTGCAGTAACAATAGGGGACAGCGCCCTATTATTTTATAAGAGAAAGAAAATATTAGGATGAATCTCGTCAAACTATTATTTCTAGCCGGCATTGGTCTGATTGTGCTCGCTGGTGTTGTTTTTCTCATCCAAAAAACCGGCCTTCCTTTAGGTCGATTGCCCGGTGATATTCACATTAAAAATAAAGACAGCTCATTTTATTTTCCCATTGTGACCTGTTTGGTGGTGAGCGCCTTGATGAGCTTGGTGCTTCATTTATTTCGAAAGTAGATGTGTAACGAAAGGGTACTATGATGTCCAATACTGTCCGTCTTCACCGCGTTTTATCCACAACACCTGAGAAACTTTACAGAGCTTTTCTCGACCCAGACGCCATGGCCAAATGGCTTCCCCCCAATGGATTTACCTGCAAGGTGTATCACATGGATGCGAAGGTAGGTGGGACTTATCGCATGTCTTTTACGAATTTTACGAATCAACAAACACATACCTTTGGCGGAAAGTACCTTGAATTAACTCCCACACGCTTACGTTATACAGATAAGTTTGAAGATCCAAATATGCCCGGTGAAATGATTACAACTGTCGAATTTAAGAAAGTAGTTTGTGGAACTGAATTGACCATTGTTCAAGAAGGCATCCCTGCCGCTATTCCTGCGGAAATGTGTTATTTAGGATGGCAAGAGTCGCTTATTTTATTAGGAAAATTAGTAGAACCTGATATTAAGTAATCAGTATTTAAAACAACATTGGAGAACATATGTTTGAATGGATGGGAGATTCACAGGCATGGATGTCATTAGTCACATTGACAGCGCTGGAGATTGTCCTCGGTATTGATAATATTATTTTTATTTCTATTTTATCGGGAAAGCTTCCTGTCGAGCAACAGACGAGAGCACGGAATGTTGGCTTATCATTGGCGATGTTTATTCGCATTGGTTTACTGTTCTCTATTACGTGGGTCATGCAATTAACACAACCTTTATTTCAAGTCATGGGCCATGAAATATCTGGACGTGATCTCATTTTAATTGGCGGCGGTCTTTTCCTCTTGGCTAAAAGTACCCATGAGATTCACGAGAAATTAGAAGGTGAGGAAGAGCATCATGAGGTAGGAAAGAAGAAAGTGTCGTTCATTGTGATTATTATTCAAATTCTCTTACTCGACATTATTTTCTCTCTTGATTCCGTGATCACTGCCGTCGGGATGGCC
>CAYZPQ010000213.1:0-2576 GCA_964480185.1 uncultured Planctomycetales bacterium | reverse complement strand
ATATCTTATGATCGACTAAATTTGAGATAGATGTTTCACCCGGATTAATTTCAATCGTTAAACTCCCCTGACGCTGTGCTGTCATTAAAGGTTGTTGAATATAGGGAAACACCGCCGTTGTACCAATCCAAATGTACGCATCAAAACCCTGCCGCAATTGATACGCATATGTCGCACATGCTTCCTCGGGGAGCATTTCACCAAAGAAGACGACATCAGGTCGTGCAATTCTTTCACATGTTGGGCATTTGGGTGGAATGGATAAATGGCTGTAATCAGCGACGGTGTCCTTCCACCCACACGCATCACAACGCAAACGATGCAAGTTACCGTGTATTTCAATAAGATTGTTGGAACCCGCATCCGCATGAAACCCGTCGATATTCTGTGTTAATGTCCATACGCGGGGCAATGTGCGTTCTAGATGTGTAATAATTTGATGCGCTTGATTATACCGCGCCTTGCGGCAATTGGTTTCAATTTGAGAGAGGTATTTCCAGGTAACTTCTGGACGTTCACGGAGCATTTGTCCGGCTAAGGCGACTTCGATAGGTACACCGTCTTCGGTGGGTTGGTCTTCGTAGAGACCGCCGATGCCTCGATACGTGGGCAAGCCTGAATCGGCGGAGATGCCGGCGCCGGTGATGAATAATATGCTTTTGGTGTGTTCAAGGGCTTTGGCAACAGATGTGAGTTGGTCGATAGCATTCATATCAATAAATTTGAGACACAATTTTATTTCTTCTTATCAAACTCAAAGTTCTCAAATTTCTTCACAAGCTCCTGGGCTTTTTCTATTATTATCGGATCACGATTCTCATCTTTCACCATAGCTACAAATTTATCATGTAAAAATATCTTATCTGGAAATTGATAAAACGTAGATTCAAACCCACATGATCTACATTTTATTTTCTCTTTTATAAGATCAATCTCATATCTTTTTAATACATTTGAACATCCTAAGCATTTGGGAACGCCTTTAATATATCTTCGATAGACTTGTCCGATAACATATGTAACACCTACAATCAATCCAACACCCAATAAAAACACAAACTCAACCATGTCTGGATGCGCATCAAGCGTATCTTTAATTACTGGGAAAAGATCTCTAAGACACAAGATCACTCCCACCATAAGAAAACAAAATACACCGGTTAAGATATAGAGAATTAATTCTAATTTCGTCGGTTTTTTAAGAATAAATTTATCAAAGTGTATAAACATGCATATCCCTAATTACGAAGAAAAAGAAATCTTCAAATTCTTATTAAATGCCCTAGCAATTCTCACCAATGTTTTAATATTAAAACTGGTATACTCACCACTTTCATACCGAGCAATTGCTGTTCTACTAGTCTTTACCTTCTTCGCAAGTTCTAGCTGACTCATTTTAGCTTTGTGCCTTAATTCAGCTATTTGTTCACTAACACTCAATTGGGCTTCTACTTCATCATAAATAGCTTTGAACTTAGGCTTTTCCATTTGTTGATCAAAGATTGATTTACGCATATTAATTTCTCCTATAAATACTTCTTACGTATTTGTATAGCTCGTTGTAACTCTTGACGGTCAAGCTTTTGTTTCTTCTTTGTATATCCTGAGGTAATGATTATTTTTCGCCCTATCGCAAAAAAGCAGAAAAAACGCTCTTGCTGTGGCTTAAAACAATATATCTTATGCTGTTTATCCTCAATACGAAATTTTGTTTCATCATAAATATGTCCAAAAATAGCAATCCGTTTGGCAAGTGACGATAAACTCGCTCTTGTTACATCATCACACTCTTTATAATATTCATAAACACTAGAATATTCATTTGTTTCAGCATGAAAGAAAACCGAATACCACTCCCCCGAGCACAGTAAGAAATTCTCATAGAAAGAAGACATTGTTCCTTTCCTGTCTCTAATATAAATGTATCATATTTGAGACATTAAATCAAGTTGTTGAACTCTTGGGGAATTTGGGATTTTTGGAAAACGATTAGAACGTACTTAAAAACGTCGAAGGGGATTCGAGCGTTATGCTTTATAGTTTATTTAGAATAACTGGATTGTCAAATTAACTTTATCTAGAGGGACACATCATACTGGATCTTAAATTATTTCAACAAGTTCTCGTGATATGGTCCGCGGTTTTTACTCCCGTCCTTGTTTCTTCCCACACAAAGTCGGAAGCAATAATTGTTCCTAGACTATGCGAAATAATGCTTAAATTTTCTTGAGTGGAACCTAAAGAACTGAGACCTTCATTAACTCTTTGTAAAATTAATTTCTTAGTAGCACGTTCATTATAACTCGTAATATCACAAGCAAAACTGGCCGCAAATGTTGTGCGCAACATATAAACTAATTTGGGCGCAAAATATATAATCAATAGAATGGCCGCAAGAATAATAAAAGACCACTTAAATATAAAATATAAAATCCCTAGCACCACCAATGGGATGAATATTTGAAGAATATTATTTTGTTTTCGCTTACGAAATTCTCTCTGAAAAATATCTTCCAAACTAGCTTCTTTAATAGCAACAATATCATCCCAAACAATAGGAATAAAATTTAATTGAT
>CAYZPQ010000212.1:1046-2592 GCA_964480185.1 uncultured Planctomycetales bacterium | reverse complement strand
CCACGGGCATAAAATGTACGGGAAACCTGAGCACCACCAAAAGAACGATTATCTAAATACCCACTATACTCACGGGCAAAAGGAACACCTTGAGCCACACATTGATCGATAATTGAATTACTCACCTCAGCTAGACGGTACACATTCGCTTCACGCGCACGGAAATCCCCGCCTTTAATGGTGTCATAAAATAAACGCTTAACGGAATCACCGTCGTTAGGATAATTTTTAGCGGCATTAATACCACCTTGGGCAGCAATGGAATGCGCACGACGTGGAGAATCTTGGAAACAAAATACGTCGACGTTATAACCCATTTCACCAAGTGATGCCGCGGCAGATGCCCCGGCTAACCCTGTCCCAACGATTAACACCTTGTACTTACGGCGATTCGCTGGGTTAACAAGTTTGGAATTAAACTTGTGATTGGTCCATTTGTCTTTTAAAGCGCCTTGAGGTATTTTAGAATCCAACATAGTTTTAGTGGCTCAATATAAGGATGAAAATCGGGATTGAACTAAACATCAATGTGATAAAAATCGCTAAGTAATTCGCCAACCGTGTGATAACGGGCACATAAGGCTTTGAGCGAATACCCATGGTTTGAAAATAACTTTGAACGCCATGAGCCAAATGCATACCAACAAAACACATGGCAATAATATAAAAAATGGAATGCAATGGATCGGCAAATGAATTATAAACAACCCCATAAACGCCATGAGGAATACCATTAATTTCACTACGAGGACCATGTTGATCAATGGTTGTGAAATCCATGATATGCCAAATGATAAAAACAAAAATATAAATACCACTAAAAGGCATTAAACGCGTAAACCAAGAACGTTTTCCCGTCGGTTTATCAACGGCATAACGCTGTAATCCCCCGCGCGCCTTGATATTCTCCAACACAACTGCGGCAGTAAAAATAACGTGCAACAATGCAACAACCAAAAGCCCAAGGCGTGGTAACCAAATTAATGGACCTAAGCTATGAAGCTTTTTAGCATACGCATTAAATGCATCTGGCCCGCCATAAATAAATAAATTCCCTGCCAAATGGAAAATAAGAAACAGGACTAATAATAGACCTGTAATGGCGACGACTTGTTTTTTAGTAATAGATGGAATGCTTAACATATGTACTTTTAATTATAGATACTGGTTAATAAAACACAATTAGAAAGAATAATTTCGATAAGTTGTGTTGAGTTCGAATTCGGCTAACACATGACCTTTGATAGCTTTGCGTAAATCTTTAATCGTCCCACCTTCATTCACTTCCAAAATAGCGTCTAAGGCATAGGCTTTAAACATAAAGCGATAGGTGCGATCATCAATGGGACAAGGACCATTATAAGCAAATTGCCCAAAATCATTAAACAATTGTTCACCAGGAATTGAATTTTCGGCAATCGATAATTTCTCCGCTGAAATATTATACACCACCCAATGCGACCAAACTCCCTCGGGCGCATCAATATTTTCTAAAGTGATCGCAAAAGATTTTGTACCTTTAGGAGCATTACTCCACTTCAAAGAA
>CAYZPQ010000212.1:0-1036 GCA_964480185.1 uncultured Planctomycetales bacterium | reverse complement strand
ATTTGTGTCGCCGCCATTGCAGGCATATTTCTTGGGGATTTCTTGGCTTGCTTCAAATGCGGGCGATAAAAGCATGAACGACGCTTTGGACTTTTGATCCGCTGCGTAAACAGCCTGCGCCATAATGCATAAAGCAAAAATAAAAAGTAGAACCTTCACTGATTGCATGAAGATTATTATAACTTAAAAGATACAATTTAAATCAAACTTCATCATATTTTTGCTTCAATGATAAAACAACATTAGGATCTGCCAATGTGGTCACATCTCCCATGAGACGCCCCTCGGCAATGTCCTTTAATAAACGGCGCATGATCTTACCGGAACGCGTTTTGGGTACATCTGCCGTGAAAATAATCTTTGATGGTTTTGCAATAGGGCCAATTTTCTGGGCCACATGGTTCTTTAATACCTCTTGAGCTTCATCGCTTGGCTTATGCCCTTCTTTTAGAATAACAAATGCCGCAATGGCTTGGCCCTTTAAATCATCTTTAACACCGACAACAGCGGCTTCGGCAACCATGTGATTATCAACCAATGCACTTTCTACTTCAGCGGTTGAAATATTATGCCCTGCCACCAGCATAATATCGTCGACACGACCTAAGAACCAAAAATAACCGTCTTTGTCTTTCTTTGTCCCATCGCCCGCAAAATAACTTTTACCCTGCCATTTGCCCCAATACGTTGACTTATAGCGCTCTTTATCTCCCCAAATTCCGCGTAACATCGAGGGCCATGGACTCATGAGACTTAAGAAACCTCCACCATGAGGGATAATCTGCCCTTCTTCATTTAAGATTTGTACATCAATACCAGGCAAGGCATGTCCTGCGGAACCGGGTTTCATCGTCGATAAACCAGGCAAGGTTGTAATCATAATGGCACCTGTTTCGGTTTGCCACCAGGTATCAACGATAGGACAACGGCCACGGCCGATTTGTTCGTAATACCATATCCAGGCTTCGGGGTTAATGGGCTCGCCTACACTACCTAAAAGCCTTAAAGATGATAAATCACATCCCTTAGGCCATTG
>CAYZPQ010000211.1:1436-2602 GCA_964480185.1 uncultured Planctomycetales bacterium | reverse complement strand
GGGCAAGGCGAAGCGATTGCGCGCAACATACGCGATATGTTTATGCTTAAAGTTCCTGTTATTTGTATTATCATTGGTGAAGGAGCCTCAGGTGGTGCTTTGGGAATCGCGGTAGGTGATAAAGTATTGATGATGGAAAATACGTGGTATTCGGTTATTTCGCCTGAATCATGTTCTTCTATTTTATGGCGTTCTTGGAATTACAAAGAGCAAGCAGCGGAAGCTTTGAAGTTGACCGCTGAAGATATGTTATCCAACGGCTTAATTGATGGCATTATTCCTGAACCATTAGGTGGGGCTCATTTGGATCCTAATGCTGCAGCCACTAAAGTTAAAGCTGTCATTAAAGAGGAACTAAGCAAATTAAATAAATTAGATCCGCAGGAGCGTATTATGGCGCGAATTGAGAAATTTGGCAATATGGGTGTTGTCGTTGAATAATCAATGGAGAAGCCCATTGCGCTCATCTTTGATTTAGGGAATGTTTTACTTCCGATCGATTTAGATCGAACGTATCAGGCTTTCGCATCCTTGACATCAGAATATACGGCTGTTGAAATTAAGCATATAACTGCTGAAGAAGGTTTGTGGGTGGCTTATGAGGCTGGTTTAGAAACATGTGAAGCTTTCCAACAACGCTTGGTTCAACGTTTTCACTTGGTATGTACGCAAGATGAATTCCAACAAGCTTTTAATGCTTTGCTGTTACCCATCAATCGGTCAACGAGCGACTATTTACGCCAACTCAGTACTCGCTTTCCATTGTACCTTTTAAGTAATACGAGTAAGATTCATTCGGATATTTTCCTGCATGAACAATACCCTAATTATCAATTGTTTGATGTTTTCAACAGATTACATTTATCCTTTGAAATGGGTGTCGTAAAACCTGATCAAGCCATTTTTAAACAAGTCGTTGAAGCAAACCAATTGAACAAGCATCATATTCTTTTTTTTGATGATAATGAAGCCAATGTTTTGGCTGCTAGACAAGCGGGTTGGGAGTCCATTTTAATTCAACCTGATATTGCCTTAGTGCAAATTCAACAACATATTCAACAACGATGTTAGTTTCAAGTCCAATTTTTGATATTCTCTTCAAACTGAGTGGTTGGAAATTAGTGGGAAACATTCCGCGTAATTTGCCTAAATCGGTTGTTATTGTG
>CAYZPQ010000211.1:0-1426 GCA_964480185.1 uncultured Planctomycetales bacterium | reverse complement strand
ATGCGACATGGAAGGATTTTCCGATTGGTTTAGGCGCTCGGTCTATGCTGAAATTACCCATTTTATATTGGGGCAAAAAGGAATTGTTTGAAGGACCTTTTGGGGCAATCTTTTCATGGTTAGGCGGGTATCCTGTGGATCGTTCTAAAAATACGAATTTAGTTAGTTCTATTGTGGCGATATATCAATCAAAAGAGCAATTTCATGCCGTATTAGCTCCCGAAGGGACACGTAAAGATGTAGCAAATTTAAAAACAGGTTTCTATCATATTGCTGTTCAAGCCCACGTGCCTATAATGATGATTGGCTTTGACTATGTAAATAAAGAAATCCGAATTCGGGAACCTTATTATCCAACAGGAGATTTTGAACAGGATAAGAAAGATATAGCTAAATATTATGCTACGATACCGGGTGTTCAGAAATCTTGGATTAAAAATTATTTAGCAGATTGAGCTGCCTCTACGATTAGTTGTGCTGTCTTTTTAGATGCCCCAGTTTGGCCAATCAGTTCTGCAAGTTGCTGGTAATCTTTCATTTGTTGTTGCCTTTCAATACTTTGGGGTTCTAAAAGTTTGGCTAAACGCCATTGAATGTGTTGGCTAGTAAACTCTACTTGAATTAATTCAGGAACAGCTAATTTGTCTAATATAATATTGACTAGTGATATGAACTTGATTTTGACCAGTAATTTGGCAAGGGAGTAAAAGACCCAATCTGTTTTATAAACGACGATTTGAGGTATTTTGAAGAGGCCTGTTTCCAGCGTTGCTGTGCCAGAAGTTACAACGGCCACCTCGGCATGTGTTAACAAATCATACGTTTGATCATAAACAACCTTTACAGCATAGTTTGCATATAAATCTTTCCATTCTCGAAGTCCCGCCACAACCAAATTCCATTGCGGATTTTCATTCATTAATTGATTGAATACAGGCATGGCACTCTTAATCTCTTGTTTCCGACTACCTGCAAGTAATGCGACATAGGGTTGGGATAAGCTATTATCGGCTAAAAAAGTCAGATTGGGTTGAAATTGCGAAACAGCATCTTGTAAAGGATTACCTACATAATGAACACGGATGCCCTTGTCTTGAAAGAGTTTCAGTTCAAATGGGAATATGACGTACAAAACATCAATCCATTTTTTGATATCCTCGATTCGTCCCTTATTCCAGGCCCAAACTTTGGGAGCGATGTAGAATTGCGTGTGAAATCCCTTTATTTTGGCAATTCGAGCAGCTTTTAAATTAAATCCACCATAGTCGATGAAAATGATGGTATCCGGCTTGAACGATTCGATTTGTTGGCCAAAGCGCTGAAATAACACTTTCAATCGCGTTAAATTTTGTAAGACCCCCAATAGCCCCATTATGGCTAATTCCTTATGATGAATAAGCAATTCTGCACCTGCGGCTTGCATGCC
>CAYZPQ010000210.1:804-2628 GCA_964480185.1 uncultured Planctomycetales bacterium | reverse complement strand
AATAGAAAAAGTATATTCAGTTGCGCTTGGCTGCATTCCTGCTAAAGAAAAAGTGAGCATGATCATCCAGAAATCCCAATCACGCTCAATATTCCATTTTTGTTTAAGATAAAGTATCCACTTCATGACAAAGCCTTTATTTCATGTGTTGTAGTGATAATAAAATATAAACCAATAGCGACGACAATAAGGGCAGTAGCTGCTAAAACAAAAATCATTTTAAGAAACCCGTCAGCCCCAACATCAAATTTTAAGATCGTGCGATTTTTATCAGGAGCGTTCATTTTTTTAACATGTACGTTTGAATGATCCAGCCTATTATAAAAATAGTCCCAGATAAAAGCAACATATTATGCGGCATCAAGGCGGGATAATTTTTAATAAATCCCCAGCCCATTAATGCCAATCCCGTTGCTTGGAACATCTTCGCTAAGAGGTACATTAGGTTTTCTTAATTCCAGCCATCTCTAGAATAATAAATGTATTTTCCCGAAAAGCCTCGTGCTGAATAATCTTCGCAAAACAAAAATGAATAAGTCCGCCCGCTAAGGTAAGTTGATAAATCCACGCGGGTATTTTGCCAGTATCACTTGCGCCATAGAGAACAAAGGCAACTATGAGTATTAAAAGATTAAGCATTTGAGGGGGGTACATGCGCCGTTTAATGCCAATCATGCGTTGGTGAAATGTGCCGTGAATTTTATGCTCAAGCATATATTCTTTCACGCTGACGCCAGTTCCCACAAAGAAAAAAATTACGAGAGTCTCAGCGAATAAATACACGATACTCGTTAGAATCAAGAATGACATGGGGCTTGCATTAAATATTTGAAAGGGATGAAAGGCTTGTACAAGAACAATTGTGATCATTAAGAATGATAATAATGACGCAATGTAACAGGTGTACATGAAAAACCACATAAGAAGCCTTAAAAGAAAAAGTCCTTATCCTTTAAATCAAGGATAGGGACTTTAACAGAGAGGTAAGGGTTATTTAGAATCAGCCAAGGGAGTTTTCTTTTCTGTAATAACTGGAAGAGATTTTGATAATGTGGCATTGATCTCGACGTATTGCTTGGATTTCGCAGGAACATCAGAATCTGCATAAATCGCTTGAACAGGGCATTCTGGGATACATGCACCGCAGTCAATACATACTTCGGGGTCAATGACCAACATCTCCGCATCTTCATGAAAACAATCTACTGGGCAAACTGTAACACAGTCTGTGTACTTACACTTCACACATGCTTCCGTAACTATATGTGCCATACAAAACTCCTTACGATTTAAACAAAAGTTAATTTATAATACCACTACAAATTTAACATATTTAGCCTCTTGCGTCAACCCAAGCGACTAAGTTTTATGAAGAGTGGCTATGAAGCGCAAATTGCGCTTTTGGCTCTTGTACTTCTAGCGGAACTTGTGTTCTCACAGTACGATGCAAGAATTTTGTTTGGGCTAGTGTTTTATGCTGCTGACCTTTAAGAATACGGACAAATTTTTGGGCAAAATAGTTCATAAAGGCTTTAAAGCCATGGACTTTCCTTAAAAAATCCCCGACGGAATTGATCGTGATAAACATACGCCATATTTGTTTAGGTCTTAAATAGAATTCCTTAAGGCCAATGTCAATATGTTCGTCAATGTCTTTATGGGAGAATTGGGGATAGCTTAAGAGAGTGCGTTGTTCACCTTCTTTGGTAAGCCAATCACGCCAATCTTTGGCTAAAATATAATTCTTTTCTTTGGCCCATTTATAGAGTGACGTGCCAGGATAAGAGGCAACACCAGTAATTTGAATGGTATCCAAAGGCATGG
>CAYZPQ010000210.1:0-794 GCA_964480185.1 uncultured Planctomycetales bacterium | reverse complement strand
ATAACAGAAAAGTATATTTTGGCTTATAAGTTAGGCATGGATTTAGCAAAATCAATTGTTTTACGGGCGCTTTCTTTGGTTTCACCAGGGGCGCCAATCATGAAACAGCCATGAATGGTAAAGCCAAGTTGATGAGCGCGTTCGGAATATTTATGAGCCATGTCAACGGAAACCCCACCCTTACGGATAACGCGTAAATTCTCATCTGTTCCAAATTCAAAACCAGTCATGAGCATGCGGCAACCTGCTTCACGCATTAAAGGTAGCAGGTCAAGGTCAGTATTCACGCGCATATTGCACGACCATGTGATTCTTTTATTAATACCTTTTTCAATAATAAGACGACAAACTTCTTTGACATGCTCGCGTTCAGCGGCAAAGGTATCTGTTTCAAACATGATTTCACGGATTTGCGGATGGACTTTAAGGCCATATTCCATTTCAGCGACGACTAAATCCGCGCGGCGATTACGTAATTTATAACCATACATCAATTGAGGATCACGGCAAAAGGTGCAGGCATTATTGCAGCCACGGCCTGTAATCAGAGTTAAGAAAGGAAACTTTTTACCACCGTCAGGATACCATTCGGGTTGAATTAATTGCCAGGCAGGAAAAGGAAGTTCGTTAACGTCGATATCAGGGCGCGGCATATTTTTAATGACCTTGCCATCTTTAATCCAGCAGAGGCCCATGTTTTTTTCATCGGCAACACCATTGGCTAAATCACGCAAGGTGTAATCATATTCTCGAGGGAGAATGTAATCGACAACACCTTTGCCGATTTCAAATGT
>CAYZPQ010000209.1:0-2648 GCA_964480185.1 uncultured Planctomycetales bacterium | reverse complement strand
GGTGTCACGTGATTTTATGGACAAACGTTCAAGAATCCTTGAACGTTTGACTGGCGCATACCCCAGTTATTGTACAACCGCTAAGTTAGTATTTGCTGTACTTATTGGTTGATGTTGCTTTGCGAATTCTGCCGGTGTTAAGCCTTTTAAGGTCGTATGAGGGCGGAATTCATTGTACACTTTCCGCCAATCTTCAACGATGACTCTCGCCTCCGACAAGCTGTCAAAATAATGAGTGTTTAAACACTCTTCACGAAAACGCGAATTATAACTTTCGATATAGCAGTTATCCACCGGTTTACCCGGCCGGATAAAGTCCAACATTATTTGATTCTGATAAGACCATCGATCCAACGCTTTGCCGGCAAACTCAGGCCCGTTATCAATCGTGATAAGCCTGGGCATGCCGCGCTTCTCAACAATGGGATCTAATATCCGGCAAACACGCTTGCCATTGATCGATGTATCAATCTCAATGTGCGACGATTGCTTAGTGAATACATCAATGACATTCAACGTTCTCAACTTGCGGCCTTTCCACAAACTATCATGCACAAAATCCATCGCCGAATGCTTGTTCGGCCCATGCGCTTGCGGGATCATTGTGCGCGTATTGATGGCCTTGCGACGACGTTTACGTATTCTCAAAGACAACTTTTCTTATCGGTAATATATCCGTTCCGTTCTTATTGGATTAATGACCAGCCATTCTCGCCGTAAAACCATATGAATCAAGGACAACCCCATTTGTGATATTTTTCAGCCAGTTTCCGCATTCGAAGCTTGATCACTTCATTCTTATTCGGATTCTTAACTTTGTACCTTTTCGTTGGCCGCCATAACATGATCAGCGAACATGCTCTGCGGTTACTATGCCTAAAACGTTCCTTGATAAACTCAACAACATCATCCTTCGCTTTGGGCTTTAGAATTTTTTTCAAGCACCGCCTTTAACGCCTGGATGTCCAGCGCTTGATCGGTCACCATATGCTTTAAACGCCGGTTTTCGACTACCAGCTGCCTCAATCGTTTGGCTTCGCTGACTTCCATGCCGCCAAACTTCGCGTTCCATTAATAAAGTGTTGCATCGCTAATATTATTTTCGCGGCAAAGTTCTACTGCTTTTGCCCCGGCTTCATGACACTTTAAAATACTTATAATTTGTTCTTCCGTATGCTTCTTTCGTGCCATAACGTACCCCTTTCATGTCCGTTCTAGCACAGCTTTTTCTAACTTTAAACTTGTACAATTTTCGGGTGGATACGCCCTTACATTAAGCGTTTGGTGTGCCAACAGCGTAGTTGCAGATGAGCTGATGCGATTTGCTTGAAAAGATCAAGAAGCGGTTTGCAGTTGAAGTCGTTATGATTCCACTGTTTGATCGAGCGCTTGTTACACCCAGGTACAATTGATACATTTTGAGTTCCTCCCTAAAATTAAATCAATCTATTTAGTCTTCAATTAAAAAGGACGTGTCTATGGGAAAAGCAATTGGTATTGATTTAGGTACATCAAATTCAGCGGCAGCTGTTATGGAAGGCGGCCGCCCGGTCATTATTCCATCAGCGGAAGGCGCGGGGGTATCATCCGGTAAGGCTTTTCCATCATTTGTGGCATTCACGAAAGATGGACAACGTTTAATCGGGGAACCAGCTCGCCGCCAAGCGCCGATCAACTCTGAAGGCACTATCTATGCGGCCAAACGTAAGATGGGTACAGATTTTAAATTTAAAGTAATGGGTAAGGAATACACGCCTCAACAAATCAGTTCGTTTATTTTGCAGAAAATTAAGGTGGATGCGGAAAAATATCTTGGTGAACCGATTGATGAAGCTGTGATCACCGTGCCGGCATATTTTAACGATAACCAACGTCAGGCTACCAAGGACGCCGGCGAGATCGCCGGCTTAAAAGTTTTGCGCATTATCAATGAACCAACGGCAGCATGTTTGGCTTATGGTATGGATAAAGTGGGTAAGGAGCAAAAGATCATGGTTTTTGATCTTGGCGGTGGAACGCTTGACGTTACGATTCTTGAAATGGGATGGGACAAAGAACAAAAATCTGCCACATTTGAAGTGCTTTCAACAAGCGGAGACAATCAGCTTGGTGGCACCGATATGGATAATGTGCTTATTGATTATATTGTTCATGAGTTCAATAAAGAAAGCGGGATTGACCTTAAGAATGACAAAATGGCATTTCAGCGTTTACGCGAAGCTGCCGAAAAGGCTAAGGTTGAACTTTCAAGTACAATTTCGACAGATATCAATTTACCATATGTGACTGCTGACGCTAGCGGGCCAAAGCATTTAACCTTAACAATTGACCGCGCTAAATTGGAAAGTTTAGTTGCTCCCATTATTGAACGTTGCCGCGGGCCGGTTCGTCAGGCGATCAAGGATGCCGGTACTAAACTGGGTTCTGATGTTAAGGTTGACCGTGTCATTTTAGTTGGAGGTCCGACCCGTATGCCTATCACTCAGCAATTTCTGGAAAAAGAAGTTGGTCAAAAGATCGAGCGGGGCGTTGATCCTATGGAATGTGTGGCATTAGGTGCCGCTATTCAGGCGGGTATTATTCGTGGTGAGGCTAAAAATGTCCTGTTATTAGACGTCACACCATTGTCTTTAGGTAGTGAGACGATG
>CAYZPQ010000208.1:0-2710 GCA_964480185.1 uncultured Planctomycetales bacterium | reverse complement strand
GCTTGTACGCCTTCAACATCTTTACCTTCTAATAATGACGAAGCGCGATAAAACAACACATCAAACTTTTCTAAGGCCTTACGGGCTTCGACCATTTTTTGTTCGGTAAAATCAATCGCACTAGTGTAATGCGAGAATAAAAAAAACATCTTCACTTCATCGACGGTATATTTAGCGAGCGCTTGTTTAATCGTGATAAAGTTACCAATGGACTTTGACATTTTCTGACCATTGATGGTCAATAAGCCATGATGTATCCAGTATTTCGCAAAAGTTTTTCCTGTTAAGGCTTCGCTTTGGGCTACTTCATTCTCATGATGAGGAAAAATTAAATCGCGACCACCGGCGTGAATATCCAATGTCTCGGTATGCAAATGCTTCATGCTCATGCACGAGCATTCAATATGCCAACCTGGACGACCACGGCCCCAGGGAGACTCCCAATCAGGCTCACCAGGTTTCGAGGATTTCCATAAGGCAAAATCTAAAGGATCTTTTTTCTTGGAACCTTTTTCAATGCGCACTGCTTCGAGCATTTTATCAATACTCTGACCAGATAATCTTCCGTACGGCGCAAAAGAACGCACATCAAAATACACATCGCCATCAACAGCATACGCATGCTTGCGGTCAATAAGGCCTTGAATATGGGCAATCATTTCAGGAATATTGTCAGTAGCTTTAGGCTCAATGTCGCCGGGATTAATGCCTAATGCTTTCATGTCTTCATAATACAAAGCAATTTGCTCTTCGCTGACATCTTTCGATTCACGCTTTGTTTCAATCGCTTTATTAATGATCTTGTCATCAACGTCCGTAATATTACGGACAAACTTCACATCATAACCACGAAACTTTAAATAGCGACGAATCACATCAAAGACATAGAGACTACGCGCATGACCAATATGACATTGATCATAAACCGTCACACCACAGGTGTACATCTTGACTGTTTTACCATTAATCGGGACAAACTCTTCTTTTTGCTTCGTCAACGAATTATAAATCAACATCGTAATGCTCTTTCTTATATCGCGTAATCGCCATCAGGCGTTGTATCGCGGTGGCCAGTTTTAGTTTCTAATGTTTTTAAACGTGCTAATAATTTCGCCATGTTTTCCATGACAGGATCATTCACGTGAATGTGATCGAGTGTATCATCAATTTTCTGACCATCTTGCTTGGTGATGCGTCCTGGAATACCAACAACTGTTGAATTCGGTGGCACATCTTTAATCACAACCGCATTGGCACCAATATATGAATTTGCGCCAATTGTAATGTTACCAAGGATTTTGGCACCAGCACCAGCAACCACATTGTCCCCTAAGGTCGGATGGCGTTTGCCAGTTTCTTTTCCTGAACCACCTAAGGTCACACCATGATAAAGAAGCACATTATCACCAATGATGGCTGTTTCACCAATCACCACTCCCATACCATGATCAATAAATAAATTGCGACCGATCGTCGCACCAGGGTGAATTTCAATACCTGTCCAAAAACGGGCTAATTGTGATAGCCAGCGAGGCACCAATGGAATTTTCCATGACCATAATTTGTGCGTGATGCGAAACATGATTAAGGCGTGTAAACCGGGATATAACAATAAGACTTCCCAGGAACTTTTGGCCGCAGGGTCCCGCTGCTTAATGGCTTTGATTTCATCGGTAAAAAAGATATACGCCGCTAATGCCACAACGGCTACAACTAATAAAAACGTCATCATATTTAATCCTTTGCTAATAAGGCGACCGCATAGGCCGCAATACCTTCTTCACGCCCCACAAAACCCATTTTCTCATTCGTGGTGGCTTTAATATTCACTTGGCTTTCATCGATGGCTAATTCATACGCAATGTGAAACCGCATCTTTGACTTATATTCCATTAACTTAGGCGCTTCGGCTAGAATCGCCACATCAACATTTTGGATTTTATATCCATCGTCGGTAATTAACTGACAAACACGTTTAAGTAAAACTGAACTGGCCACATCTTTGTATTGAGGCGCTGTGTTTGGAAAAATCTCTCCAATGTCCCCACGGCCGGCTGCCCCCAGCAAGGCATCACAAATCGCATGCAACACCACATCTGCATCCGAATGCCCATCAAGCCCATGCGTATGAGGAATTTCTACTCCCCCAAGCATAAGCTTTCGGCCAACTTTAAACACATGCACATCATAACCAATTCCAATACGCATAACTTAGGGACAAGCCCTATTGCTCCTTTTTAGACTTTTTGACTCATTTAGGACTAAAGATAATACCAAAATTCTGGGCTGTTGAGGATATATTTTATTTCTACCTACACGAAGGGATTTACTTCAGAAAACGGGCTATATGAAGGTCTTCAGGGGTGGTGATTTTGATATTGGTATACTCTCCGTAAACGACTTTGACCTTAAGGCCTAAATGTTCAACAAGCATAGCATCGTCAGTGGCTTCGACTTTTAATGATTGCTGATGAGCCTTCACTAAAACGTCATGACGAAAGGCCTGAGGGGTTTGGACTTCCCATAATGTTTGACGGTCTGGGGTGGATTGAACGACCTTGGTCTTGGCATTCACATGTTTAATGGTAGCTTTAACAGGTACCGCAACAATAGACGCAGGATATTGCTTTAGCTCTTTGATTAAATCTTTAATCATCTGGGCTGTTGCAAAAGGACGTGCGGCATCATGGACAAGGACATAAGGCACTGT
>CAYZPQ010000207.1:0-2808 GCA_964480185.1 uncultured Planctomycetales bacterium | reverse complement strand
CGAGCGGATCTCCATCCGCAAAGCCGGCCAGCAGTTAGTGCTTGATTATCGCACAGCTCAAAACAAATCATTTGCGGTTAGGGCAATTCAGTGCCCAAGTTCCATTTGTTCACCTGCCGGCCCCGTTGTCCCAAAGGGGTATGGCGTGCGCATTGATAGAGCAGGAAGCCCCGTGTCATCGTATTTTATCTATGCCGATATCGATAATGACGCGGTCAAATGTCTGGCCTTGAGCTTTATGAATGGTCACGGCCCAGGCTAATTTGATGGGATATTGGGTAAAATTGCCCATGACTTTGGAGGCCAAGGCTTGGCTGGCTTCATTAAAATAATATTGGTATAACTCCCAGCTATGAGGTCTTACATCGACGACAGATCCGGTTTGCAGCTGGACCATGATCACATCGGTGCCGTCTTTGTCTTGAACAATATTTACAATTTTTCCCAATGACCCATTCACCCAACGCTTTTCGGCATCATTGGTTAACATCATGACCTGTGACCCAACTTTTAATATCAATTGCTCTTGGGTCGGCAAACTCTTTTTATCAAAATCACCATGCGTTGAACCTTTAAATATTTTAACAGCACCCGGCAACGCACTAAGCTGTTGCGTATTAATACGATCTGCAATCGCATTGGTTGTCGTTAAGGCAATATAGAATTCTTTGGATTGAAAATTGCCTACATTCAAGCGCTGATTAAATTGAGTGACATGATGTTCTTCTAATTCATTATCTCGAACGGCATTTAATAAACGGATAAAGCCTTCATCGGTCTGACGGTATATCTTTTTCAAATGAAAAATATTCAAAGAAATTTGCGTCATACTTTTAGCAGAGAAAAAATAAGGACTTGGATAATACGACCCATTAAACAATCCCTCTTCTTCCGATCTCACCACAGGCGGCAATTGAAATAAATCGCCAAAAAAAATCATCTGCACCCCACCAAAGGGTTTATTAAAATCCGGCCCATGCGTGCGTAAAAATAAATCAACACAATCTAATAAATCAGCACGCACCATAGAAATCTCGTCGATAACCACCGCATCAAGCGTCTTATACATTTGACGCTTAGTCTTACGGATAATTAAGTCAGGTACAGATTCAGGCGTGATGTCAGGTTTGAATTGAAAGAAAGAATGAATCGTCTGCCCTTTGATATTTATGGCGGACACACCAGTTGGTGCTAAAACCGCAAGATTTTTTTGAGTCTTTAGACGAAAATACTGCAATAAAGTTGATTTCCCTGTCCCTGCTTTACCCGTAATAAAAACATGCTGACGCGAATTCTCCAAGGCCTCAAAGGCTTTGACGAATTCTTCATTGATATCTAATTCAGCTAAAGGTGTTGGGGAAACCACACTCATAATGATCCCTGTAATGTGCGGTGGAAGGTTTTATTATCACCACGGGAATTCATGATTTCAATAATGGTCGCTGTAGTCGAGGATAAGGCCTTGCGATACACTTTCGTGAATTGGTCACGGTCAACCGGCTGGCTATACTGCAATTCAAACATCATCGCGGCATTGGCAAAAGTGACGCCGTGTGGTGTACCAAAACATTTTTCAAAGACATCACTATACTCAGCAATAGGTAAGAATGAGAAAATCCCTCCCCCACCATTATTAAGCACAACAATAACAACCGGATATTGAACATCTTTAAGCATCGCCAATGAATTTAAATCATGCAAGGCAGATATATCGCCGATCATTAATGTCACGGGCTGCTTTAACCCTTGAGCATAGCCAATAGCAGAGGCAATTAATCCATCGATGCCACTAGCCCCTCGATTGCCATTCACATAAACCGTTGCGCCTTTGAAATCGGCATACATGTCCATATCACGAATCGGCATGCTATTGCCTAAAAAGAGACCACTACCTTTGACGATTTCTTGAGAAACAAGTCGTGCCACCGCAGGTTCGGATAAACGGCCATCGTCTTGTAAAAACCCGTCGATTGTTTTATCAATTTGCTTATTAAGTTTAATTAATTGAGTGAGCAATTTACTTTGTGCCCGATTCTTAATTAAGGGACCGACGCTATCACAAAAATTCAACGCACTAGATTCAATGCGCAGTGTCACTTGATGATGTGGGTCATTACGCAAGGCATGTGGTAATACCATGATATAGTCGAGTAGTGTTTGTTTAGCGACAAATTCATCAAGCCGCTTGGACGTCATACGGCCACCCACATGAATCACCCCATCAATCTTGATGGTTGATGCGCTGGCTGTTAATAAAATATGGTCCATATACTGAATCACTTCAGGGGCACTCTCACCTAAACGTAACCCTGATGAAATATCTGCCGCAATAGGCCATCCTAGACGACGGGCTAAATGAATAATAGCCTGGCGCTCTTGATCAGAATTCACTTTGCCAACAATAATTAAGCCTTGTTTAATCGCATTGATGCGATTAGCTATTGCTTTAGTTTGAGGAATACGGATTTGTTCAAACGCTGTGACGTATTCGGTATAAGGTTTAGTTGAAGTTTGCCATGATTTTAACGCATCAAAATAATTGCCCCATTTTTCTTTTGAGTTGATAGGAGCTAATGGTTCACGGAACATGCAATTTAAATGAACAACTCCCCCTCGGCGTATGGCTTGATAAACTGCTTGATCAATCGTTGTTAATACCACTTGAGGATCAATGGCTTTATCGGGGCATGGCATATCTGTCGCCCACACCGTGTATTTACCAAAAATACCAACCTGATCAATCGTTTGCACACTACCGGTAAAACGTAATTCCGGTGGACGATCAGCAGTCATGACAATTAAAGGCAA
>CAYZPQ010000206.1:1121-2845 GCA_964480185.1 uncultured Planctomycetales bacterium | reverse complement strand
ATCGGCATACATAATGACTAAGCCTTCAATATTACGTGCGGCACGACCCGCTGTTTGAATTAAAGATGTCACCGATCTTAAGAAGCCTTGTTTATCGGCATCAAAAATAGCGACGAGAGTGACTTCGGGTAAATCAAGACCTTCACGCAATAAGTTGACACCGACTAAACAATCAAATTTCTTCGTACGCAAATCGTGTAAAATTTTGGTACGGTCAATGGTTTCAATATCAGAGTGTAAATACTTTACTTTCAGCCCCTCTTCTTCTAAATACGCAGTTAAATCTTCGGACATGCGTTTTGTTAATGTCGTCACTAAGACGCGTTCATTTTTTGCCGCACGTTTTTTACATTCTGCTAATAGGTCGTCGACCTGGCCCGAGGTTTGGCGTATTTCAATGGGAGGATCAACAATACCCGTCGGACGAATAATTTGTTCAACGATATGATTACCAGATTTTTTTAATTCATAAGGACCAGGTGTTGCGGAAACATAAACGCATTGTTTTAGAACACTTTCTAATTCATAAAAACGCAAAGGCCTATTGTCTAAACAACTCGGCAAACGAAAGCCATGATTAACAAGCATATCCTTGCGCGCACGATCCCCCTCGTACATCCCACCTAATTGCGGAACACTGACATGACTCTCGTCGATCACGGTAATAAAATCTTCAGGGAAATAATCAATTAAACAAAAAGGCCGAGCTCCCTTAGGACGACCAGATAAAACACGTGAATAATTCTCAATGCCTTTGCAATAGCCAATGGTGCGCATCATTTCCATATCATATTTCGTGCGCGATTTTAAACGCTGGGCTTCAACCAATTTACCTTGAGATTCAAGTTCCGCAAGACGCGTATTTAATTCAGCTTCAATTTCTGCTAAAGACTTTTCAATCTGTGGTGGGGATACAATAAAATGTTTCGCGGGATAAATCGCTATGCGATCAAGGTCAGCAATCACCCGCCCTGAAACTGGTTCAATTTGACGAATCTTTTCAATTTGATCGTCGAAAAATTCAATACGCAAGGCATCTTGACGGTAAGCAGGAAATACTTCGACAATATCTCCACGCACCCGCATTTTTCCTCGGGTGAATTCATAATCATTGCGTTCATACTGAATACCGATTAAACCTTCAAGCACTTTATCACGGTCAATGGTTTGCCCAACCGCTAATTGCACCATGTAGTTTTGATATTCATCGGGTGAACCCAAATTATAAATACATGATACACTCGCCACAATAATCACATCACGACGACTCATCAGCGATGTGGTTGCGGCCAAACGCAATCGATCCAAGCGATCATTGATCGAGGCATCTTTCTCGATATAAATATCATTTTGAGGAATATAGGCTTCAGGTTGGTAATAATCGTAATAACAAAGTACTCGACGGCATTATGCGGAAAGAATTCTTTGAGCTCGGCGTAAAGTTGGGCGGCTAATGTTTTATTGTGGGAAATAACAAGCGCTGGACGATTGAGATTTTGAATGACATTGGCCATGGTAAATGTTTTACCACTTCCCGTGACACCAAGAAGCACCTGGGCAGGCAGCCCATCCTTTAACCCTTGGGTGAGCTTGGCAATGGCATTCTTCTGCTCATCAACGGGCTTAAATTTGCTTTCTAAAACAAATTTATTCACCGATTTCTTTCTCGATCTCATCTAAAAGTTGATTGACGAGCTTATCATTGCGGTAATTGTAGAAATTCT
>CAYZPQ010000206.1:0-1111 GCA_964480185.1 uncultured Planctomycetales bacterium | reverse complement strand
ATCAATATCAGTCCACTGATCTACTTGATACAAATAAATATTAAAATGCACATACGCGGTATCAACCAACATACTTTGTTCTTTAACATCCGTAATTAATAAATAGCGCTTTTGATTAACACGCTCGGTGTATTCATTACGTTCATACGTGGCTGGGTCTTCCACTTTGTCAATTTTCCAGCCATGACGTTCAAACACCACTTTGACGGCATCAAACACTTTATCAATAGGCGCAGTTAATTGCCTTTTGTATTGATCTGCCCCACCCTTGATGTATTCATCGACGTGAAAACGAGCACAGGCGGAACATGTCAGCACCACTATGGCAATCAATGCAAAACGAATAATAGTCATTGCGTGTCCTTACACTTAGCAAATCTTTCCATGCATATGTGGACGGGTTTTATTCTTTTCAGCCTTCTTCACAATCTCAGCTTGAATATCAATACCCATTCCCCCACATAAATCAAATAAACGGATAAATGTATCAGCCAATTCTTCACGGAAATTATCATGGTCCTTGTGACGATGCCCTTCCATCGCTTCAGCAACTTCAGTGACGACGAGCATTAATGCTTCGCCGACATTGCGTTCTTTATCCCAAAATCCTTTTTCTTTAGCAATCGCGTGGCAAGTTTGGCACCATTCATTAATCGACATATTGGAATTCATAGACTAAGACCCTTTCTTTGTTTTAAGTAAAAACTCTTTCATATCATCGGCGAGCGGGCATTTGACTGTGATCATCTTTCCTGTTTTATCAGGCCAGGATAATTGCAGCGCATGCAAGGCATACCGTCTAAAGCGCAAGGCAAAATCTTTACGAAAGGCATATACATCTTCACCAACTAATGGATGACCAATCTTCGTAAAATGAATACGGATTTGATTGGTCCTTCCGGTCACCGGCTTAACAAACACCGATGTGAAGTCCTTATAATACTGCTCTACCTCATAGTACGTCAAGGCGGATTGTGCGGGTAAATGTTTGGCAAATTGACGACTGTGATGATCTTTCACAGGAATAGTAATTTTACCCTTTGGCTCTTTGATGTGACCATGGGCAAACGCATAGTAAGTTTTATCGACTTTTTTTTCTTTAAATAAACTC
>CAYZPQ010000205.1:0-2871 GCA_964480185.1 uncultured Planctomycetales bacterium | reverse complement strand
GTTTTTGATTTCAGTGATTATCACAGGGATGTTTGGAATAACTTTTTGGGTCATGCAAGGTAAACCATAAAACGGGGAGGGGAATATGATTGACGTTCTTAACAATTTCGCACAACAACACGCATGGATTGGATTAACTATCGCGAGCATTATTGCTGTTCACACCGGGCTTAAGGCATTGAGGGATGCCATCGATACGACACCGCAGACCGATGATAATTGGTTTGAACGCACCGTGACGATTATGGGCAAGGTCACCAGCTACTTGGCTGGTTTTCGTGCTAAGAAAAACCCTTAGATGTCTTGCCACTTAAATATCGCCTGTTGGCACAGACGCTTTTATTCTTAAGCGGTTTTCGGTTCTATAGGCAAAAGTTTGGCGATGCGGGTTTTTGGATGATCACAAATAAACCCATGCCTAAAGAAATTCACGATGAGGACGTAGTCTTTGAAAATAAGAACGCCCAGAAGGGACAAATCCGAAGAGCCAAGTTGGTTTGCGACGGCGAGGTAGGTCGGGTTAAGTGCCGTTGGGCGTTTGACGTTCAGAGAGATTAATGCCTTGCCAATAGAGGAACCGTATGGCCTACTGACCCCTAAATGAAAGGAGGGAATGCATGGTTAAAGAAAATATGACAGTAAAAAAGAGCCGGTATATATGTGTCAGCGTTGGGGGGATGGAGGTTTATACCGAGAATATTTCAACGTCTGGTTCAATGGTTGATTTCGTACCAGCCGCGAAAATCCGATTGCGTGAGATTGAGCGCGTGATGCCTTTGGGTAAATGGTCAATTCGTAATGAACAGCAATGGCCTGAAAAGGATGCGCGTCATTATCAGTGGGTTGATGTTGTGACTGGCAAAATGGATGAGAAAGTAATTTTATAAAACAATCAACGAGGAGGTTAATGTGCCTAAAAAGAAATCCCAAAAACAAGTCATAAAAGAGCCGATTCAATTGCCAAAGACCCGACAGGAATTAATGTTGTTGGCCAAAGAAAGAGGAATCAAGAATTTTCGGGTTCTTAATAAGGTTGAACTTGAGCAGGTCATGGCTGAGGGTGTAACGTCAGAGCAGATAGATGCAGTCATATCTTGCGCGGTTTCTCGCTGGAAGGCTGGGTGGGGATCAAAGAAGGAGCAGTCATGAAGGTCAGGGCAACGATAGATCTTAATGTTGTGATGGGTAACGCAACCCCTGATGGCACAGGCTGTCAGGGGTATTTGCCAGAAGGCACGCGGTATGAGGATATTCTTCGTGTGTTTGGTAAACCACAGTTTGGTAAATCACCAGATGGTAAGATTAAGGCGGAGTGGGTCGGCAGGATCAATGGTTTTGTGTTTACGATTTATGATTATAAGTCACGAGTGGATCCTGAACAGAATACTGATTGGCATATTGGCGGGAGAGTAAAATTAGCTGCAGAATTAATTAATATTCGTGTTCTTAAAAAATAATAAACTATCCTTGTTTGGCGCTACAAAAAAACGCTCTGGTTTTAAAACTGGCACAAATTCTCTCCAAGAGTATTTAGAAATTCATAAGTTTTTACAACTATAATTCTTTGATTCTGAAATAATGTTTGAAATGTTATTAGTAAATTTGCAATTTATTAATTGCAATGGCATTAATTATGGATAAAATAATCTAAGATTAATAGAAAACTTATAGAGAGTCTATCAATGTTCAAGATTTATTCAAAAGGTTGCGAATACGCCATCGGTGCATTAACCCAAATACCGTTAAAAGACTTGGGGCACAGTTTTCTTGCGGCAGATATATGCCGCAAAGCAAATCTT
Organism: uncultured Planctomycetales bacterium; assembly: GCA_964480185.1. Classification (GTDB taxonomy): domain Bacteria; phylum Omnitrophota; class Gorgyraeia; order Zapsychrales; family Fredricksoniimonadaceae; genus CAYZPQ01. The sequence goes on along the minus strand of CAYZPQ010000205.1, from coordinate 1,072 downwards.
CCTGAGCATTCAACCCGAAAAGCTTTGCAATTGTTGGTCGGAGGTGGTTTGCTTGAATCTGTGTCTGGCCCTGGTGGTGGGTATAAATTAAGCAGGGATCCTCGCAATATATCGTTACTAGATATTATTAAATCCATTGATGGTGAGAATGTTTTTGATCATTGCGTAATGGGATTGTCTGAGTGTGGATCAAAAAATCCATGTCCAGTCCATAATACTTGGATTAGGGTGAAGGGTAAGATGTTGACTGAGATGCAGCAAAAATCATTATATGAGCTTATGACGATAGGGAGAAAGGTATGAAAAGATTCAATCTTTTGTTTGTATTGGGGCTGCTTGTTTCTGCGTCTTCTGTTGCGGAGGCCGGAGATATGGTGAACAAATATCTACCAAAATGGGTAAATGTGGATTTACAGTTAAGACATCGCTACGAATGGCGTTCGAATTTTGATTTTAACGATAGTATCTATGATAAAGAAGGTTTTAATTTGTGGCGTTCGCGCTTAGGGTTGACGTTAAAGCCAACCGAAGATTTAAGATTATTCTATCAATTTCAAGATGCTCGTATTTCAGATGACAGTACAACAGGATCTAAATCAACTTTTGAAAACTGGGCAGAAACCAGACAATTGTGGGTGGAAGGAAAGACTAACAAATTTGCGGTAGATGTGATTGATCTTTCTAAGGTAGGGATTCGATTTGGACGGCAAGAATTATCATACGGATCTCAGCGTCTTTTGGGAGCATTTGATTGGTCAAATGTTGCTCAAACTTTTGATGCAGGAAAGGTGATGTTGGAATTTGAGAAACAGAAGTTGAATATTGATATATTTGGCGGTGGTAAAACGCCCGTTAAATCACCTCGAGAACAAGATGATTTTTACGATGGTTCAGCAAATGACCGTGTAGGTGGATATTATGCAGTATATAACGGATTAAAAGATTTCACAATTGAACAGTTTGTGATTAATCGCAACACGGATGGACAAGCTATTTCATTTGGACAAGTTGGAGATGGAGAAATAGAGGACTATACAATAGGTGGACGTGTCCTCGGTAAAATAGCCGATAC
>CAYZPQ010000204.1:1740-2874 GCA_964480185.1 uncultured Planctomycetales bacterium | reverse complement strand
CCGATGGTGCCTAAATATGTTTTGGAAGAAATTCACGGGGCTGACCATTATTATCAAATCAATAAACGCTGTGTGTTTTGCGATATCGTGGCCCAAGAAGTTCAAGATAAAGAACGTATTGTCGTCGAAAATGAGAAGTTTATTGCCTTTTGCCCTTTTGCATCGCGCTATGCCTTTGAAACATGGATTCTTCCTAAAAACCATGGTCATGATTTTGCCAAGGCGGATCAAGCTACCTTAGACCAATTAGGTGCTATTCTACAACGTGTTCTCAAGCAGATGAAATCGACATTGGGTGATTGTGCGTATAATTTTTATTTGCATACATCGCCTAATAATTGGGGTGATTTGCCCTACTTCCATTGGCATATTGAAGTCATTCCTAAATTGACCCGTTCCGTTGGTTTTGAGTGGGGAACAGGTTTGCACATTGTTCCAACCGATCCAGCCATGGCTGCCCGAGAATTACGGGACAATTCTTAAATAATAGGGTAGAATGATTTCCTAAAAATTTTATTAAACTTATGACGAAACAACGCATTTTAATTACAGGCATAAGTGGTCTTTTAGGAAGTAATCTCGCGTATTGTTTAAAAGATCGCTACGACATTCTCGGGTTTTATCATTCCCATCCTTTTAAAATGTTGGGCATTGAAACTCGCTGTGCTGATCTTCGTTATTCATTCCATCCTGAAGCATTTATCAAAGCGTTTAATCCCGATATTGTGATTCATTGTGCGGCCCAGGCCAATGTGGATGTCTGTGAACAGCAACAAGATTTAGCATGGGACAGCAATGTGAAGTCGACACAAAATTTATTATCGATTTGTGAAGGGCTTCCGATTAAATTTATTTATATTTCAACAGATTTGGTTTACGACGGGGAACGTGGTAATTATAGCGAGCAAGACGCAGTTGGCCCTCTTAATTATTATGCCGTAAGCAAGATTGAAGGGGAGAAGCTGGCTTTGCAAAGACCTGGCTCATTGGTATTAAGAACAAACTTTTTTGGATGGAATGTCACTAATAAATATAGTTTAGCTGAATGGGTTGTTAAAGAATTGTCCATGGGCAATCGCATTAAAGGGTTCGCCGATTCTCATTTTTCCTCCATTTATACGTTTGATTTAGCTA
>CAYZPQ010000204.1:0-1730 GCA_964480185.1 uncultured Planctomycetales bacterium | reverse complement strand
AGCTAATCTCATTGATCAGATTATCCGTAAGGATTTATCTGGGTTGTATAATTGTGGTTGCAGTACCTCCTTATCAAAGTACGAATTTTTGAAGCAGGTGGCAAAAGCAGCGGGATTAGATGAGGCCTTGATTGAGCCAATTTCCGTCGATGAAGCTAATTTGAAGGCTAAGCGTAGTAAAAATATTTCCATGAATGTGGATAAGTTAAGTCGTGATTTAGGAAGTCCTATTGTCACACTTCCTCAATCCATTGAAAATTTTGCACGTGATTTGAAACAAGATAGCCGCGCTAAGATACCAGGCTTATTAAGAAAAGGTGAGTTTTATCCTTACTTGCACATACTTCCTTATGCCCGTCAGTGTATTGATGACGATGATATTAAAAGTGTCGTGGAAGTATTAAAGTCGAGCAATTTAACCCAAGGCCCCAAGATCGAGGAATTTGAAAGAGGCTTGGTTGAAATGGTAGCAGCGACGTACGGGATTGCTGTCAATTCAGCAACATCGGCTTTGCATGTGGCGTGTTTGGCGGCCGGCGTCGGTGCCAATGATGAGGTTATCACTTCGACAAATACATTTGTGGCATCAGCCAATTGTGCGGCTTATTGTCATGCACGGCCAGTCTTAATTGATATTGATCCAAAAACTTACAATATGGATTTAAATGCCTTGCGGGCAGCAATCACAGAACGTACCAAGGCTATTATTCCGGTACATTTTGCAGGCCAGTCATGTGATATGGCAAGTATTAGCCGCATCGTCAAAGACGCTGAGGGGAAGTTTGGCCATAAAATTTATATTATCGAAGATGCATCGCACGCCTTAGGGTCTAAGTACCAGAATAAAATGGTAGGGTCTTGCCACTATTCAGACATGGCGGTATTTAGTTTTCATCCCGCTAAGCATATTACAACAGCCGAGGGTGGGGCGATTGTAACTAATAATAAGACGCTTCACCGCAGATGCTGTTTATTCCGTTCGCATGGTATGACAAATTTTGTGGAAGAATTCAAAGACCGCAATCAGGCTTTTACGGAGATTGAGAAAGATGGCCGTAAGGTCAATTTGCGTAACCCTTGGTACTATGAGCAGCAGCATTTAGGGCATAATTACCGTATTTCTGATTTGCAATGCGCGGTAGGGGTATCTCAATTAGCTAAACTTTCTCAATTTATGAAACGCCGTCGGGAAGTGGTTGATTTATATAATAGTTTGTTTCAAGATAGCGCGGTGATCCAATGTCCGATCGAGACAGATTATGGACAAAGTAATTTCCATTTATATGTGCTTCAATTTGATTTTAAGAAGCTGTCTATCACCCGTACGCAGCTTATGTCAGCTTTACGTGAGCAAGGAATTTTGACCCAAGTGCATTACATTCCTGTTCATACCCAGCCGTATTACCGTCAACACATTGGGACTAAATGGGGTGATTGTCCTGCCGCAGAACAATATTATGCCAAATGTTTATCCCTGCCTTTATATCCGGGTTTAAGTGATGAAGATGTGAATAAAGTAGTCCAAGCCGTTAAACAGTTAATTGCATAAGCTCAAACAGGCTATTGACAAAATCATCATCCCCGATATATGATTGTGGTTCTTTAAAACGAGGGAAATTCTAATTCCTATAATACGCGGAGGTTGTCGATGGCAGTAAAAGTAGGTATCAACGGATTTGGCCGCATTGGCCGCATGGTTTTTCAAGCAATTTGTGATCAAGGTTTATTAG
>CAYZPQ010000203.1:0-2900 GCA_964480185.1 uncultured Planctomycetales bacterium | reverse complement strand
GACGTCTCTCCTTAGAAACTCAAGGACCCGGGTTCGATCCCCGGCACCTCCACCATTTCCGTCGCTGTTACGTTTATTTACCACCATTTTCACCACCTTTTCTATTCCAGTCCTACCGCGTCAATGACAGCAGCAATACCATCTTGCGTTGATTGTTGATAGTGTTTAATGAATATCTCAACGTCTCTATGCCCTGAGCGCGTCATTGCGTCCTTTGTAGGTACCCGGTTTTGTCCGCATAATGTCGCATATCTTTTTCTAAAATATTTGGCTGATATTTTGAATCCTAAAATCTTTTCACTTACCCTTTTAATATAGACTTCTTGGTTTGAGGAGCTAATTTGCCTGCCGTCTTTATTACAAAATAAATTCTTTGACCGTAGCAGATTGCTTCTGTTGTGGGTATTAATTATGATTGCTTTTAACGCCACATCCCTGGTTGCATGTATATCAATTTGGTCTTTCTTCCTGTTCTTAGCTGTTGCGGCCTTGATGTTTATTCTGACCGGGGCGTTAATGCCTGACCATTCAACATTGGTATTTAATATTTTTGCCGTCTCCATTGGTCTGCGGCCTGTGGTTAAAAGGAATTTAAAAAAATCATGGTAGCTAGGGTCATCTTTTTCCATATAGTCGAACATTCTTTTAAGGTCAGCATTTAAGATATTGGGGTAGGTGTCATCTTCATTTGGTGTAAGGCTAATAAACCCTTTGATTTCTTCATAAACAGCCTTGTCTAAGCATCCGACCTGTCTTAACTTGCCTAAGATTATCTTTATTGTCTTCACTTCTGATGATGGATGTTCCCTTATTTGAACCGTCGACTTGTATCCGTCCACATACCAAGCAATGTATTGAATGAGGAAGGGCTTCGTTAATTCATTGGGGGTGGTTATGGTTAATCCATTTGCCCTAGGAAACTCTATAAATAGGCGATTGTAACGCTTGCGATAACCGCTTATTGTCTTCTTGGTATTTCCCTTCACTCGGCAGTATCGCTCAAGTTCAACCAGTATTTCCTCGAAGGTGACTGCTTTCGATAGGGCCAATGGATTATTTGGGATAGATTTAGCTGCAGTCATTAAGCTGCTGCGTTTTGCTTTTAATTCCTTAATAGAATTACTCTCACACTCAACTATTTCATACTTACGCACACCATTGGCATAGTACGCAATCTCATAATTACCATCAGAGATTTTTCTAATACCTTTGGCTACCGTCTTCTTTTTTATTGCTTTTTTGATCATTTTGCTCTTAATGTAGAAAAAATTTCTACCCTTTTAAGATACTTTTTTCGTGCATTCCCAAATTTATACAGATTAATCCCCCGGCTTTTTCTCCATCGTGAGTCGTAGAAAGTTTTAGTTTGAACTTGCAAAATCTGTGCACCCTCTTCAAGCGGCATAAACTCTTTTTGAAAAGCTTCAAGTGTTTGTACCATTCGCCTCTCCTTCATCCTTAATAACCCCTAAGTATAACTTTCCCGTTAATGGAACATGATTAAACAAATCTTTATACATCTGGCAACACAAGATTCGGTTGGCCGTGTCTGGAACTTCTATGGACACCTTCTGACCTGTTGCATCATATGTAACTTCCCATTTCGTTGCTTTCATACCTTCTCGCAAAGACTCTTTGCAAATGCGATGTGTTTCCAAAACTGATTCGGGTATTTCATAAACTATTGTTTTCTCTTCCATAACTAATTTCCTTTCTTTGCATATCGCAAATGATAACCTGACTTACGTCGTACTTTTTTATCTGCTGAACCTTTAGGACGGCCTAGCTTCTTGCCCTCTGCCCTTGCCCTGTCTAACCCCGCGAGCGTCCTTTCCCGTATCAAGTCACGCTCAAACTGAGCAAAGCTTCCAATAATCCCAAGCATTAGCTTTCCCGTTGATGTTTTTAAATCAATGCCCTCGGTTATTGAAATGAAATTAACTCCGGAATCAGTTAACTCTTGAAGGTTCATAACAAGTTCAGGAAGACTTCTAGCCCAGCGATCAAACCGCCAGACTAGGATTGTCTTAAACTCGCCACGTCTAGCACGCTGGAGCAGATCCTCTTTAACTGGCCTAGTGTTGCGACTGCTTTCTTGTTCGGCAAATACCTGAAACTTTAAGCCATGAGCATCACAGTATTTCTGAATAGGGATAAGCTGTGTCTCAACAGTTTGCCCGTATTGCATGGACGTTCTTAAATAGACTGCAACTTCACTTGCTCCCAAGATGGCGTCGCTCATTTTAGGTATCCTCTTTTAATAGCACGTGACTACCCCAATCGAGGTAACGGATTTAACTTGGAGAACCTTTTTGACTTTAGGCATTGATGCCTTTGCTAGTTCCTTAGTTTGAGCCATGACCATGAATTCTTTGCCATTTCTTAAGACAACTATCCACATTCTGGACTTTGCCATTTTAATTACCTTCTTTCATTAATGGCGCCACTAGGCACGATAAGAAAACAATTGCTGCTAGTATTACGATTGAGGTTGCGAACATTTGGAGCCTCCTTAGTTAAGCTGCCTCATTTAGTATCTTTTGAATCTCAATATTTATTTCTTGTTCATTCCAAATTAAAAAATCATTCTCAACCCACAATAATGCTTGTAGCTGACCCCATACTTGATTTTTAATTGGTTCCAGTTTTGCTTTCATTACACCCAAATAGTTTTTTTCTTTCCCAATGTTTTCATTTCTATATTTAATTTCAGTCATTAATCTCTTTAATTCAGCAATGACTAACTCTTTTTGAGGCAACAACTCATTTTCGTTACGCATATGTAATCCTTTCTATTTTTTAACTCCTGCAACCCGTTTAACATCTAAAACAACTCTTCTTCACTTGCTCCTAAAGCTGTTGCCAGCTTCTTTTTCTCGAACGCATGAGGCTTCACTCGG
>CAYZPQ010000202.1:0-2910 GCA_964480185.1 uncultured Planctomycetales bacterium | reverse complement strand
CCTAAGCGATTTAAAGAAATCGCCCCAAAGATAATTAATGCGGCCATTAATATCCAGGCAAATACCGTGCGTTCGATAGAGAGTTTAATCAAATTCATTTGATATCATCCGTCTTTTGAATATAAATGCGGGCTTGGGATTCTAAACGCCTTAATTGCGTCATTAATTGCAGCACAAGCAAATCACTTTCAGCTGCTTCTTGTTCAAATGAAATGGCTTGAAACGCAGTTGTTTTTCCCTTTTCATACCGTGAACGTTCTTCCTGGGATTTTTCATTTTGCAATTTGGCTAAATCAAGTGCGGTGACAATGCGTTGTTTTTGCTCGTCGATCGAACGCACTAAATCATCCCATTGCACCGCGGATTGACGTTTAAATTGTTTGGCACGCATTTCCTGGGCTTTGTACGCGGCTTCACTGGCTAAACGCGACGTGCGTATAAGGCCAAAATCAAGGGGCATGGAAAAGACAACGCCAATTTGATGATAATCATCACTGTTGGAAAATGCCTGATGGCGTGCGGTTGAAAATGATGGATCAATCCCCTGCTTGCCATACACATAACCAATTTCTAATTCCGGTTTTAATTTATCGGACTCATATTTGGATTTGGTTTTTAAATAATCTGTTTCATATTGCGCTTGTAAAGCATCGATTAAGACCGGTGATGCCGAGGCAAAACTGACTTTGGCAGGTAATGATAAAATATTGCGCTCTTTTTTTAAATCATCCAACACAGGACTAAATCCAGGATCAATGGATAAGCGCGCCGCTAAACGCGCTTGCAATGTCTTGAGATTATCCGATGCGACTTGCAATTGCAGTTCACGACTGGAGACTAATGTTTTTCCCTGCAGCAAATCAATATGTTCGGCGGCAGAGCGGCCAAAACGTTCTTCAATCCATTCAAAAATGCGTTGGCTGCGTTCAAGATTTTCCTGACGAATGCGCACTTCTTGAAACGCATAGGCAATGTCCCAATACAATGATTCAAAATCAATCAAGGCCTGCTGCTGTTGCAACATCAATGTTAATAAACGGCTTTTTTGCTCGTCTTGATCACGTTGACGCCGCAGTGATGTTTGACGGCCAAACATGTTTTGCCACAAGGATTGCGATATTCCGAATTGCCAATTTAATAAATTCTGATCATCAGAGGTGGATGAATAGTCGGCATTCTCAAGATAAGAGGAAAGATTTAGATTTGTACCTGTGGCAAAGGGCTTATTTAATAGAAGCTCTGCACTTTTCCCAGATAATTGCCTATTCGATGACAGACTTGGACGGTCATCCCAAAAACGTATTAAATTGACTCCCACGACGGGAGACAATTCAATATCACGCGCTTGAATTTCCATGCGTAAGGATTGAATATCTAAATCAATGGCCTTCATCGCTTCTGATGAGGCCATGACATGCTGAAGGTATTGATCTAAGGACAAGTTTTCGGTTTGTGCACTCGCATAAGATGGCAAGATCAATGCACAACAGGCACTGCAACGTAGAATGAAACGGGATATCATAACTAATCTCGGTGATTTAAACCAATGTCGTCGAAAAATCTATCATAAAATATTAATACGACGATATCAAACAAATATTTAATTTAGCCATTCGTTTTATCAAGTGAACAACGATGGTGGGCATTGCCTAACTCGATTTGTATAGTGCTATGCCCAATGGAAAATTGGGTACTCAATTCGCGCGTGATCGTTTCCATAAAAGCATCTCCTGGATGACCGCTAGGTATGACTAAATGAGCTGTTAAGGCATTGGCTTGCGTACTCATGGCCCAAATATGCAAATCATGCACATCCGTGACATGCGGTAATGTGCTTAAATATTTTTTAACGGCTGTACTATCAATATGCGGTGGCACCGCATTTAACGCTAAGTTCACTGAATCGCGCAATAATCCCCATGTACCAATGACAATAATAGCGACGATGATAAGGCTCACTAAAGGATCAATCCAATAGTAGCCCGTATAAAACATGCTTATCCCCGCGATCACCACACCCAATGACACAACGGCATCGGCAGCCATGTGTAAAAATGCTCCTCTTATATTTAAATCTGTTTTACTTCCTGATACAAAAAGCCATGCCGAGAACCCATTGATGGCAATGCCAATAGCCGCTACCACCGATACGGTTAAACCCGTCACCTCAGGGGTGACAAAAAAGCGATTCATGGCTTCCCAAACAATGGCCGCACAGGCAATGAGTAATAATAAGGCATTGAATAGGGCTGCTAAAATTGAGGAGCTATGTAAACCATAGGTATAACGATTATCTGGTCGTCGACGCATGAGCATCACCGACCAGGAAGCGAGCAATAATCCAAACACATCAAATAAATTATGCCCGGCATCGGCAATCAATGCCATGGAATGCGTGATGTATCCGTAAACAACTTCAATGATAACGAATGAAATATTTAAAGCAATAGCGATAGCAAATCGACGTCCCGTTGTAACTGAACCGTGATGGCTATGCCCATGATGGCCTTTGCAGTGATGATGATCATGATGTGCGGTGTCACTCATAAGAGTTATTTTAACTCAATGACACGGGAAACAATGCATACATTTTCTTATTTTATCGTGGTACGCACTGCTTTCGAGGCATCACTCCAATCATACTGCGTTTCAAGCAAGAAAATCGTTTGAATAAATGCCAAGTGCGAATACCCTTGGGGGAAATTACCTGTTAATCGTCCCGTCGCTGTTTCAATATCTTCGGAAAAAAGTCCAAAATGATTCGCATGCTTCATCATATTCTCAAGCATGGCCCGCGCTGTGTGTTCATCCCCAATTAAATACAAGGCATTGATCATCCAAAATGTGCAAACAATAAAGGCATTTTGCGGTTGGCCAAATTCATCGGCAGCTTTATAACGCATCACAAAC
>CAYZPQ010000201.1:1050-2962 GCA_964480185.1 uncultured Planctomycetales bacterium | reverse complement strand
AAAATACAATGTTTTTCACGCTATCTAAAATTATTGATTTCATACTTTTACCAATTAGCTGGATAATTGCTTGCAGCCTAATCGCCATATTCAGCAAGAAAAGAAATTGGCAACGCTTGGCCGGTCTAGTAGGCCTATTCATTTTACTTATAGGCAGCAATTCATTTGTTGTCAATAGCCTATATAAAGCCTATGAGACGCCTCAAACAATCTTATCCCCTCAGGCGCATTATCCCGTGGCTGTCGTCTTAGGTGGCGGCATGATTCATTCCAAACTGGAGGACCCCAATCGAATTAATGTAGCCGAAAGTGCTGACCGTTGCCTACAAGCTGCCTTACTGTTTAAGTCTGGAAAGATTGACCAAATCTTAATCACAGGAGGTAACACCTCGATAGGCAAATTGAAAATTGATCAAGCCAATGAAACGATGCTCGTCAAACAACTATTGGTTGATTTAGGAATTCCGGCCGACAGCATTATTGTGGAAACGCATGCTAAAAACACGCATGAAAATGCGCTGAATACCAAGAAAATTTTAACATCACGAAATATCAAAAGCCCTATCCTTTTAATCACATCGGCCTATCACATGCGCCGCGCTGCGGCATGTTTTGCCCATGAAAAAATAGCCTACATTCCCTATGCCGTGGATAACAAAAAAAAGGACAGCCCATTGGGTGTCCTTGATTATATATTTCCTTCGGAAAGAGAGCTCCATAAATTAGCTATTCTCATTCATGAAATGAGTGGTTATCTCATCTATCTACTCATGGGCTACGCCTAGGTAGACAAAATCTCAACCATCCGAATTAAATCTTCAGATACAGGCTTCTTTTTCGTAATGGTATCATGAAATGGAGTATAAACCAATTGATTATTAATCACACCTGCCATGACATTTTTCTCTCCACGCAATAAGCCTTCTAACGCTCCTAAACCTAAGCGTGAAGCAAGTATACGATCATAGGCCGTTGGAATACCTCCACGCTGAATGTGTCCCAAAGTAGTCACACGTATATCAATCTTGTTGCCCATCTTCTCACGAATTTTCTTCGCGACAATCTGTGCATTCCCTTCTTCATCACCTTCGGCAACAACGACAATGGACGATGACTTTTGTTTCTCAAATCCATTGTTTAAGATCGTTACGATATCATCTACAGGTGTCAAATTTTCCGGAATCATCAATGCTTCCGCACCACCAGCAATACCGCATTGAACGGCAATATAGCCTGAATCACGTCCCATTACCTCAATAAAGAATACGCGATCATGTGAATCTGCCGTATCACGAATCTTATCGATCGCATCCAATGCGGTATTCACAGCCGTATCATATCCAATGGTATAGTCGGTCCCGTATAAATCATTATCAATTGTTCCAGGCGCCCCAACTGTAGGAATCTTAAATTCATTGTAAAAAATCTCCGCACCCGTGAACGTACCGTTACCACCAATGGCTACTAGGCCTTCAATGCCAAACTCCTTTAGTTTATCATACGCTTTCTGGCGACCTTCAGTCGTCATGAATTCTTTCGAACGAGCAGATTTCAAAATAGTACCTCCGCGCTGAATGATGTTACTCACCGACTGTGAGTTAAGCGGAATAATATCTCCTTTAATCATTCCATTGTATCCACGTACAATTCCATAAACTTCCACACCGTGATAAGCCGCACCACGAACAATCGCACGAATACACGCATTCATTCCGGGAGCGTCACCACCTGAGGTAAATACAGCAATTTTCTTCATCAAAATTTATTTTTAAACATGTCACCATGATAATCTACCAAAAATACGATTTTAATCGTTTATTTCATCATTATCCCTTCAATTTTGAATTGATTTTTTCTAAAATTCCTCTATAAAGTTTTGTAATTTGCAGGTATATTAAAATCGAACGATTAT
>CAYZPQ010000201.1:0-1040 GCA_964480185.1 uncultured Planctomycetales bacterium | reverse complement strand
CCCCTACGGGCTTTGAATCTTCGGGCCAACAAATTTGGTTGGACTATTTAAAACCCTACATCGACGAAAAAATTATTGATACCTATGGTACTGCTGTGGGCGTCATCAACCCAGGCCAAAAATACAAAGTTGTTATTGAGGCACATGCAGATGAAATTTCCTGGTTTGTTAATTACATTGACGACAATGGCTACTTATTTCTTCGTCGGAACGGCGGTTCAGATGCCTTAATCGCTCCTTCCATGCGTGCAAATATTCACACGAAAGAAAAAATCGTTAAAGGTATATTTGGATGGCCTGCCATCCACGTTCGTGACCTAGCAAAGGATAAAGCACCTTCCATTGATGATATTTTCATCGACTGTGGTGCGGCCAACAAAAAAGAGGTGGAAGAAATGGGCATTCACGTAGGAACTGTGGTAACTTTTGAAGATGGATTGACGGAATTGAACAACAAGTATTTGGTGGGCCGCGCCTTAGACAATCGCATCGGAGGATACATGATTGCGGAAGTAGCCCGTAAATTAAAAGAAAATAAGATTGAATTACCCTTCACGTTATACATCGTCAATTCAGTTCAAGAAGAAATTGGATTACGTGGGGCGGAGATGATCGTTCGTCGCTTGAAACCTGATTTGGCATTTATCACCGATGTGACACACGATACCCAATCACCGATGTATAACAAAAAGACTCAAGGTGATATGTCTTGCGGAAAGGGCCCCGTTATTTGCTACGGTCCTGCCGTGCAAAACAATGTGCGTGATTTCATCATCGATGTTGCCAAAGAAAAAGAAATCAACTTCCAACGCCAAGCCGTTTCGCGCTCTACAGGTACTGATACGGATTCATTTGCCTATGCCACCGAAGGTGTCGCATCGGCCTTAATTTCACTTCCCCTGAAATACATGCACACAACCGTAGAAACAATAGCCAAAAGCGACATGGAGGCGGTTATTGAACTCATTTATCAGTGTTTGTTGAAGGTGAAGGGGAATGAGGATTGGAGGTATTTTAGTTAGTCACTTTCGCTAGTCACT
>CAYZPQ010000200.1:311-3097 GCA_964480185.1 uncultured Planctomycetales bacterium | reverse complement strand
ATTCGTGGCGCTACGGACATTGGTGTTATCGTCGTCCAAAGTGTAAAGCGCGATTATTTTACTAAAGAAGATACACAAGTATTTCGCGCCATTACCGCCCAACTTGCCTCTACTATTGAAACTGCACGCCTACTATTAAACGTCAAAGATCGTCGTGATAAGCCTAAAGCGAGTAATTTAACTGGATTAAAATTCATCAAAGGCAAAAGTGGTGCTGAAGGTGTGGCGTATGGTCCTTCGGTTGTTCTCGATGAATCATTAACAGATTTAACAGCGTATTATCAAGCGGGTGATAAGCAATACACCGAGGAAGATTTTCATCAAGCGATTGATAAGACAGAAAATGAATTAAATCAACTTCAGCAGGATATTGAAGAAAGTTTATACGATGTAGCAGGGTTAATCTTTTCTTCGCACATCATGATGCTCAAAGATCAGCAATTTATCGATGAGGTCGTAAAATCTATCCGTGAAGGTGAGCATGCGGTTATCGCGATTGCCAAAGTTGTTGAAGGTTTTGCCAGCCGTTTAGCAGCTATTCAAGATGATTATTTGAGAGAACGTGCTGCGGATATTAAAGATGTTGGTCGTCGTTTATTAGAGAATTTGACGGGCAAATCACTCAATGCCTTAAGCCATGAAGGTAAAGTGGTTATCGCCAAAGAGTTATTCCCGTCGGATGCTTTGAAATTATATTCGCAAAAGATCAAAGGCCTTGTTCTTTTATCCGGTGGTGTCACCGGGCATTTGGCTATTTTAGCCCGCTCATTAAACTTACCCTTGGTTATTGTCCATGAAATGGGTTTATTAAGTTTGCCTCCAGGATATCCTGTGCTCGTCGATGCGGTCATGGGTTATGTGCATTTAGATCCTGATGAAGTCACTCGTCAGCAAACATTCACCCGTGAAGAAGTGAATCGTGATATTGAAACACTTAAGAAATATACTCTCGAAGAAGCCAAGACCCAAGACGGCACCGGCGTTAAATTGCTCGTTAACATCAATCTCTTAGGTGATTTAAAAGCAGCGATTGCATTTAATGCCCAAGGGGTTGGTTTATACCGTAGTGAATTTCCTTTTATGATCCGTAATAATTTTCCGACGGAAGAAGAGCAGGTATTGATTTACCAGCGCTTGTTAGAGGGCATGAAGGGTAAGCCCGTGACCATGCGGACTTTGGATATTGGCGGAGATAAATTATTATCGTACTTTGATTATGGGCGTGAAGAAAATCCATTTTTAGGATTACGTTCCATTCGTTTTTTATTAATGCATCCTGAGATTTTCTGCGCTCAATTAAAAGCCATGTTACGTGCAGCCAAGGGACATAATTTAAAGATATTATTTCCCATGGTGTCGTCGATCGACGAGTTTTTACAAGCAAAGACCATTGTGCATGAATGCATTGCGGAATTGGCCAAGGCGCGTATCCCGATGAATGACAAGCCTCAATTAGGAATTATGGTCGAGCTTCCGGCGTTAATTGAAGTCATTGATGATGTTGCAAAAGAAGCAGATTTCTTGGCCTTAGGAACCAATGATTTAATTCAATACATGTTAGCCGTCGATCGGACCAATGATAAAGTGGCCTCATTATATGTGCCGCATCACCCGGCTGTATTAAGAGCGATACAAAAAGTTGCCAAGGCCGCCCAGGAACATAAGAAAGAATTGTGTGTCTGTGGGGATATGGCGCGAGATCCTAAGTGCATTCCTTTATTATTAGGCATGGGCATTCGTTCTTTAAGTATGGACGCACGCTTTTTACCTAATGTGCATCAACAACTCAAGCACATCAATTTAGCTGAAGCCCGTCGATTAGTCACCGACGTGCTCGCTCAAAGTCAAATCACACGCATTCAACACCTCATCAATAACTCATGCATCTTATTTGGCGTAACCGAGTAATTCAATGGCTTGTCCTTCTTGGGTTTGCGCTGCTGTTTACCGCACATCAAGCTGTCCCTATTAATTTAACTGCTGTCGACATTGGCCGTCATTTGCAAAATGGTTATCTGCTCTTGCATGGCCAAACCGATATTCTTTATCACAATGTGTTTACATTTACCTATCCTGATTATCCTTTTATCAATCACCATTGGCTCGCCGGGATTATTTTTTATGGGGTGTTTCTCCTAGGTGGGTGGAGTGGGCTTGGGATATTTTACGTTGGTATTCTTTTAACGGCGTATGCATTTTTTTATAGAACTGCACGCGACTATTGTTCTTCAGGTATTGTTTTACTACTGAGCGTCATCGCCGTTACCGTCATGGCAAATCGCACGGAAATTCGCCCCGAAGGGTTTAGTATTTTATTCATGGGGATTTATTTTTATGTGCTGACACGTTTATCTCAAGAGCGTTTGCGTTTAAACCAAGCATTGATGTGGCTGATTCCGATTCAACTCATTTGGGTCAACACGCATATTTTCTTTTTTGTTGGTCCTTTACTCGCATTATGTTTTGCCTTGATTTATCCTCGCCAATGGTTGCTTGTTCTGTCTGTATTAGGAGTTAATATCATTAATACGTCGGGAATAGCAGGGGCGTTGACTCCTTTAAATGGGTTTAAAGAATTCGGGTATCGTTTGGCAGAGAATCAAAGTGTTTGGTTTATGTTTAAACGTTTTAGCAATGACCCGAACTATCTGTATCAATTGATCTTTTTAGGTTTGGGTGTTATCTGCTTAGGATTGTGGATATGGCGTCATGGCCGTCGGCAATGGCCATTGGGAATATTTTTTGCAGTAGTGTTGCTTGCGGGTTTTAGTGCTGTGCGTTTAATG
>CAYZPQ010000200.1:0-284 GCA_964480185.1 uncultured Planctomycetales bacterium | reverse complement strand
ATCCTTGCGTCCCAAGCGATTCAAGAACACAAGAGATTTAATCTCAGTGCTCAGATTATCACGGGTATTATTATTGCGATGGCATTTATGGTGACAATTCCGATTTTATCGCCGACACTTAGAGCCCAATGGCCATTTGGTTTATACCCAGGGATTAATCAATCGGCAGAGTTTTATAAATCATCGGGATTAAAGGGGCCTATTTTTAGTAATTATGATATTGGTGGGTATTTAATTTATCATTTATACCCTCAAGAGAAGCTATTTGTTGATAACCGTCAAGA
>CAYZPQ010000199.1:0-3116 GCA_964480185.1 uncultured Planctomycetales bacterium | reverse complement strand
GTAGTGGGGCTCGTTGGTGCACTGACGATAGGAACAATGACATATGCATTTGCGGCGGATGCACTTAAACCTGTAGCTCGACAAATATCCTTGTGGGATTTTTTATTGGCTGGCGGGTGGGCGATGGCATTGCTTGCAGCTGTATCTGTCTTTGCGGTGGCTTTGATTATTTATGATTTCATGACACTTAAAACAGAATTATTAGCTCCTGCCGATTTTACCGAAAATTTAGTTCACAAACTTGAAGAAGGGGATTTTGAAGGCGCACGCACATTGGCTCTTAAAAAGAATAATCTGATTGCGACAATCGCTTTAGCAGGGCTTAATCGTCGGGAAAAAGGCAAAGTAGTTATTCGTGAAGTCATGGAAAACACCGCTCGTAAAGAAATTGCCAAATTATGGCAAAATATTTCGTATTTAGGTGATGTCGCCGCTGTGGCCCCATTGTTGGGTTTGCTTGGAACGGTTATTGGGATGATTCAGGCATTTAGTGTTATTTCGTATGCCGGTGCAAGTCTTAAACCTATCATGCTCGTCGGTGGTATTTCCAAAGCCTTGGTTACAACTGCGGCTGGTTTAGTCGTTGCTATTCCTTCACTTGGTTTTTATTCGTATTTCCGTGGTATTGTCCAAACAGCTTCCAATGAAATTGAAACATACACGACGGATATTATCAAACTCATCGAAGATCCAGCTGCTATCAAAAAGACCAAGGTTTAAGGGAGCTTACCTATGTCAAAATTCGATCCTAAAATGGGCTATGACCGTCCACAGATTCAATTGATCCCTTTAATTGACGTGGTGTTCTTTGCGCTCATTTTCTTTATGGTGCTTAGTGTTTATTTTCGTACCGAGAATCAAATGGATATTAGTATCCCTGAATCGAGTCAGGCGAAAAATGCTCAAAGTGCTGGCACAGAAATTGTCATCAATGTCAGTAGTAGTGGGAGTTTTGTCGTCAATGGCCGTGATTTATCGGCAGAAGGCTTGGATGATTTACTACAAAAAATGGGTAAGTTATCCGCTCAACAAGCTGTTATTATCCGTGCGGATAAACAAACATTTCATAAATACGTGATTGAAGTCCTAGACATCTGCGCGCGTAATAATATCCGTGATATTTCTTTCGCTACATCAGAGAACGAAGAATGATCAATCGCCGTACGATTACAACAACGCTATTACTCCTAGCACTAATGCTTGTTCTAGAAAGCCCTAGTCTAGTCGTAGGGGAGGACCTCGTGTCCTCCCGAGTATCAGACCAGCAGCTCCTCACCACCGACAGTGAAAAAATCGATTTCGCCCAAGAACTATTAAATCAATCCCAATACGAATTAGCCATTACCCAATACCAAGAATTCATTGCCCAATACACCCAAAGTAAATTTTTACCAGATGCTTATTTAGGTTTAGGTGATGGGTATTTTTATCTTAAAGATTACACCAAAGCCATTGCCACCTATCAGCAGTACACCGAGAAATTCCCCGACGGCAAAGACAAATGGATGGCCTTATTGCGTTGGGGGCAAAGTTTATTCTTAAGCAATAAGCCCGAAGATGCGTCTGCCAAATTAATGGTGATCAATGAGAAGGAAGTACCCAAAGAATTTTTGCAAACCTATTACTTCTTTTTAGGCCAAACCAAATTTGAGCAAGGTGAATTAGGAGAGGCGAATACTAATTTTGAAAAAGCCATTCAAGTCCAATCTACCGGCGGGTATACCTCACAAGTTTATACCGAATGGGGTAATGCCTTGCTTCAAGCGGAAAATTATGGCGAGGCACTCAATAAATTTACTAAAGCATTTGAGACCGCTCAAACAGAGCCCTTAAAAGCAGAAGCATTGATGCGCACAGCTCAAACACATTTTTCAGCACACGATTATGATAAAGCAGCGGGTGTTTTTGATCAAATTATCACCACCTATCCATCGCATGCCCATGCCGCTACATTGAATTGGTTTACAACATTATTGACCCAAGAAAATTACGATGCCTTAATTGCCCGTTATGAAACATCTTTTAAAGACATGAATGCCGAAGGTCTTCAGCCCGTGCATATGATGGCGATCGAAGCTTATGTTAACAAAGGTCAAGTCGATAAAGCTTTAGGACTTTTAGATCAATTGCTTTCCTCAAGCGCATTAAAGCCCAGTGATAAAGATAAAGCCATTTTACAAAAAGCCTCGATACTCACTGATGCCAAACGATTCCCTGAGGCTTTGGCGTTTATTGATCAGAATAAAGCCTTAGATGAACAAGTTCAACGGACGATGTTGTTGCTGCAAGGCCAAATTTATTTAGATACCAAAGAGTATGATAAAGCCTGGTCAGTCTATTCGGCCATTAGTCAGCAATCACCTGATTTGCCTATGCCTTTTTGTGGCATGGCGCATGTGCGTTTTGCCCAAGAGAAATATGCCGAGGCGGCCGAGCATTTCATGGATTGTTATACCGTCACAACCCAAGAGCCCGCCCGTGTGGAAACGTTATATAGTGCGATTTTAATGTATCAAAAGGCTTTAATGGATGACAAAGTCGAAGAAGCGGCAACAACATTCTTAAAAGAATACCCCCAAGAAAAACAAGCAGGGGATGTGAAATTAATTTTAGCAGACAGTTATACAAGGGCTAAAAAGTATGACCAAGCCATTGCCAGTGTCACAAGCCTGATTGACAGCCCTGATAATGCAATACGTCGCAAAGCATTATTTGATACTGCTTACAATAATCACTTAGCTGGCAATTTAGATGAAGCAGCCGCGTTATATGCCAAGATCATCGACGAGAATACAGGGGATGAGGTCAATTTATTAACATTAAAGAATAGCGCTGCCATTTATTTTGACAAGAATGAAACAGATAAAGCCAGCGAATTATTAGAACGCATTGTTAGAAAATATGAGTCACACGACCTTCCTGTTAAAGATTATTTATGGATTGCCCAGAATTGGGAAACCAAAAATCAACCCGAGCGTATGCTGAGTATTTTAGCTGCCGCCAAAGAGCGTCCTCATTCCCCTGAAGAAGAGCTTGGTATTAAATATTTTTCCGCCCAAGCCTATCGTTTATCTGGCGATTGTACGCAGGCCGTGACCTTGTATGATGAGATTGTG
>CAYZPQ010000198.1:0-3165 GCA_964480185.1 uncultured Planctomycetales bacterium | reverse complement strand
CGATGAAGCTTTGGCCGGTGCCCGTGACATTATTGCCGAATGGGTGAGTGAAGATGCTAAGGGACGTGCGCAATTACGTGAATTATTCTTAAGCCAAGGGTCTTTTGTCTCCAAAGTTCTTAAAGGTAAAGAAGAAGAGGGGATTAAGTTTAAAGATTATTATGATTGGAAAGAGCCTGTTGCAACAGCCCCTTCTCATCGTGTGTTAGCCATGCGTCGTGGGGAAAAAGAAGAATTCCTGATGATGCGTATTGAAATCCCTGAAGATAGTGCCGTTGCTATCTTAGGAAATTTATTTATTAAAGGTAAAACTGCATTGTCCTCTCAAGTGGCCATGGCGATTGAAGATAGTTATAAACGTTTATTATCTCTCTCGATGGAAACAGAAATCCGTCTTATCACCAAACAAAAAGCCGACGAAGAAGCCATTCAAGTCTTTGCCGATAATTTACGTCAATTATTAATGGCAGCGCCTTTGGGTGAAAAGAATATTTTGGCCATTGATCCTGGTTTTCGCACAGGTTGCAAGGTTGTTTGCTTAAATGCTCAAGGTAAATTATTGACGAATACGGTTATTTATATTTCTCATTCAGATGGTCAAATTGAACAAGCCGCAACGACAATTAAGAAGCTCGTAACATTATTTAATATTGAATTTATTGCGATTGGTAATGGAACAGGGAGTCGTGAGACAGAAAGTTTTGTCCGCGGTTTAAAGCTACCTAAAGTGAATGTTATGCAAGTCAATGAGAGTGGGGCTTCCATTTATTCTGCGTCCGATGTCGCCCGTGAAGAATTCACAACCCATGATGTTACTGTCAGAGGCGCAGTATCCATTGGCCGTCGTCTACAAGATCCATTGGCTGAGCTTGTTAAAATTGATCCTAAATCAATTGGGGTTGGTCAGTACCAACATGATGTGGAACAAACAAAGTTAAAGAAATCCCTCGATGATGTGGTTATCAGTAGCGTTAACCAAGTCGGGGTTGAAATTAATACCGCGAGCAAACAATTGCTCATGTACGTCTCAGGTTTAGGCCCAGCTTTAGCCAAATCCATCGTCGATTACCGTGATGAACATGGTGCATTTGGTACACGGGATGAATTAAAAAAGATCCCACGTTTATCAGCGAAAGTTTTTGAACAAGCCGCAGGCTTCTTACGTATTCGAGGTGCAAAGAATCCTTTAGACACAAGTGCCGTTCACCCTGAAAGCTATTGGGTGGTGGATCAAATGAGCAAAGATAGCGGGGTTTCTGTTGAGGAATTGATGAGCAATGAAGCTGTGCGTCAGAAGATTAATGTTCAAAAATATGTCAGTGACAAAATTGGTCTTCCGACATTAAGAGACATTATGCAGGAGTTATCTAAGCCTGGCCGTGATCCCCGTGAACAATTTGAAGTGATTAAGTTTAAAGAAGGTGTTGAAAAGATGGATGATTTAACCATTGGCATGAAATTAACCGGTATTGTTACCAATGTGACGAATTTCGGAGCCTTTGTGGATATTGGTGTTCATCAAGATGGTTTAGTTCACGTGAGTGAAATCGCTGATAAATTCGTCGAGAACCCTGCGGATGTCGTTAAAGTGGCTCAAAAGGTCGAAGTGACGGTTATGGAAGTGGATATTGCCCGTAAACGGATTTCATTATCCATGCGTTCACAGCCTAAAGCTCCAGGTCAAAGCAAGTCTCAGGGAACAGCTTCGCCAAGACCATCAACAAATACAACGACAAAGTCTGCTTCGTCTGATAAAATGCTTTTTAATCGCGGATTCGCCGGCGAAGTAAAACGTAAACCCTTATATGACCTATAATATGAACATAGCCATTACTGGTGCCACAGGTTTAGTTGGAAAAAGGCTCGTCGAAGACTTGTCGAAACAACATAAAGTTCATGTTATTTCTCGTCAACGTGGGTCTGGGCATATTTATTGGAACCCTTCTAAAGGAATTTTAAACCGTGATGCCTTAGAAGGTATGGATGTCATCATTCATTTAGCAGGGGCCAACATTGCTGACAATCGCTGGACAAGTTCATATAAAAAAACTATTTATAAATCACGTGTTGATACCACACGGTTCTTAGTTGATAGCATTAATCATTTAAGCCGCAAGCCTAAGTTATTTATTTCTGCCTCAGCGGTTGGGTTTTATGGCAATAATCGAATGACAGATCATACCGACGAGAATTCCGTTAAAGGGATTGGTTTTTTGCCTGATGTGTGCGCGGCATGGGAAGAGCAAAGTAAGGTCCTCGTTGAAGAACATATTCGTGTTGTGCATTTGCGTTTTGGTGTTATCCTCGCCAAAGAAGGTGGAGCTTTAGCAAAAATGCTTCCTGTGTTTAAATTTTGTATGGGTGGGATGTTGGGAACAGGCAAACAGCCTATGAGCTGGATTTCAATTCATGAAATCCCCTCGATCATTGATTTTATTATCAAAGAACCGTCGATATTTGGACCAGTGAATGCTGTTGCACCCCAATCGGTCTCCAATAAAGAATTTAGTCAAACGTTGTGCGATGTATTGCATCGACCATTATTTTTGCCTGTGCCAGCAGCTGTGATCATGTTGTTACTGGGTGAAATGGGTAAAGAATTACTACTCGAGGGAGTTAATGTATTCCCTAATGTGTTAGTTAGGCATGGGTATCATTTTCAATATCCTCATTTAAGAGGCGCTTTAGAGAAAATTCTAAAATAATATGTCTTATCTCGTCTTAGCACGTAAATATCGTCCGCAAAACTTTGAAGAATTGGTTGGCCAAGAGCATATTACCAAGTCTTTCCGTGATGCGGTGCAATCCAAACGTATAGGTCATGCCTTTTTATTTTGTGGTCCTCGAGGTATTGGGAAGACATCGTGTGCGCGTATTTTAGCGAAAAGCCTTAATTGCAAAGAAGGCCCGACGTTAACTCCGTGTGGCGTTTGCCCATCTTGCAAAGAAATTGCAGCCGGAAACGGTATGGATGTCATTGAAATTGATGCCGCCTCCAATCGTGGTATCGATGAAATCCGCACATTACGCGAAAATGTCAAATTCGCCCCAAGTTCTGCCGCCTTTAAAATTTATATCATCGACGAAGTTCACATGCTCACCACTGAAGCGTTTAATGCTTTACTGAAAACGCTTGAAGAACCACCGTCGCATGTGAAGTTTATC
>CAYZPQ010000197.1:555-3168 GCA_964480185.1 uncultured Planctomycetales bacterium | reverse complement strand
CTTCTGCACAAGCTTCGTATACCAAGGCATAACAACATAAACCATCATTAATACGGTAAGACCGGAAATAATCAGAACTCTTAAATAATGATTATCCCAGACGCCAATATGGTCGAGGACAGGAATTGCAAGAACTTGAACGCCCATTCCAAGAGGATAAATCGCGGACCACGTCAGTAGAAATTGTTTCCACCGATTGGGTAATTGAGCTTTGGATCCTTCCGGTGTAAACCAAAAATCCAACCCGCTTCGAATATTCACCTCATCGCCTTTGCAGAGCAATGGAGTAACTTTTTTAATCAAAGCCTTACGATCTGTTGAACTAATCCAATTGTGCAAATGCTCGTGCGTATCAAATCGAATGACAATTGTATACGTCGTGGTTAAGCCTTTGATAGGGCGAATTGCTTGCAAATCTAAATGACCAGGATAGGACCTGCACACAGGAATAATTTCATTAAGCCATGCTTCATAATTAGCCTGTTGTTCATCACGGACACGATGTGTAATGATGCCTGTCGCACCTTGTTCTATTTCATTAGAAGATAACATAGGGTCATTATAGAGGGAATACGTTTAATTTCATTAAGAAGGTTAAAATAAATTTGACCGTTTAATCTTATCCCAGTACTATGTTTTGTATGAAATCACTTTATGAAATTTACCCCAAACGCATCGATATTGTTGCCTTAATCGCGATTTCTATTTTTCTCCTTAGTGTTGGATTAACGCTTCCCATCATGACAGTACGCAAACTATGGGAAAGCAATACCTATTCCATTATTACGGGAGTGGGGAATCTCTGGGAAGAAAAATACTATGCCTTAGCGGTAATTATCTTCGTTTTCTCCGTTATTTTTCCCGTCGCTAAACTATTAGCCTTATCTGCCGTATGGTTTATCCGTTTAGAGGATAGTGCCCGTAAAAAGCTCATTTATTTCATGGAAATATTCGGCAAGTGGTCGATGTTAGACGTTTTTGTCTCGGCCATTATCATTGTCTGGTCTAAGCTCGGTGCATTAGCGTCAGCCAAAGCAGAGCAAGGTATTTATTACTTCGCCGCTTCTGTACTCTTAACCATGATTATTTCTTCCCTCCAGAATAATCTTATCAAACGTTTTAAATAGCCTTCTTCATAACTCTTGTTGAACATGAAGTTTAATTAATGTTCTCTTCATTTTAGCTTCATGTGCCTCCCGCTATAGTGAATGTCATGAATACCACATCACACAACAGTATTCTCATCATGTTAATTAAGGAGAATTAAATGAGTATTGAAACCATCTTACTCCTTTTATTAATTGTCGTTGTTATTGGCGTGTTTTACGACAGCTCCTGGGGATATGCACCTATTAGTATTTTAGCAGCGCTCTTAATCATCTTACTTGTATGGACACTCTATACAGGCAAAACTCCCCGAGGGGCAACCGAAGATATTAAAGATAGGCTACAAGAGACCGGTGGTGAGCTCAAAGAAATGGGCCACGAGGCCGCGGAGTCTATCAAAGATGTTGTTAAACCTGTCGAATCTGCACATTAAATCAACTGAAAGGAATTAAAGAAATGGAAACCTCTCAACAAACAGATTTAGATAAATCACTCAAACAAGGTGAAGAATATGTCAATCACGTTGTAAGTGAAATTCAAGATAAAATTAAAGAAGGGGAAGAACGCATTACAAAAACAATAGGCGAAGTAGATAAGCGCTTGCGCGAAAATCCTTGGCCTATTGTTGCAGGTGTTGCCGCAGCTTCAATTTTCATTGGCTTTCTTGTTGGCTCACGTAAAAAGTAATTACTATGCAAGGAGAATCAATGAAAGCATTCGCAATCAAAAGTTTACTAGGTTTAGCTGCGGCCATGTTTAAAGGAAAGGCCCGCAATCCTGGAACGACATTTCGTTTAGGGAAAATTAAACTGATGATGTGTTATTTGCAAAGCATAAAGACCATGCGCTTATTATCCATGGCCATTATCGGGACGATTATTAGTCTCATTATGTTGGTTGCCGGCTTGGTCGTATTTCATACGGGTGTATTTATGTATGCGCCTATTAGCGGTGAAGAAAAAATGTGGATCTCTTTTATATTTGCTGCCTTATACCTATTTATTGCTCTAATGATGTTATCTCAAATATTCGACCATGATAAATGGGTGGATATGTTCAATGCCCAGACACACATTGATAACTTAAATAAAATGACCCAAACTGCTGTTGAAGAGAAAGAGACTAATCATGCGTAAATTACTGGCTATTGTAATGGGATTAACATTAAGCATGTATGCATTAACAGGATGTGCAACTAATCCAAAGACCTATGAAAAAACGACCATTACCAAGGACAGTTCTGAAATAGATAATCCATCAGATCCTCATAATGGGTCGACGATCGCAACAACGACGACCGAAACAACCACAACTACGACAGAAGAAAAACCTAAAACTACGGGTATTATTGGCAGCACATTCCATGTCATTGGTACAGTGATTGCTTTTCCCTTTAAAGTCATTGGTAAATTGTTTCAAGCGATCTTTTAATAGAAAAAGGAACATAGATGATTTTTAATAAAAATGCACTATGGACATTTCTATTACGACGGATGGCCAAAGCAG
>CAYZPQ010000197.1:0-545 GCA_964480185.1 uncultured Planctomycetales bacterium | reverse complement strand
CATTTTTCTAAACCCTCTGAAGTGTGGGTACCGACGGAGCTACTGCGTTCTGGGGCCATTTTGCAAGCGCGGGGTTTAATTAATAGTCAAGCTATTCAGCACAATCTCGATTGGGTATGGCCTTATTGGGTGAATCATCAATTTAACCCTAAAGATGTGGCCTATATTCCGCGTGCATTCGGTATTAGTCATATTAATTTATCCAATCGCAATTGGACTGCTTTAGGTATACCTGACTTTGAGGATTATCCCATCGTTGATCCTCGGGGATTAATTACACCTTTTTGGGATAGTTGGTCTATTGATGTATGGATCATGGCGGAAGGCCAACCATCGCTATTCCCTTCAAAGTTAGCCCACGCAGAGCAAGCAGTAGATTTAACCACAGACTTTCGTATTAATACCACCTGCCAAACTAAAAATGCGTATGTCAAAACAACGTCCCGCGTTTATCTCGATAATAATATTCCCACTTTAGAAATTAATTTTAAAGCCCAAACCAATTACCGTGCCTGGCTCATGATTGTTTTAAGACCATATAATCC
>CAYZPQ010000196.1:1253-3175 GCA_964480185.1 uncultured Planctomycetales bacterium | reverse complement strand
TTTTAAAACGCAAATCTAATTCTTTAATTGTCGCATTCGCTGCTGTCTCTTGAAACGGCAATAAAATATCCTGTGTTTCAAAAGAAAGCGGGTAGTCAGAACGGATCAAGTCAACCAATTGATCATGCGTGGTCTTAAGTTCCGAGCCTGTTAATGGTTTTTCACTATCCATAACACTTTGAATCGTTTTTTCAATATGCTCATGCACCCGTCGGGTAGACTTCCAAAAAAATCCAGCGGTGGTTAAGACTAAAACAACAATAAAGACTGTTAAGGGCACTGTTGGAATAATCACAGAAGCCACAAGCAAGAATACCAACGCACTACTTAAAGCTGCCAAGAAACGAATCGTATTATGAATAAATTCTTCAGTTGTCTTATCTTTGTAAATTTCTTTCTTCGACTTGACCAAGTTAAGAAATATCCCCTTCCATAAAATATTATCGAGCGTGTACACAAAGCCGATCAAGAATGGGAAAATTAAAATCGTAATAATGCTCCAGTACACATTATCGCCGACAAAATCAAATTTAAATCGATACCGATTCGCAATAACGTACAAGGCAATCACACACACCAAATAAAACACAAACTTTAATAAATATGGTTTTATGTCCCTATAAATAACCAATTTCTGACGACGCCCATGCCCTTCTGCCGTAATCTTGCTAATCCATGACGGATAAAAATGAGCAAACGTTGTGATGGGTTTGGGCGCAAAACGTTTCATTTGCTCAATGATCTTGGTGGAATTGTTCATTAAAAATGGGGTGGTGATCGTCGTCAAGGCAGAGACTGATACCGCAATGGGGTATAAAAATGAACCAGTGACATTGGTATCTAATCCAAGTTGAGCAATGATAAAAGAAAATTCTCCGATTTGCGCTAAGCCCAAACCGACTTTTAACGATGTTTGAGAATCATATCCCGTTAAGAATGTTGCTAAAGAACAGGCAAATACCTTTCCAATAATGGTAACAATAGTGAGTACCAAAATCAAAAACCAGTACTCCCCAATCACGTGCGGATCAATGAGCATGCCGATGGACACAAAGAAGATGGCCGTAAACATGTCCCGTATAGGTTCCATCTTCGTGACAATATCGTGAGCTTGTTTGGTTTCTGCAATCACGGCACCAATTAAGAAAGCGCCCAAGGCAATTGAAAAACCCGATTTAGCAGCGATAAGCGATGCCCCAAAACAAAGTCCTAATACCCCAATGACCATCATTTCTGACAAGTGATATTTCTCAATGAAATTAAGAATACGCGGAACAAACAGAAATCCAACAAACAACACACTGACAATAAAGACAAAGACTTTAGCCATGGCTAATGTAATAGCACCCGAGGTGAATGCTCCCGTTGTTGCAATCCCTGATAAAACAGCAATAATCACGATAGCCCATAAATCTTCGACCACTAAAATCCCTAACACCACCTGCGCAAACTTCTCATTCATCTTATTTGTTTCAATTAAAATCTTCGCAATGATCGTCGTACTTGAAATCGACAGGATTGCCCCTAAAAACAAACTATTCATTTGGGACCATCCCATGAGCTTACCAATGGAATACCCCACCCACATCATCAACACAATTTCAAACAAAGATGCAAATGATGCAACAGGACCGACTTTGAGCAATTTCTTAATACTAAATTCCAGCCCGATGGAAAACATGAGAAAAACCACACCGAATTCGGCCAAAGTATGAGTAGTGGCGTTTTCTTCTGCCAGTTTTAAGGCATGCGGGCCAATCAGAATGCCGACCACGAGGTAACCAAGCATCGGCGGAAGTTGCAACATACGAAACGCAACCACGCCTAACACGGAGAAGGTGAGCAACAACAGGGTAATTTCAAGCGCTGAAAACATGTTTTTCGGGCCTATTCCGGTTTAAATACGCGTTTCAAGAACCTCT
>CAYZPQ010000196.1:0-1243 GCA_964480185.1 uncultured Planctomycetales bacterium | reverse complement strand
GATTAATGGATACGGCGGCGTATGGGGACCAATAATAAAACCAGCTAGAATATAACCAAGCACTATTGGTAAACGCAAATAACGGCATATGACCGTGGCCAAACCACCCACGACCATCACAATCGCCATGTCTTGTAAAAAAATTAATTCACTCATGATGCTTTACCAATCCACTGGCTGATAATCTTTAAGGAATTTACCACACCAATGTGTGCCTGTATTAATGCCATCAAAGAAAGGATCACAAACACGCGCGGCCCCGTCAACAATATCTAAAGGCGGCTGAAAATCATGATTATCTTGTTTGCGTTGAGATAAGGCAATAGGGTCTTCATCCGTAACCCAGCCTGTATCAACAGCATTCATGTAAATGCCATAATTGACTAAATCTTTAGCTGACGTATGCGTTAACATATTCAATGCAGCTTTTGCCATATTCGTATGCGGATGTTTATCCGTCTTTGTATAGCGATGAAACTTCCCTTCCATCGCGGATACATTCACAATATGTTTCTTGCCTGTATTATCCCGCTTCATCATGGTTGATAATTGATTGCATAAGACAAACGGTGCAATCGCATTGACTAATTGAAGTTCAATCATTTCTGCCGTCGGTATTTGTCCTAACGCTAAACGCCAGCTATTTGTTTCTCTTAAATCAACCTGTTGTAAATCAAGATCAAGTTTACCTTGAGGGAAAACGTGTTCGGCTGATAAAGAATGATCATGTGTGTACGGAATTTGAGACAGTTGTGCGGATGAACTAATACCAATACCTGCGACTGTCCCCTGCCATGTTAAAGCCGGAAGCCCTGATACTGATGGGGCTGCTTCTTGAGATAAGCGCAATGTCTGTTTGCATGTTTCAAAAGGACGTAACAATGCTTGCACGGCGATGGGCAAATCTTGAATCTTGGTTTGCTCTGTTGCCATGAGATGTGCATAAAAACCTGGAGGACGTCTCACTGTTTGAGCGGCATTATTGACTAAAATATCAAGCCTGTCATAACGCTCCTCGACATAACGGCAAAATAACTCGACACTGGGTGTATGACGTAAATCAAGCCCATACACATGCAAGCGGTCTTTCCATTGATGAAAATCTTCTTCTTTAGAATAACGTAAGGCGGAATCAATAGGAAACCGTGTGGTGGCAATCACATGAGCCCCTGCACGTAGCATCATCAAAGCGGATTGATAACCAATTTTAAGACGAGAACCCGTGATCAATGCCACTTGGCCT
>CAYZPQ010000195.1:0-3228 GCA_964480185.1 uncultured Planctomycetales bacterium | reverse complement strand
AGAGTGCTTCAATGGCTTTCACATCAGCAATCTTCGACTGGTAGGACCAAATATCAAAATGAACACCAAAATCTTCCAAGTCGGTATTAATAGTTTTCATTAAATACTCAACACCGAATTGGCGGTAACTATAATCAGAAATCTCTGGTAAATCGTTTAAAGACTTAATTCCCTTTAAATGAATAAATTGCTGGGCCATGACCCGAATATACTCGCCTTGGTAATGATCTTCAGGGAATGTTACAGTATCTCCCAGAATTTCACGCGCACGGTAGGCAATGGATCTACCTAAAATATTAATCTGATTGCCTTCATCATTGACGTAATATTCTTTTTTGGCATTAAAGCCAACTAACTTCAAAATATTTACCAAACTATCCCCGACGGCCGCTTGACGGCCATGGGCCACTGTCAAAGGACCAGTTGGATTAGCACTGACAAACTCTAAACAAAATTGCTGACCTTGACCAAAATTTGATTTACCGTTATTGCCACCTTGACTAAGCACATCCATTAAGACATCACAAAAAGCCTGCTTGGATAAATAAAAATTAATAAAACCAGGGGCCTTCACATCAATGCGTTCAACTAAATTTTTTAATTCATGATTAGCCAATTTACTTGTCATTGTCTCAACAAGATCTTTGGCGATCATTAAAGGATTCTTCTTTAATTGGCGCGCCAATTGCATGGCAATATTGGTACTAAAATCACCATGGGCTTTATCAGCGGGAATATCGAGATTAACAGCGGGTAAGGTTACGTCACCGAGATTGGATAAAGAGGAACTGATCAAATCCACTATTTGACGACGTAAGTGAACGTACATAATGATGTATTAAACTTTTGACTTCTTGGATGATTTTAACTTTGGGGTGGTCACCGGCGCATCTTGCCACAAATGCTCAAGTTCATAAAACTCTCGTGCATCCGGTTCAAACACATGGACCACAACATCTCCCATGTCTAATAACATCCACGCCCCATGCTCAGGGTTTGGATTAAATACAGCTAAATTTTTTGAACCTTTACCCAAATTCGCTTTTAAACCAAGTGCCCTCAAATCATCCTCAACACCTTCCGCAATGGCTTTCACATGGCGGCTAGATGTTCCTGTTGCGATGACAAAAAAGTCACAGAAATTGACAAGCTTACGCATGTCAAGCATGACAATGTCCTGTGCTTTTTTGTCATCAGCAAAAAGAATGATTTTTTTAGCTAATTGGAGCGATGTTAATGATTTGGATAAGGCCACAGAAATAATTACTTTTTCTTCAATTTTGTTGCTTGATCCTTGCTTAAAACGCGCCAGCACTCATGGCCGCCTTGAAGAGACTTAGCTACCGCAAAGAAACGACCGCTTTTTTCTCTAACTTCAAAATCTGCGGTTTCAAATTTTGCCTTGGTTTTCACATCGTAGAAAGAAACTTTCTCCATCAAAACCTCCTGCCTAAATAAATACTGGTTATTACTGAATTTAAGAGAGTTTACTGTAAGCCTGAATCTTTGTCAATGCCAATCACGAACCATTTTCGGTTTTAACGGACCGGCCCATCAAATCACCCATGGCTTTACGGGGATTTTTACCTTCAAAAACAATTTTATACACTTGCTCCACAATCGGCATAGGGATCTTACGAGCACGGCTTAAACGATACGCGGCCTTCGCCGTAATCACGCCTTCAGCCACTTGTGGCATACCCTTTAAAATCGCTGTAATGGACTTACCCTTACCCAATTGCTCGCCTACGGTACGGTTACGGCTATGTGGACTAAAACAGGTTGTAATCAAATCCCCTAGCCCTGTTAAACCATAAAAAGTCTGTTGCTTACCACCTAAAGCAACACCTAATCTTGAAATTTCAACTAAACCGCGTGCCACAACTGCGGCTTTCGCATTGGTACCTAAACCCAACCCATCGCACATGCCGCAGGCTAGGGCAATAACATTCTTAAGACTTCCCCCCACCTCAACACCAATCACATCGGTATTGGTGTAAATACGAAATGTCGGGGAATGAACAATGGCTTGAAGTTGTTGCGCCAAACGTAAATCACGGCAGGCAATAACGGCAGTTGTTGGTATTTCAGCCGCCACTTCACCGGCAATTGTTGGGCCAGAAAGAATAGCGAGCTTCACTTTGCCTAAATAGGCTTCAATCATTTCGCTCATGCGTTGATGCGTCACAGGGTGAATCCCTTTAACAATACTTAAGAACACTTTATTCTTAAAATTACCACCCTTTAATTGACGTAAGACACCTTCTAAATATTCAGAGGGCGTTGCGAGGATAATTAAATCCGCTCCGTCAACAGCTTCATGAATATTACTTGTCACACTTAAGTGTTTAGGAAATTTAAAACCAGGAAGGAATTTGGTGTTTTCTCTTTTTTTCTGAAGGTGTTGCACATTCGCATCAAAAGCACCCCAGAGAGTTACCGGAAATTTTTTCTTAGCCAAATGAATCGCGATGGTTGTTCCCCATGCGCCATCTCCTAAGACTGTAACTGTACGTAAAGATTTAAGTGTCATCGCCAAATGAAAATCTCCCGAAGAACTTCGAACATATAGGCAGCGCCCCACTTTAATACTTGAAGCTTACGTTCCCCACCTTCACGCTTTGGTTCATCACCTGGTATATCAATGACTTTTAATTTACGTTTCGCCGCGCGGATAGATAATAATGGTTCCCAGCTGATTTTTGTTTTAAATAATTTTTCTTCCGTCGTGAAACTTTCTTCTTTATCTAAATCTAATTCTTTAATTAATTTAGTGGCATACATGCGGTAAATGACCATGGCATCTGTGTACTTTGATCCGTGGCATAAATTAATCATGTTAGTGAATAACCAATTCCCAAATGATGTTACTGTATCATCGTCTTCACTCTTCGCACCTTGGGCATAGCGTGAGACAATGACCATGTCATAACCTTCTTTATATTTATTGATACAAACTGGAATTAATTCGGGAATTGAATTACCATCGGGGCTAAACGTTAAGATCACATCACCGGTGATGGCAGGAAGCGCATCCATATAGGCACCACGAATCCCAGGTGTTTTTTGCATGACCACATCATAACCCATTTGACGCGCGATATCAGCGGTACCATCTTTGGAATTACCGTCGACAACTAAGATTTGATGGACCCATTCTTTTTTTACCTTAGGCATCACGGTACGCATACCGATTGCTTCATTTAAGGTAGGAATTAATAATGTAAC
>CAYZPQ010000194.1:0-3369 GCA_964480185.1 uncultured Planctomycetales bacterium | reverse complement strand
TTGAGATCTTTCTATTTCTATAATTTTTTTCTATGTAAGCTAATGTCTCTTGAGTAATTCCATTAATATTGCTAATACCCACAGCCATTCTTAACATAAAGATCACTTGTCCCATATTAGAACCCCGCAATAGTGCTTCTAAATTACTTTTTAATACCTCACGTGTCATTTCTTGTTCAGATATATCAAACGCATAATTAAAATACTGACGAAGTTCTTTTTGTAGTGCGACATCACCCTTAACATATGTGTTTATAATTTTATCAATATATGTATTAAGCTCTAAAAGAGTCAATTGTCTTTGACCAATTTCTAATTGTTGGATCTTAAAAGCAGAAGATAAATCAGTTTTGCTTACTCCTGCTTGAATACGTAATAAACGGAACATATTTCCTGCAATAAAACTGATTTTTTTCTAACAACTTCTTCATTAATTTTAAGATTAGATTTCTGATAAAGAAGCAATGAAATGCGTAACCTATTAATTTCATCAAGCCTACGATCTAGCTCTTTACGCATTTCTTCAATCTGTAATTGATTATTTGGAACTGGAAACTCATTTCCCCAAACAAATATAGAGTCTACCAATAGTTGTACTTTATTTTCTTTAGCCTCTGTAAAACTAAGAACCTCTATTTCTTCTTGCTGGTTACGAATTTTTTCAACATCTGGACCAATCCAAAATGTTCTTTGAAATGATTTCTTTCCCTTCTTTAATAATAGTTTTACTTCATGCCGGTCTTTAGTGACTGTGTGTCTAATTATTGTTGCTGACCAACCCTCTTCTTTAAAACCTAATGGATAGATAACATAAGAAAAAGCGCCCGCTCTAAAAGAAAACTTTATACGCCCTTGAGGATCACAATTACCTAATGTTAACCCTTCCAAAGATGAATATGGGTATGGTTTTCTTTCCATAATTGCTTTAAACGCCTCTATTCCTGCCCTGCTCTCAATACTTAAAGCCTGACCATATGATTCTTTACCTTGATGTTTTATCGTTTTTTGGGATTCCGTTATCTGGAATCGTTTTATAATTGGTGATCTTCCCGCTTTAAAACAAACCACCTCTAAATCAATGAAATTATTCCTGTATATACTACTTTTGATTTTGACTTCCCATCCTTCTTTATCAGCACTTTCAACAGAATTGCCTAAAATAGCCCAAGAATATAGCATATTATTTACTTTAAAATCTATTGACCCATCTTTATTGCTTATTCCAATCCTTAAGCCTCTTAAATTTATCTTATTACGTGAAAATACGGTTGGTTCTTTAACTAATACTTCCTTCAATATATCCAAACCTAACACATCACTTATTTTATTAACTTTTAATTCTTTTCCTTTTTCAACTCCCGACCCATATAAATTCTTAACCAATTGTCCTATTTGAAATGTCTTAAAGATTGGCGCTTCTGATTCATTTTCAAACTTAACAGTAAATTCTATGAAATTATTTTTGGAGCGTTGTGAAACAATAACCCCATGCCATCCTTTTGCCTTACCTGAAAAACCTCCTGGTGACCACGAATATTGAAAGCCATTAGAAATATTTAACCAGTATGCGCCACTATCTGGTAATTCTCCAAGATTCATTCCAACTAGGTCTGGCAGTCTTGAATTTGATGACAACCAACCATTATTTGAATCAAATGTTACTAGCTCCGTTAACCCCCGTAGTCCAATTTGCTCGTCAACGAGTAAAACATCCAGAGTAGAATCACCAGCAACACGGCTTCTACTTGTTAATTGTTTTTTATATCTACCAATTTGAAAAATTTTCTTATAAGACAACATTCCTTCTTTTTTAAATTCTAGAGTAATGTTTAACGTATTCTTTGTGGCTGCCACAGAGTCAACGGTTACCCACTGATCACCTTTAATTGCTCCGTCAGCAAGCATAATTGAGTTCTTATATCCCGGAGCAACTGTAAATTGAATCTGGCCATGCGTCAGTGTTTTACCCAATGATTTACCTATCATCAGTTTTGCTTGGCCTAAATCATTATGCCAGTCGTGATCTTCTGTTTTTAATAATAATGCTGATAATATATTTCTTGTTTTTCTTACCTCTTCATCTGAAGCTTCTATCATTGCTTTATCTGCTATTCGTAATTGAACATTCATGTTTAACATTGCTCTATCATTTAGTGATGAAACAGGATCTAGAGTATTTTTTGTATCTATCTGGATGTTAAATAACTGAGCGCCACCTGAAAAGTATTTGCGTGGAATAGAATTTCCTGTTACGGGATCTTGTTCTTCTCGGATTATGCTGGTTACACCTTTTTTAAACGCTTGAACATATTGCTGATAAATCGATTGAGAATTATTTATAGAAAGCTTATTGATATTAATACCGCTGGTCTTATTCATATCTAAATACACTTGTTGCAATATGCTCTGTTTAATTTTTTTCTTATACCACGTAGCAAGAATCACTGATTGATAAACCTGGCGCAATTGTGCAAAGTTTTTTCCTGTATTAACCTCTTTAGTTAATTCAGGAATAATAATGTCTCTGATAATCTCCTCTTGCCATGCGTTTTGATTTGGAGCCTTAGCTGGAGTAGTGTTCTTTTCTTCAGCCAAATAATCTTTCTCCAACATCACCTTTAATCGTGATTCAACAATATATGCAGTGCCTGCTTTGGAGTTCTCGTAAACAATTGCTTTTTCAGGTACTATCCAAACTTTATTAAAAGTATTGATTGGCACTTCGGTGGTCCCATACTTTTCTTGGGCTACTTTGTATATCTTCTTCCAAAATTCACGGCCAATTTCATCTTCCGGGTACATCAAACTGGCTGTAATTTGTTTAAGTAAATAATCTTGAGCTAAAAGGTCGCGGCCCATTTCAGTTTGGCCGAAACTTTCGGGGACAATACGATCTTTTTCATATGGACTTAAGTTTACCCATAGGTCTTTTTCAGGGGTGGTTAAACTGGCGAGGAAATATTTGATAAGTTTATTAGCTTGTTCTTTAAATTCTGGATCCCCGACCTGCGAAGCAGGAGCATTCGGGGATGACGGGTTTTTAGTATCCCCTTGGTCTAAAATAAAATCAAACTGAAAAGGATTCTCTGGATGGACTTTAATACCCTTAAGGACTATTGGGTTAAACTCAGGGCTTAAGCCAACACGTACCCCAGGCTTAGGCAGAATTAACGTATCTGCTTGTGCCGCAGGTATTTGCCCACATGTATTTACCAAAAATATCAGCAATACGCCTATATTAAAAAATGGGGACGCTCTCATGGTATCTAAAGTATTTACTATATATAGGCAAAAAGCAAGTCGGCGGGATATTTTGGAGAAAGGGCTATTTAGGCCAGTAAACCTGAATACTCTACATCAATCAGGCTT
>CAYZPQ010000193.1:0-3418 GCA_964480185.1 uncultured Planctomycetales bacterium | reverse complement strand
GCCGAGGAAGAAGTGTGGATTCGTAAAGGTGTCAAAGCCCGTCGCACCCGTAATGAAGGCCGTGTCAAAGCCCTTGAACGCATGCGCGAAGCCAAGAAAGCCCAACGCCAAATCATCGGCCAAGCCCGCATGGTGGCTCAGGAAAGTGAAAATTCTGGTCAATTGGTTGTGAAAGCCATGAATCTTGCCTTTAGTTATGGTGATCAATGTATTATTAAGAATTTCTCGACGCAGATTATGCGTGGGGACAAAATTGGAGTCTTGGGCCCTAATGGGTGTGGGAAGACAACATTATTGCGTATTTTATTAGGCCAATTGCAACCACAAAACGGCACCATTAAATTAGGGACCAATTTACAAGTTTCCTATTATGATCAATTACGCCAGCAATTAGACGAAGAAAAGTCTGTTATCGAGAATGTCGCAACCGGCGGTGACATGGTCACCATCAATGGCAAACCACGTCATATTATCGGTTATTTGCAAGATTTTTTATTTACCCCCGATCGCGCCCGTACTCCTGTGAAGGTCTTATCCGGCGGGGAACGCAATCGTCTATTTTTAGCCCGTTTATTTACCCAACCATCCAATTTATTAATCATGGATGAGCCTACCAATGACCTTGATATTGAAACCCAAGAATTATTAGAAGAACTCTTGATGGAATATTCCGGCACGCTTTTGATTGTTAGCCACGACCGTTCATTCTTAAACAATGTCGTGACCTCAACCATGGTTTTAGAAGGTGGTGGGGAAATTAATGAGTATTCCGGTGGCTATGATGATTGGTTATCCTTCCGTCAGAATGCCGTCGTGGATAAGGCTGCTAAGGTCGAAAAAGCGCCTATTCCTCAAAAAATTCAAGAAACTAAGCCGGCACGCAAGCTCTCCAATAAAGAAGAAACAGAATTAAAAGGGCTACCCGTCAAAATCGAAGCCCTCGAAGCCGAGCAAGACAAATTATTCGCCATGCTCGCGGATATTTCCTTTTACCAAGGAGATCCCGTCGAAGTCGCTAAAGTTCAAAAGCGTAGCGACCAGATCGCCCAAGATTTAGTGCAGGCCTATGAGCGCTGGGAAACCCTCGAAGCCGCCCGCCTTGGGGTTTAAACTCCGCTAGAATCTTTTATTGACAAATACCTTAGAATGGGTCATACTTTGACGTAGCAAATAAGTAAGAAGCAGCTATCACAGACCGTAAAGGCTAGTGAAAAGTGCCTTTGCGGTTTTTGATTGTGGTAGCCAAGCACTTACTTAAATTTCACAATAAGGAGGTTTCAAAAGTTTATGGTAAAAGGTAAAGTAAAGTGGTTCAATGATCAAAAAGGTTTCGGCTTCATTACACCAGAATCTGGCAAAGATGTATTCGTGCATCACAGCGAAATTCAAGGTGAAGGTTACAAATCCTTAAGCGAAGGTCAAGATGTTGAATTTGAAATAGCTCAAGGTCCTAAAGGTGAACAAGCCAAAAACGTCGTAAAGAAGTAATTTAATACGATTTGTTTTTATAGCCCTGATGCTTAATAAGCATCAGGGCTTTTTCTTTTATTGGATTTGTTTTAAGGTGTGAGGATCAAAACGAAGTTTGCGTAATTTCGGTGCAATGATAGCCATGACGGCGACCACACCTAATGTTAAAGTACCGCCCACCGCCACTGATGGCACAGTCCCCAGTAAAGCGGCCAACATACCACTTTCAAAACTTCCTAATTCATTTGAGGCGCAGACAAAAATCCAACTTACCGACGAAATACGCCCGCGCATATGGTCTGGAGATAATAAACGAATCATCGAACGACGAATGACCATGTTAATGCCATCAAAGACACCGGTGGCCACAAGAGCGATTAAGGAAACGATGAAATTCGTTGAGAAGGCAAAGACGAGTATGGCGATACCAAAACCTGCAATCGTTAAAAATAAATTACGTCCGGCATGCGCGATTGGTGGATGTTTTGTCGCATAGAGCATAATGACCAAAGCACCTAAAGCAGGGGCGGCATTTAACAACCCTAAGCCTTGAGCACCGACGTGCAAAATATCATTGGCATAGATGGGCAATAAGGCGATAACCCCTCCGAAAAGTACAGCGAATAAATCCAAAGCCAAAGCACCCCATAAGACTTGATTGGACATGACAAAAGACCAGCCTTGTCGAATGCTTTCGAGCATGGATTCTTTGGAGACACTCAGCACTTGGGCGGCGGGTTTTATGAGAAATAATAATACCCACGACAGGAAAAAAGCTAAGGTGATGACAAGATAGGATCCAATGGGTCCCCAGGCGGCATACACAAAACCAATAATAGCGGGGCCAATAAAAGAACACCCAATCCACGTGCTGCCAATCCACGATGAGGCATTGACTGTTAATTCTTTTGGAACAACCTGGGCTTCAAAGGCACTATTGGCGGGATCGGCAAAACCGCGGGCAATGCCAGAAAGAAAGATCACACCGTATAAACCTAATAAAGGAACAGTGTCATGGGTCGATAATAAAGCCAAGACAGCTGCACAAATGACAGACGCTCCGCGAGTAATTAATAAAATACGTTTGCGATTATAGCGATCCGCGGCATGCCCGCCAAAAAGGACAAGAGCTAAGACGGGAATGGCTTCCACTAAGCCAAGCCATCCTAATGCTAAAGGACTTTTAGTGAGTTGATAAATTTGAAAACCAATGACAACAATGAGAGCACGGCTTGCTAAGGTGAAAAAACCAATAGAGCCTAAGAAAAAACGGACATTGGGAATGTGTAGGGCAGCACTAAAAGAAGGTTGAGATGTCGTCGTCATGGCTGATATAAATTAAGTATTCTTATTTCTTTTCTGAGGCAATCAAAAGGAAATAACACACACTGATGGCTAAAATTGCCGCGGCAAGGCATAAGAGATCAAGGGGAGAGTTAAATGTAAAATTCAAGGCAGCTTTAAAGAAGCTGACAATGAGAATGATGATGACAACTTTGATCAATTTATTTTTTAATTCATCTAAGGATTCAATTTCAAGGATATTGGTGGCTTCATCTTCACGGGCAATATCAATGCGGGAGATGAACAATTCATACACCCCAAATGCAAAGATAAAGAGGAAAATACCGATTAAGAATAAATCGATCGAGCCTAAGATGCCGGCGATGAGTTTTGTCGTATTTGTAGTGGCTTCACTTTCAAAAATATAAGAGAATGTGTGCAGTGTTTCCATGGCGCCGGCAATAAAGAGGGCAAAGGCACCAAGGATCGCAAAAACAACGGCGGTAACAATGACGAGCCGGGATTTCCACAACAAGGATTCAAACAGTTTTTCGAAAATGGATTGTTTCTTTTCAGACATATCGCCATCTTAAATAAACTTTGTATTTTGTCAATATAGAAAGGATTCTTATGGTACAGATGACAATTCAGTATGAAGGGCAAT
>CAYZPQ010000192.1:0-3445 GCA_964480185.1 uncultured Planctomycetales bacterium | reverse complement strand
CCCGAGGTTCTTAAGGCCTCCTTATTTAATAGCAACGACATGTCTCAATCTAATGCGGGCAGCATCCCTGTTGTGTCAGATTCCACAGCGCCCATTGACCAAGGATTGCTTAAGCCTAATAAGATTAATGTTAACGAGGAAAAGCATCTAGAGCAAACTGATAGGGTGAAATCAAGTCGACAGCATGTGAAGTCAGTGGATAAGAATGTGGTTACGGTGAATAACCTTCAAGATATAAAATCTACTAATCTCAATCAAGAAAACTTTGTAGAAAAACTTTTTGATTATCGACCAGCACGTTCATTAACACATGCGCAATATAATATTGTATTTCGTATTTATATTTGGGAAGACATGTTTCGAGAACTAATGACGAAGAAGGCATTCTTTGGACTTGGGTTTGGCCATGCGCAACGATCGGCGTCATTGGAGAAATTAGGTTGGGGGCAAGAAGAATGGCGTCGAGATGGTTGGATTACACCGCATAATGCGGTATTTCACGTGATTTATCGGCTTGGTCTATGGGGTTTAATATTGCTAGGTGTCCTGTGTTACACCATACACTATTTGTATAGACGCTGTATTGAATTACGTAATTTCCAGGGCATTTTACTGCTCGTCATATTGGTGTATTGGCTGGTAGCGAGTAATTTTCTAGTCATTCTCGAACTGCCGCATTATGCAATTTTATTTTGGATGGTGTTTGGTCTTACCATTGCGCTATTATTTAATGATGGGGAGAGGACGTTCACATGAAGGTGATGATCACAGGAGTCAATGGATTCTTAGGTTCTGCCATAGCCCAATGGCTTAGGTCACGTTATACGGATATAACATTGCATGGCCTCGCACGACGTCCAATCACCAATGCCTCTTTTCCCATCGAGATATGTAATCTGCAGGACCAAGGCCAGCTTGAGATAATTCTAAATCAATGCAGACCAGACATCATCTTTCATTTTGCAGGTGGACGTTATCCCTCTGATGAAGATACATTCAATGCGAATGTTCAGACAACCAAGGTTTTATTAGCCGCATTAACGCAAACAAATCTTAAAACGTCGAGGGTAATTTTACCTGGTTCTGCCGCAGAATATGGTAATTTATTAACATCACCTATAACAGAGAATGAATTGCCCAAGCCTTTAACGTGGTATGGGTTAGTGAAGTATATGCAAACTGAATTAGGGCTTTATGCGTCGCGTAATGGGCAAAATCTTGTTGTGGCACGCATGTTTAATATTTTAGGGACAGGAACGCCGACCTCCTTAGCACTGGGCACTTTTGCGAAGCAAATTGTTGCGATTGAAAGAGGAGCGCCGGCGATTATTAAAACGAAGAACTTGAATGGCCAAAGAGATTTTTTAGATATTGATGATGTCTGTGAAGGGTTAATGGCATTGGCAAAGCATGGCAATAGTGGTGAAATTTATAATTTATGTTCACAGCATGCCGTGACAATCCGTGATTTATTAGAACAAATGATCCATTTATCCACAGTGGCGAATATTCAAATTGAAGAAAATACGTTGGATCAATCCGCAAGTTTTAATGTTATTGGTTCTTCCCAGAAAATAGTTCAATTAAAATCCTGGCATCCTAGTGTGTCAATGCAACAGAGTTTGTTAAACACATTAAATAGTTACCGGAATAAGGGCTAATGAGAATACTTATTGGTCATAACCGGTATCAATGGCATGGAGGGGAAGATGCTGTTGTTTCCGCCGAAGTCGCTTTATTGCGGTCTTATGGGCATGAAGTTGTTGAATTTATTGTTGATAATGAGACATTGATTCAATCTTTTAAGAGAAACCCTTTTCATGCTGTATTTAATTTTTTTTGGTCCACACCATCTTATCAACGTTTATCCCATGTGTTAGAAGAATTTAAACCTGATGTGGCGCATTTTCATAATATTTATTTTGTGTTAACGCCTTCCGTTTATGCAGCTTGTCGTCGTAAATCAGTGGCTGTTGTGCAGAGCTTGCATAATTTCAGGATGTTTTGTGCCAATGGTTTAATGTTTCGTGACGGGCATTTATGCCGTGACTGTTTAGTTGGTTCACCATTATCAGGAATTCGTCACCGGTGTTATAAAAATAGCAGGTTCGCCTCGATGGTTGTTACCGCATTGACAGGTTGGCATCGCATGAGACATACCTTTGACCGGCATGTTGATTATTTTATTACAGCCACAGCTTTTACACGATCCCAGTATGTGCAAGCAGGTCTTGACGTCAAACAAATTTGCATCAAACCGAATGTGTACTATCCGGATGTAGACTATCAAGTTCCCGAGGGTAAATATGCATTGTATGTAGGTCGATTAAGTGATGAAAAAGGTGTAATGGGAATGTTAAATGCCTTTAAAAAGATCACGCATATTCCGTTGACAATTGTGGGGGATGGTCCACTTCGCCCGCAAGTTCAACAGGCTCTTCAAGATCCGCAATTAGACCATGTGCGATGGCTGGGTCGCCTTGATGATGATGCGTTAAAGCAAGCCATGCGTGGCGCTAAGATGCTAATTGTTCCGTCGACATGTTATGAGAATTTTCCACGTGTTGTTGTGGAAGGGTATGCCTTTGGTTTGCCAATTGTCGCCTTTGCCCAGGGAAGTTTTAATGACATTGTAAGTCCTCAAGTCGGGGTATTGGTCAAATCGGGGGCATGGGAAGATTTCCCAGCGGCGGTTGATATGTGTTGGCAATTTACAGCCCAGCAGCATCAACAGGTTCGTCATGTGTATGAACGAGATTTTAGTCCGATGGCGAATTATCAACAAATGATTAATATTTATAATCAAGCCATTATAAAGGTTGGCCAGTCGTGATACTAGGCGTCTTTATTATATCGGTGCTTTATTGGATGTATTTGTATTTCAATACTTCGATGGTCATTGTGTTTGATGCGGTTGGTTATGAAGAGTTGGGTCGTTTATTGCTTGATCAAGGGTGGCTTGCTTATTTTAAGACAGGCCCTAATCGTGAGCCATTGTTTTCATTATTCATTGCTTTATCAATGGGATTAGCAAACATATTTCAGGTATCTTACCAAAAAATCCAATTAATTCTGCAGATTATCCTATTGGCAGCAAGTCAAGTATTGTTATGGCAATTATTGGTAAGGTTAAAAGTCAGAGTGTTTATTATCAGCGCGATTCTGCTGTATTGGGCTTTTTCTCCCGCCATCGTCAATTCGGCATTCAGCTTATACTCGGAAATAGTAACCTATCCGTGTATTTTATTAAGTATTTGGTTTTCGTTAGATTTACTAACCCCGGTGACAAAAGGGTCTAAGGCATCTTACCATTATTTATTCAGTGGTATGATGTGGGGGATAGTTGCTCTGGCATTTGTGATGGTTAAGGCTGTTAGTTTATTGATGTTGTGGGCCATGGGTCTATTTATAATGGGTGTATTGCTGTTAAGATGGTTGAAAGGTC
>CAYZPQ010000191.1:298-3468 GCA_964480185.1 uncultured Planctomycetales bacterium | reverse complement strand
AGATCCATCGGTTGCCAAATTGGTGAATCAAATTATTTTAGAAGCGTATCAAAAGCGGGCCACGGATATTCATGTGGAGCCTTACCGTAATAAAGTACGCTTGCGTTACCGTATTGATGGTTTATTGATTGATGCCAATTTACCGTCGGAAGCGCGCCAATTTGTGCCAGCTATTTTGTCACGTATTAAAATTATGTGTAATTTAAGTATTACAGAAAAACGATTGCCTCAAGATGGTAGTGCGGTTGTGCGTACCAATGATCAAGATTTGGATTTGCGTGTGTCAACGGTGCCGACCTTACGTGGGGAAAGTATGGTCATTCGTATTTTACCCAGTAAGAGCATGCGCAATAGTTTGGAAAGTTTAGGTTTAGATAGTGGTAATGCGATGAAATTCCGCAGATTGATTAACCATCCCCATGGTGTCATTTTTGTGACGGGCCCAACGGGAAGTGGAAAAACAACCACCCTGTATGCCTGTTTGCATGAATTAAATAAAGATGAGCATAAGATCATTACGATTGAAGATCCTATCGAGTATGAGATGGAAGGGGTCACGCAGATCCAGGTTAATTCAAAATTGCAATTTTCATTTGCCGAAGGGTTAAGAAGCATGTTGCGTCATGATCCCGACATTATCATGGTCGGTGAAGTCCGTGACTTAGAAACCGCAGAAATTGCGATTCGCACCGCGTTGACGGGTCATTTGGTGTTTTCGACACTGCATACGAATGATGCCGCCAGTGGGATAACCCGTTTAATTGACATGGGTGTAGAGCCTTATTTAATTGCCTCTTCCGTCGAGGCGTTTGTGGCCCAACGTTTAGTCCGTTTGATTTGCCCACAATGCAAATGTGTGGATACTCAAGTGCCTTTAAGTGTGCGTGAAGAAATTTCAGCGTCATTGTCATTGCCGATGGAAAGTTTAACAATATACCGTGGGGCAGGATGTGATCATTGCAATAAAACAGGATATTTTGGCCGTTCAGCAATTTATGAAATACTCGAAATGAAAGAAAATGTGCGTGCCCAGATTTCAGACAAACCGCGTACTGAAACTATCAAACGTTTAGCTATTAAAAGTGGCATGATCACATTGCGCCAGAATGGGTGGCAATGTGTGGTGAGTGGATTAACAACTCCGTCGGAAGTGTTGAATGTGACGGCTGGAGATCATTTAGCTGTTGTCCCGCAAGATGCCCTTAAAGCGGCATTAGCGGGTAATGTTTAATTCTTAAAATGCCCACCTTTTACTATAAAGCCAAAAAAGATTCAACACAAACCGTCAGCGGCCAGATTAATGCCAACCACGTCGATGAAGCCATTGATTTAATTAATCAATTAGGGCTCGTGCCTGTATCAGTCTCAGCAACCAATGAACAAGGTGTGTTGATTTCTGATATTAAAACAGCAAACGTGAAAGGTAAAGATGTGTCGGTGTTTAGCCGGCAATTAGCAGGGTTGTTAAAATCCGGTGTGCCTTTGCTTAAATCCCTTGATATTTTATCGCAACAAACCCGTCATCGTTATTTTGCCCAAGTGATTAATGAAATGTCCGTGGGGGTTAAAAGTGGACGGGCTTTCAGTGCCTGTTTAGCAGATTATCCAGCGATTTTTTCAGCACTCTATGTCTCGATGGTGCGCATCGGGGAAGATATGGGGCAGCTTAAGCAAATGCTTTTGAGCATGGCGGATTATTTGCGTAAGCAAGAAGAGTTTTCAGCCAAGGTGCGTCACGCCTTGGTTTATCCGTCGGTGATGTTATGTGTTGGGATTGCGACAGTTATTTTTATTCTGACCTTTGTCATGCCTAAAGTCACGGTGATATTTACTAATACACATCAGCAATTGCCTTGGCCAACAATCGTGGTGATGAGTGTCAGCCGAGTGCTTAAACATATTGGTTTGCCTTTATTGATTATGATGGCGGCTGGTGTGCTTTTCTTTAATCGGTGGCGCCAAACTCCTCCTGGAAGAATTGCGGTATCAAAAGTGTTAA
Organism: uncultured Planctomycetales bacterium; assembly: GCA_964480185.1. Lineage (GTDB taxonomy): Bacteria > Omnitrophota > Gorgyraeia > Zapsychrales > Fredricksoniimonadaceae > CAYZPQ01. The sequence goes on along the minus strand of CAYZPQ010000191.1, from coordinate 1,469 downwards.
TGTTAATTCCTGTGTTAAGAAATTTTATCCTGAAAGCAGATTTAGCGCGTTTTACCCGCACCTTTCAATTGTTATTAGATGCAGGTATTGGTATTACCAAAGGCATTGAAGCAGCTGTCAGCACAGTCCATCATCCTATTTTACGAGAACAATTATTAATGTGCTCGACGAATATTATTGGAGGGGACAGTTTAGGCAATGCCTTAGCCTCAGCAGATTTGGTTGACCCCATCATGGTCCAACAAATTACCGTGGCCGAGGAGTCTGGCCATTTGCCGGAAGCATTAGGCGATTTAGCCACAACCTATGAAAATGATGTGGATGCGGCGACTAAATCAGTGACAGTATTAATTGAACCATTGATGATTGTCGCTGTCGGTTCTATTGTTGGGTTTATTGTATTTGCCATGCTCTTACCGATTTTCTCGATGGATATTTTAGCCAATTAAAAAGTATTTCATGAAACATTTTTTCTTATGCCTAGGGTGCTGGTTGCTGTTGACTGTGCCTGGATTGTGTTTAAAAGATATTGCTGTGCCGGAACATTGGCCGCATGTGAAAAGTGCACATTTCATTATTTATTATTCTGACAATGTTTTTGCCAATGAAGCGAATCAGGTATTGACCAAGGCCGAAGAATATTATGAGCGGATCAGTTATCGAATAGGTACTATTAATGTTCAGGATTTTTGGACATGGGACAATCGGGTTAAAATTATTTTATATCCCACGGTGAAGGATTTTACGTCGATGACGGGTCAACCGTCATGGTCGGAAGGTTTTGCAGCCCAACATACGCGTTCACCCGAACAACGGTATATTGTCAGTTTTGTAGGTCAAGAGCGATTTTTAACGCGTATTTTGCCTCATGAGCTGGGGCATTTAGTACTTCATGATTTGATGGAAAATAAGCCTGTTCCGGTTTTTGTTGATGAAGGGGTTGCTCAATTAGAAGAAGAGCGTGATGATGCTCAATTTAAACCCATCATGGCATCACTGGTTAATCAGCACAAACATATTCCATTGAGTGATCTTGTTAAGATGCGGCCGGGCAAGTCTTTTAATAGTTTGCAGGCTAGTATCTTTTATGCAGAAAGTCTTTACATAATTGATTTTTTGGTTAAAACTTATGGTAAAGATAGATTTAGGGATTTATGCAGGGCCCTTCGTG
>CAYZPQ010000191.1:0-288 GCA_964480185.1 uncultured Planctomycetales bacterium | reverse complement strand
CAGGAGAATGCACATGTACAGAGTTAATATGAAGCACGGATTTACCTTAGTTGAAATCATGTTGGTTGTTATTATTATCGGCGCTTTGGCAGCGATGGTCATTCCACGTTTTGCAGGACGGGGAGAGCAGGCCAAAGCCAAAGTCGCTAAATCAGATATCGATGCAAATCTAGCGACGGCATTAAAGATGTATGAATTAGACAATGGCATGTTTCCTACAACTGCGCAAGGTTTGTCTGCATTGCAAAGCCGCCCGTCAACAAATCCAATCCCGACTGGCTGGAATGG
>CAYZPQ010000190.1:0-3547 GCA_964480185.1 uncultured Planctomycetales bacterium | reverse complement strand
GAAGAAAATGAACGCGGCAAGGCCATGCAAATTAAAGATTTCGGGATTGATATTGGGGCTAATAGTCGTGAATATGCGCTGAAAGTTGTGGAATTAGGTGATTGTGTAAGCTATGCCCCTAATGTGACATTCTTACGCAATAATTTATTCACCTCCAAAGGCTGCGACGATAAAGTCGGTGCTTTCGTGGTATCGGAAGTTGTGAAGATTTTAAAGACGAAGAAATTAGATAAGAATATTGGCGTGTGGTCCGTTGCCACCTGCCAAGAAGAGGTTGGTTTACGTGGAGCACGCACCAGTGCCTATGGTATAGCTCCTCATGCAGCGAGTGCTGTTGATGTTGGTTGTGCCTCTGATACGCCCGGCATTGATAAGAAACTCGTCGGAGAAGTTGCTTTAGGCAAAGGCCCAGTTTTACATAAAGGTCCTCACACCAATAGCGTCTTGGGTGATTTGATTGTAAAGACCGCCAAGAAAAATAAAATTGATTATCAATTCTCCTCGGTAGGTCGTCCAGATGGGACGGATACCGGTGCTATTCAATTAGTCCGCGACGGGGTTGCGACAGCTTTGATAAGTATTCCAAACCGCTATATGCACACCATGGTCGAGACGTGTTCCTTGCAAGACCTTGAAACATCAGCTGATTTAATTGCCCAAACTATTTTAGCCATGAAACCCGGGATGAGTTTTATTCCAAGCTAATGGCCATTGAAGAGCAATTATTAAAAGCATTTGATAAACGACAATCACTAGCCTCCATCACCAATGCCATGCGCGTGGTGAATGGGTTTAAAGATCAGTGTGAAGGTCTGTGCATTGACCGTTATGGTACCCATGCCATCATTTATGTGTATCAGCTCACCTGGTTTAAGCACATCAATGCCATTAAACGCACATTGATTCAAGCATATCAATGCACGTATATCATTGTCAAAGACCGCAGTGTCAGCGCTTCATCGAATGCCAAGGATATACATGCGGATGTCATCGAGGGTAAGGGTGACGGCACAACGACGGTAAAAGAACATGGCTTAAGTTTTCAGGTGCATGTCAATGACGGGTTAAATGCTGGTTTATTTTTAGACATGCGTGCCAATCGTCATCAGCTCGGATTATTGTGCAAGAATAAGAAAGTCTTAAACTGTTTTGCCTATACATGCGCTTTTGGCGTGCATGCGCGTCGACATGGTGCGCGTGAAGTGGTGAATGTGGATTTAAGTAAGAATTATTTGCAACGCGGCCAAGCAAATTATGCGCTTAATCATATTGCCCCAGGCCAAGGCGAGTTTTTATGTTTTGATGCGGTAAAGTTTTTAGCCAATTGTGTGAAGAAGGCGAATCTTTTTGATGTGATTATCCTCGACCCACCGTCTTTTGCCCGTGTTGGGACAAAAACATTTCAGGTTAAAAGGGATTTGGCGGAGGTGATGGCCTTAAGCATTACAAGTTTATCACCGGATGGTATTTTATTTGTATCAACGAATTGCAGTGATATTAGCTATGAAGACCTGGAGCGTATGTTAGCGAAAAGTCTTAATGGCCGTCGAGTTATTAAGACACAACGCCTTGCCCAGGACATTGATTTTCCTGGAACAAACAGTGTGAAAGAAAGTTATTTAGTTGGACTTGTGGTGCATGTGCGATGACAGCATTCGATAATCAACAACGCTTAGGTAAAGTTTTTCTAGAACGTGCCTTATCCAAATTAGGCATCGCCTCACGCACACAGACCCGTGAGTGGATTGAAGCAGGTCGCATCTCCGTCGATAAGCGCATTATCAAAGATCCTCGTTATCTTTTAGTGCCAGAAACAGCTGATATTTGCTTAGATGGGGTAAAACTGAAGCCATCAGAAGGCATTATTCTCATGTTACATAAACCAAAAGGGTATGTAACGACAAAGTCTGATGAGAAGGGTCGTAAGACCATTTATGATTTATTACCGAAAGAATATCATCACCTGCACGCCATTGGCCGCTTAGATATGGCGACGACAGGTTTATTGATGTTAACGACGGATACGCAATTATCGAATTATCTGACCGATCCGGTGAATGGCATTTTAAGAACATATGTGGTGGTGGTCAGAGGTTTGATTACAGAAGAGAGCGCTCTGCGTTTAATCCAAGGCATTGCGGACGACGGGGAAATTTTAAAAGCTAAACAAGTGACATTGCGCAAAGTGAGTCAACGCGAATCACATGTGACGATCGAATTAACCGAAGGCAAGAATCGAGAAATCCGACGGATGATGTTGGCTTTAGGGCATGAGGTGATTAGTTTAAAACGTGTTCAATACGGTAAATTAAACATTGGTGAATTGCAACAGGGTGCGTGGTGTTTAGTGCAACAGAAAGAGATCATTTAGAATATGAATTATGATGTTATTGTCGTCGGAGCAGGTGCAGCAGGATTAATGACAGCCATTACAGCTGCACGCGGTGGGCTTAATGTGGTTTTATTAGATGGGCGCGAGAAAATCGGGGCCAAGATATTGATGTCCGGCGGCACACGTTGCAATGTTACTAATAAAGTTGTTGAAGAGAAAGATTACAATAGCGAAGAATTAATGCGCGTCCGCGGCATACTGCGTGCATTTAATAATACAGCGGCCATTAAGTTTTTCAATGAGCTCGGTGTGGAATTAGTCCTCGAGGATACCGATAAATATTTTCCTAAAAGTAATACGGCCAAAACCGTACTTGATGCTTTAGTTAATGAAGTAAAACGGTTGAAGATTACGTTTATTAATCCTGCGAAAGTCACGGACATCACGTGTCACGACGGGGTGTACCAGGCTAAGGGCAGTGATTTTGATTATAAGGCGAAAAATATTGTTATTGCGACAGGTGGCTTGTCCTATCCTTCCACAGGGTCTGATGGCAGTGGATATGGTTTTGCCAAGCAATTTGGTCATGGGTTAATTGTGACGACCCCGTCATTAACACCGTTAGTCTCAGATGATAAAGCATTTCATGCCTTAGCAGGTATTAGTTTAACTGTTGAATTATGTTTGAAGGTTGGAAGTAAAAAAGTATTTAAAACGCGCGATGGGTTTTTATTTACGCATCAAGGGTTTAGTGGGCCCAGTGCTTTAGACATTAGCCGGCATTGGCTTAGGCATAAAGCTGAAGACAAAATGATTGAAGCTAACTTCATGCCGACTTTTAATGATGAAAGTCTCTCCTTACTAATTCAAGAATCTCATGCGAAAAATCCTAAGAAAACAGTCAAAAGTCTTTTATCGGATCATCTGCCAGAACGTTTAGCCCTATGTTTATTAAGTAAAGCGAGGGTGTCAGGGGAAGGTCTTATTAATCAATTAACCAAAGACCGTCGCCTTTCTTTAATCCAAGCCTGTTTGCATACACCGTTTCATGTCACTGGCGTTGTCGGTTATAGCAAAGCCGAAGCCACCGCCGGTGGTGTCAGCCTTTCCCAGTTAAATCCAAAAACATTAGAGATATCTGAAATATAAGAGTTATTTGAATGAGATATTCCAGTTAAAGCTTCATTTCTATTAAAATATGTAGCTTTAATATTT
>CAYZPQ010000189.1:1167-3602 GCA_964480185.1 uncultured Planctomycetales bacterium | reverse complement strand
CGCCTGCACATACCTGTGCAAATCCAGGAACACCTTGCCTAAATATAGATGAATTTAAATCCCAACTATTTTGTTTGTTGTTGATATAAACTGCCAATGGGTATTCATTGCTATCACAATTGTTACTACTTTTAACAATATCTGCATAGCCATCAGAATTAATATCCAAAAGCGTGCTGCCATTACCTAACATCGAAAAACTTTGAACTAAAGCTGGATCGTAAACATACCTATTGTCTCCATAAATCCCCACATTGCTGTACGTTAATTTAACCGATGGAAGCTTGTCAGCGTCTGTAAGTCCAAAATTAGTAACTTGGGTCAAAAGATCACGGTATGTATCTGCACTCATGGTATAGTCAAAAACATACTTATTTTGCCTAACAAAAGCAGTATCCCCATTAGTCCGAACTAACGTTGTTATTGATTGAAGTATTTTGCTTTGAAAAATTTTAAAACCAAATAAATACGAAGAGGTCTTATACGCCGCATCCTTATATTCAAATTTCACTTGAGCATAATAGGGGATTTCGGTTGTTGATATCGTTCCAATTGAGCGGCCATATTCAATTAAGCTAGGATAAAGATAATTATCCGAGGCTGAATAAACATAACGCATCGCATTGCCGTTAACATCAATAACAGCGTCTAAATACCATTTAGCAACAGCATTGGCGATGTTTGGATTATTTTGTCTTGAATAAGATTCCTTTCCAAAATAATATTCTGTTCCTTTTTTATCCACAATTCGCCAATAGTTTGCAATTTTCTCAATCTTATTAAAAGCCCCTTCGGTTTTGGGGTAATAACGGTTGGTGGTTGGGTCCTTCACTAATTCGATAGAACCACCGAGATTTAAAATAAACGTGTCTTTTGTATCATCATAGGTGGGCGTACCTTTTTTAGTCGAGCGTTGAATAGAACCTAATTCTAAGCTCCAACCCACCCCAGCTAAACCCAATTGATGATTACCTGAATTATAATTAATTGAAACTTGAGGCTGAATACCTCCTCGACCAGGAGGCACAGATATAGGAAAAGCAAAGTTGGCACCACCCGTGAATGGCTCAACATTTACCGTGACAGCCTGAGTATTACCACCATAGCCTGACTTACCCGAGGCAGCACTTGCCGCTGAACTTTGCGGTTGTTTATCCGCCTTTGGGGTCTCTTCTTTAGTTTTATTCTCAATTCTTTTTTCAGTTTTTTCTTTGGAGGGAACTTCTTTGTCTGCGGTTTTGTTTGCTGTAGTTGTTACAGGTGGAGTGGATTCTTTTGACTTACTCTCTTCCTTGACCTGCTCGCCATAACTTAACGTTGATGAGAGCAAAACGGAAAGCACCACAGCGAATAGTCTTTGCATGTGCAGGTCCTTTGAAGAATAAGGGTTCAAAAATGCTTCATTGAGTATCTAAACTTAACATAGCAATTTTGATAATTCAACAAAAATTAATTAGCGGGCATATTATTTCAATTTAAAATTAATGGTGTAATTTTTACCAGAAACCAATTCTTTTTTGGTAGAAGTAGACGCATAACCTTTAGCTTTGACATGAATATAGTAACGCGCGGATTTAATGGCAGGGGTTTTATAATTACCATTTTTATCTGTAATGGCAATAGCGGCTCTTGAACCTTTATAATCCTCAAATATTATGATCGCATTGGCTATAGGCAAAAATGTTTTTTGATCTAAAACTACCCCAGAAACCACAGCCCCTTCATCCCCCACATCACTGCGACTATAAACGTCATAATAATATTCATATGTTCTTTTCATGCCAGCAATGGGTGATTTTAAATTATTAAGCACATCTAATTTAATCGTGAGCCGATTAATACTGCCTTGTAGTGGGGATGTTTTGATGAGCCAGAGATTATTGGTCCATTGATACGTATCTTGTGGATTTTGGCTCGGGACAGAGACTTGAGTACATTTATGCTCCACAACCTTCGTAAATGCTTTATAACCCACATGCTGGTGGACACAAATATCCATTAGTGACGCTTGGGCCTGGCCATTGCCTATGTTCTTAAGAGTTAATGCTATCAATAAAGGTTGTGAAGAAAATAAATAGCCCGTACTCTCTTTTGGATTAGGATTTTGCAAATTGATACTATTAATTACAAGATTAGATTGCCCCAAAGGATTTGCAGACTTGACCTTTACTTTAACGGATTTAATATCTTTAAGACCGGTTTTATCTATGGCTTTAAATCTAATTGTATAATATTGATTTGGTGTATTAAAGTCCGGACGCCATCGAAATATCTTTCGTGACGGTGTTTCAGTGGAAATAAGAGTAGCCCCTTGCGGAACTTCCCCGTCAAAAATAATATCTACTAAATTGCCATTCTCATCCGTAGCAACAACATCAAATTCTAACAATTCCCCTACACGTACTTCTTTATCTGGAATAGCTGATAGCAATGGT
>CAYZPQ010000189.1:0-1157 GCA_964480185.1 uncultured Planctomycetales bacterium | reverse complement strand
ACTAAGGCTAGGGCATCAAGAATACAAAGCTTAACCCCATGATCAGACTTTCCATTCTCCCAACACGTACTTTTAAGCAAACCCTTATATTCACTGGCTTTAATACGACGAGGACTATTTTCATCCGGAACTTCACGGATGTTTTTCGACATTAGCATGGCGACTGCGCCAGAGACAAATGGCGCCGCATGAGAAGTAAAACTTGCCGTACTAGAACTTTTTGGTGAAAATATTCCTGCAACAGCGATTTCTTCTCCTATTGCCCAAACACCAATTCCTTCTCCATAATTTGAAGAACTATATCTACTTCCAAACATGTCAGGATTGCCAGAAAAAGTTCCTGTGGCAATAGCTCCTACAGCAATTACTTCGCTATATTTTGCAGGAAAATGATTTTCTACATCTCGATTATTATTTCCTGCCGAAGCTACAAAAATAACACCTTGAATGGCTGCTTGTGTAACCCAATCATTAGAAGAACCTCCACCGCGGCTATAGTTTATCACCTTAGCGCCATTGGATACGGCATAATGCAATCCAGCTGTTTCTGATTCTGTGCCACGACCAGACCCAATAGCTGTATCTGCACCAACTTGAATCATCATAATTTGAGACTTTGGAGCAGCACCAATAGATACTTTATTATTATTACCTACAGCAGCTGCGACGCTCATTACAGAAGTTGCGTGCTCATATCTTTCTTTATAGTTGTTATTACTTGAATTAAAAAAATTCCACCCCATAAAGTCATCGACATTTCCATTTCCATCATTATCGATATGGTCTTCAAATGAAGAACCAAATAAATCTTTTAATTGAATAATACCATTTTGGTAGTATCAGTTAAACCAGCTGCTATTAATTCATCTAATGTAATGCGACTGTTTTTATCTGAATCGACTGAGGCTACAAATTCACCTTTATTAAGCCAAATGTTTTCTTGCAAATCTTGATGGTCTGGAAAAAAAGCTGTATCTAAAACAGCAACAACAATCCCCTCCCCCATACTTTTTGACCAACTTTGATTATTAAACTTCATGTAATCAAAATATTTTTTATTCTCAGCAATAGCATACTTAGGATCATTAGGAGGAGCGTCTTGAGGAAAACCATTAGACGTATAAATATAACTCGGCTGACAAAACTCAACGTCAGGG
>CAYZPQ010000188.1:0-3605 GCA_964480185.1 uncultured Planctomycetales bacterium | reverse complement strand
ATAGATGAGTACGGTGAAGCACATTCTACTGAGCTAAGAATTGGAAGCGAAGTTTCAGGAAAAAGATTTATACCAGAATCTATAGAGATTACTCGAGGCAAGAAATTAAAAGATTCTGTCAAAGATAGAGCAATGCAGACCCAAAAGCATTTACTTATTTTTAACTCAAATATTCCAGACAAAGCAATGTTGAGTGAATTCTTAGCTTGGTTACAAACTGATGCAGGGGTGGTTGCAGTAACAATCACTGTAATAGTTGGACTAGGATTAAATAAGTGGAGAAATTATTATTCTCGAGAATCAATAGTAGATAGATTACGTATTGATAAAGCCCCCGGTAGGTTAAAGAGTGTTAAAGATATAGAGAGACTGGCTAAAAAAGGTAAGAATGAAGATGTTCCTTTATTATTTAACGCCTTGATTATGGATGATAAAGAAGGGATAAAGCAAGCTGTTCCCGAAGCTTTGAATGCTTTACAGGCGACCCCGACACAGATCATAGAGGGTTATATTAAATACATTGATAGCAAGAAATATGAATCGACAAGTGATCGCATTAATATTTTATGGGCTATTCGTCAATTAGAGAAATTAGGAATAGCAGCGGTTAACCCATTAATAGAATTTTATTTTACAAGAGAACATAAGTTTAGATACTTTGGTGGAAACATCTATTATGATGCAATCCTTGCTTCTTTAAGAAAAATGAAAACACCGAGAGATTTAATTATTAAAGTCTTGGCTTATAGATTCGTAGAAAGATTTGTAACAAACTCTTTAAAGCTTGATCAAGATTTGAAAGCATTAAATACTACGGATGATGAAATGTACAATGCCTATAGAGCAATAGCTGAAGAAATAAAAGCATCCTTTGATGTGAGAAGAGAAGCGCTTAATAGGCTTAAGTTATTTGAAAGGTATCGAATAGAAACTATAGCAACATATAAAAAGGTTGTCTTAAGCCCATTGGGGGCGGAAAGTATTTTTGATGCCACGATAAAACTTTTAAGAGAGCTAGGAGAAGATGTTTGGGTAGAAGCATTATTAGATGAAAATGAACGACTTTACCAAACTATTGAAAGGAAGCTTAAAGGAAAAGGTGCTGATCTTATTGATATTGGTGATATTAATTTAGCTAGAGAATTAGTAAGGAAAGATGGAGATTTTAGAGCTGTATACAATCCGGAGACATCGGAATGGGAAGATTTTGGTGGGTGGAGTCCGGGTCCTGCATCAACTACACCTGCATCTATATCAATTTTATCAATACATGATAAATATTCGTTAGATGGTGTTAAAGATACAGATATTCCACGATCTGCGGATAACGATGACATTACTCCGGAAGATCTAGAATTATTAGCCCAAGGAGAAATTCTTGTAAAATCTGGAGGGGAAACAACTGTCTTAGGGGGCGATTCAAAATACGGCAAATCAAAGTTATCACGAGCTAGGGTTATTTATGAAATTCAAGAGGCTTTAAGCAAAGGCCAATTAACTGGTGATTTTAAGGCAGATTTTGCGGGGCCTTTTAAAGTGTTTACTAAAGAGTTTGGAATTAGTTTTATACCTTTAGATGTAAGCATAATGCAAAGTGTTTTTAGTCATGAACCAGTAGTCCTTGCCAAAACTGGCGAAGTAATGTCAGCAGAGGATTTTGTTGCAGGTCAACACGGTGTAAGACAACTCTATCGATTTATGTTTTCTGGCATTACGCCCAGTGATGAAAAAGAAGGTGTATGGCTTGCTTTTACACAGGACGCTGCGCTAACATCCGTTAAAGGTGGTATAGACCTTAACAAAATTAACGTCAAACGTAGCGGAAAAACAATCCCTGTTCAATTTAACAAAGCTCAACTTAATGAATTAATCGAAGGCGGATTTGAAGGTTTCAAGCCCGTGATTACTAATTTTAAATACATCCAAAGTCCGTTTCAATTGTTGGGAGTAAAGACGACCGAAGCAAATAATCAACTCGTCAAGATTTAGTAAACAGATAGATCATATAATTTATAAGACCATCTAAAATGATATTTGTTGAAAAATCAAAGACAGTATGTTAATTTTAAGCACTTAATCAAGACCCGTCGAAACCTGTACCTTCAAAGGATCTGCCATGAAAAAACTCTTCCTGGTATTGCTCGCTGTTTTATTGTCATCAACTTTTAGTTATAGCGAGCAGGTTAAAGAGGAGAGTAAGGCAAAAGAAGTACAAGTTAAAGATACCGCAGCAAAGACTCAAACAGTAGAAAAAGAAACGCCCACCCCCGAAAAAAAATCCAAAAAAGCAGAAAAATTAACAAATACAAAAACAGAAAAAGTTTCTCTGTCTGCCGTATCAAGTTCGGCATCAGGTAAATCTGGTTATAGTGGCAATATTCAAGCAACTCAAGTCAATGTGGAACCATTTACAGGTGGGGCTAACTTTGCTTTTCCAATCCCTGTTCTTCCTGGTCGTGGAGGAATTGAACCTTCAATTGCTTTAACATATAGTTCTAGTAATCGCCAATTAGGAACATTAGGTGTGGGCTGGAGTCTGGAATTGGGTTCTATTCAACGATCAACTAAACGAGGGGTTCCTACCTACGATGATACCAAAGATACATTTATTTTGAACTTCGGTGGTTCAGTTGAATTAGTTAAAGGTCCGGCAGGTACAAACTTTTATTATCCAAAAGTTGAAGGCTCTTTTTCAAAAATTGAAAAGGTTGCCGATTATTGGGTTATTACAGATAAGAAAGGTACTCAATATTATTTTGGTACAGAAGATACCGCTCGTCAGAATGATAACGGTAATCAATCAAAGAATTTTCGTTGGTATTTAGATACGGTTGGTGATGTTAATGGTAATGTGATGAAATATACATATATCAAAGAGAAGAATGTTATATATCCCTACATCATTAAATACGGGCGTTCAGCGGGTGAGATATCAGGTACAGAGATTCCTTATTATGCCAAGGTGTCGTTTAACTATTCTCCCGTCGATTTTAATATCACTTCATATATGTCTGGGTTTGAACAAGTTATTAATAAATTACTTTATTAGTAAAAATGTATTTTTTCCACCTACCTTGTTTCAATAGACGTTATGAAGATTGATGCTCAGGGGGCAGAAACAACGCAAGCGCATTATGTGTTGAGCTATCAAAATAGCAAAGCGAATGAAGCTCTTTTACTTAAAAAAATTACACAATATGGAAGCCAAGGTGAGGCGGGTCCATCTTTGCCGCCTGTTTCATTTGAATACAATGAACAATCAACGCCTGAATATAGCAAAGTGTATTCTGGTCCACAAGCTGCAAAAGTTCCTTTAGATTTAGGATTTTCCGGACGTCCTATTACCGATGGAAATAATGCCGCAGGTCACCGTGATTTTAATATGAGAGTTGTTGACGTGAATGGAGATGCTTTTCCTGATTTAGTACTTAATACAATTGATACAGCAGGACAAACTTTTAGGGAAATTTATCTAAATAACAAAAGTAACAATTGGGCTAAATCAGGATGGGTTTTTCCTGATGAATTGCCTGCTTTTTCTAGTGATAATACAGGTCGATATGATTATGGGATTAGATTTGATGATGTCAATGGAGATGGATGGC
>CAYZPQ010000187.1:3209-3622 GCA_964480185.1 uncultured Planctomycetales bacterium | reverse complement strand
AATTGGCTCATCCGTTTATGTTGCTCATCTTTAGGCATTTCTAAGGCATACTTGATGGCTTCGGAAGTTTGACCAATATCATAAGGATTCACAATTAAGGCATCATGCAATTCACGGGCAGCCCCGGTAAATTGACTTAAGATTAAACTGCCATGCTCATCATTGCGGGCAGAAATAAATTCTTTAGCCACCAAATTCATCCCATCATGCAACGAGGTCACCAAACATAAATCTGCCGCCTTATAAAAGGTAAGGATTTCTTTATGCGTATGATGTTTCATGAGCAATAAAATAGGCTGCCAGTTTTTGGTCTTAAACTTCGTATTGATACGTTCGGTTTGCTTGATAATATCGTCGACAAATTCCTTATATTTTGGAATTGAACTGCGACTCGGTGCACCAATCTGAGCAAA
>CAYZPQ010000187.1:0-3199 GCA_964480185.1 uncultured Planctomycetales bacterium | reverse complement strand
CAAATGTAAACTGCCCAATAAAGTGCGGGTGATTTTCTAATAGCGTCTCAATAGCGCGGAAACGTTCTAAAATACCTTTTGTATAGTCGAGGCGATCAACACCAACCCCTAAATATTTGGCCTGTATGCCATATTTTTTCAATAACACTTCTTTCGTTTCCATCCCCTTTAAAGGTCCAGCCTCGGACATATCGAAATTGACACTGATCGGAAAAGGCTTCACAAATGTGGTGCTATTTTCCCGATTAATACTGAAATGCTCATAATCAATACGGCTTTCTAAAAAGCGGTCCACAGTCTCAATGAAATTATTGCAATGAAATTGCGTATGAAACCCAATAATGTCAGCGCCAAGCATTCCCTGTAATAATTCCTTACGCCATGGGCAAATGCCGAATGATTCTGGATTGGGCCAAGGAATATGCCAAAAGATGGCGATTTTAGCGTCGGGCCTTAACGCTTTAATTAAACGTGGCAATAAGGCAAAATGATAATCCTGAATTAGAATAAATGGATTAGTCACATTTTCTAATTCTTCTAAGACAGCTTGGGCAAATTTTTTGTTAACTGCTTTATAATCCGCCCAATCTGTTGATCTAAAAATAGGACGTGTGTGGGCAATATGGCATAAAGGCCATAATCCTTCATTAGAAAATCCGGAGTAAAATCCTTCATCCACTTCTTTATCAATCCATACCCGACGTAAGGTGTACGAGGGCTCCTCGGGAGGGACCATGACGCGGTCATTGGCATCAACAGTTTCACGGTCCGCATTACCACCCGCTTGGGCAATCCATGTGCCGCCGCAAGCATTTAAAACAGGTTCAAGTGCCGTGACTAAACCACTTGCCGGCACAATGCATTCTAAGTCGGTGCCATTACGCACATGCATATAGGGTTCACGATTGGACACCACAAATAACGGACGATTCTCTAATTTTAAACGCATGAACTCTTTTAAACGTTGAGGCGTCCAACGGGATTCTGAGGAATACCGTAAACGGGCCTCTTCCTCGGCGGCAAAGCGGGCCATTTCTAAACTCTTGGCCATTTGCGTAATTTCTTTAGCCAAAGGCTCAAGCACACGTTGCTTCTTTGTATTTAAGTAAACTGTCTCGCCACGACGGCTCTGCTTAATCCACTCGGTGATTCTCTTAATCGGCACCATCACATTGAAATGGACCATGACCAAAGTCACACATGAAATAGTCAAAGACTGCGCGAGTGCCGTCCAAAAATTATTAAGTAGAATTTGCTGCAGCGTTAAATGTTCAAGGTTTTCATTCATTCCAATTAACAATAATGAAAATAAGAAAGCAACCGCCGTGATACTCGCTATCAAATAAAGACTCAACCGTAATGTTATTTTCATATCGAGCATGCTCCTCTAATTAAATTGATTTGCTCTCGGTAATAGCAGAACACCATCCGATAAAACCTAAAAACTTACGGTCTGACGTAAATCGCGGTGCACCACTTGCTGTCACCCAACGGTAAACACCATCAATGTGTTTCAATCGAAAGTTCATCATAAATTTCTGACGGGCAGCAAAAGCCTTCATATAAATTCCCCAACAGCGCGCCATATCTTGCGCTGCTACGCCTTCAATCCAGTCATGCCGTATTTCTTCCTTCAGTGTTTTCCCTCTAAAATTGAGCCATGCTTTGTTAAAGAAAGTGCTCATCATATCTGTCCCTGCAATCCACATCATGATAGGTGTTGTATCTGCTAATGCATAAAAGAGCGATTCGCTCTCGCGAAGGCTATTGTGCAACAGTAGTGGGGCATGATCTTGGTTAACGACAATAAGAGACATTTTCTAGCCCTCCCTTGATGATGAATGCGCTAAGGCGTGTTGCACACGTTCTAACAACACCGCCGATCCTTCGGCTTTGTCATAGTAACCCTCAGCTAAGGGAACCATTTTCATTTGTTGTTCAATGGGGTAAGCACTACTGACAATGACTTTGATATGGGGGTTAAATTGTTTAATGACCTCAAATAATGAATGGCCATCAATATGGGGCATATTAATATCAAGGACAACTAAATCGATGCTTTCACGAACTAAAACACTGGTGGCAGCTTGGGCATTATGCGCACAGCGAACGATGAGCCCCTCTGGCAAGAGTATTCTTAAATAGATATTCAAGATTTTCTCCTCGTCGTCTACCACTAGTATTTTTTTCATAGGCCTACTCTAACAAAACGCTAATGAAGAAAAGATGAAGATAGCATTAACTTCTCTTCATCTTCTTAGGCGTCCTAAGCGCTTGGTGAACTTAAGGAAAGTGTCAGAATTAACCCTATTAAAATAAATTGGAAAAGATGGCGCATATCTACCTCCTTCATACTTAAAGGACCTTTTCCTCGGAGCGCGCTTCTTCTCCCTGATGAATTTCCTGAAGTTCATTCAAATCATCAATGACAGGCTTTAATGTTAGACCTAACTCCTGGGCAATAGTACTCCAGCCTCTTTTCTTACCACTATTAGCTACTGCTAAGCGCATTTGCACAACAGTATCAACATTCGTATCGGTGATACCCCCATTCATTTGCTTAGCCAGGGCTAAAACAATAATCACTTCTCTATAGTTCAGGCCCAATCTACCAAGCTTATCAATGCGCTCGTCATCGACATTAAACTTATTTTCTAAACGTTTAATATCTTGATCGGCATCTTCTAATACATAAGCACTTGATGAAGTGACCCCAACGCAACAGAGAATTCCTAGTAAAAATAAGGTCTTCATCATTCATCATCCTCAGGGGCATCTAACAGAACTGGTACTTTGCCTTCAATAAAATCAGCGTCATCGTGATGCTTATGAAGGTGGCTTGATATGGAAATGGATAACAGATGAAATACACTGCCTGACTCACTGTGGTAGGGCTCGAATTTTATTCTGTTCTCGTACATAATTAGCCTCCTCCATTAATGATTAACATCACATTGAACGACACCCTGATCTTACACTATGCTGCATTAACATAACGTGAATCCAAGATGAAGAGAAATTAATGATGGGTTAATCTTTAATTAATGTTAAAGGAGCTATGATGAGGGTGTAAAAACTTAAGGAGGTGTTTATGAAAAAATCTATTCAATACCGTAAAGAACCAACATTTGCCTGGGATGATGAAGATTGCCTATTTGTGTAAATAAAGGGGACGGGCGCATTTATTTAGGAATAAATG
>CAYZPQ010000186.1:1124-3674 GCA_964480185.1 uncultured Planctomycetales bacterium | reverse complement strand
AACTGAACTCTCACTTGATACAAAAGTTCATTCACTTTTTCAGCGCATTCAAGCACAACACCTGATACAAAGATTTTTTCAGATAAATATGGTGTCGTGATTTGAATATCAAGCACGGCGCCCAGCTTGACAGGATGAGTGGAAATAAAACTAGCCCCACCACGGCTAATATTACTGATTTGAGAAACTTCAACAGCGTCATTCTTGCCCTTGACGTTATAGGACATGATAAAGTTTCGATAAATCCGTTGAAACTTACGCCGCTCATTGAAGTTTTCAGTCATAAGCCCTCTGTGTAAAAAATTACGTCGGGACGGAGGGATTCGAACCCTCGACCTCTTGAACCCCATTCAAGTGCGCTAGCCAACTGCGCTACGTCCCGTACGTAACTATGTCAAATAATCCTAGAAATTGTAGCACTGTGTAGATTGCTTACACAGCGCCTCATTCGCTTGCAAAATAGCTTTAAATTATAGCCTAGAAACGCTTATCTGGGAAGAGAAAACCGACTTGAATTCTTAAAAAGGCAGGGCGTCAATATCAGCAGGTTTTTCGATATTATAGACGTTTACTTGAGGATTAATGCGACGCATTAAGCCCTTTAATACTTTACCAGGGCCAACTTCAACAAAATCTGTAACTCCCTGGCCAATAATGAATTCCATTGAAGCAACCCATTGAACTGAGGCGGTGATTTGTTGGGCTAAATTGGTACGAATTGTTGCGGCATCAGCCTGAGGCTGACCATTGACATTGGTAACAACTTTGATAGCTGTAGGATTGATGACAACTGAACTCAAAACCCCACTAAATTTATCGGCCGCAGGTTTCATCAGACTAGAATGAAACGCACCACTAACGGATAAAGGAATAACTTTAGTTCCACCAGCAGCTTTAATCGCCTCACAAGCCGCTTGCACTTTATCCGCATGACCGGTAATGACAATTTGTTCATTCGAATTAAAATTCGCTACCTCTGCCCCCGTTTGACGACAAATTGCAATCAATTGTTCTTTATCAAAACCAATCACCGCCGCCATCGCCCCTTTGGATAACTTGGTCGCTTCTTCCATGAACGCCCCACGTTGACCTACTAATCGCAAGGTATCGGCAAATGTCATGGTATTAGATGCTGCTAATGCAGAATATTCACCTAGTGATAATCCTGCCGCAAAGACTGGTTCTACATTTTTGAATTTAGGATGGGCTTGAAAAGCACGTAAAGCGGCAATACTCATTGTTAAAATGCCGGCTTGGCAATAACGTGTTTGTGTCAAAGTTTCTTCAGGACCTTCAAAGACAACTTTTAATAAATCATTGGCACAAATTTTATCGGCTTCATCAAAAATAGCCTTGGCTTCAGGTGACGCATCATAAAACTCACGACCCATACCAACTTTTTGAGCGCCTTGACCTGGAAATATGAATGCAATTTTTTTCATACTAGAATTTTACAATATTCGCCGCTGCCACAAGGCCTGCACCAAATGTCACGAGGACAACGGTATCACCTTTTTTAATCGCACCCGATTTCACGGCTTCATATAAAGCTACTGAAATGGAAGCGGCGGACATATTGCCGTATTTATCAATGTTAATAAAAATTTTCTCTTTAGGAATTTCTAACTTCTTAGCAACTGCTGAAATAATACGATCATTGGCTTGATGAGGCACAACTAAATCAACATCCGCTTTTGTTAAACCCGCTTTAGCTAACACTTGATCGACGGCATCAGCCATGGAATTGACTGCGACTTTAAATAATTCCTGACCTTGCATGACAACATACGGTAATTTTGTCGCGGTTTGTTCTTCAGGCTCAAAAGGGCTACGTGTTTCTTCAACCACAACTTCCATCAATCCACCCTGATCACCATAAGCTAACATATAATCCGCAATAATACCTCCACTTGGCACAGGTGCTAATACCGACGCACCAGCCCCATCACCAAATAACACACAGGTGGCACGGTCTTTCCAATCAATTAAACTGGTAATCTTTTCAGCGGCAATGACCAAAGCATTCTTATACATACCAGATAATAAATATTGCTTCGCTGTTGTTAAGGCAAATAAATATCCAGAACAGGCTGCCGAAATATCAAAAGCCGTTGCTTTCATCGCCCCAATATTTTTCTGAACTTTGCAGGCAACGGAGGGAAAATTACTATCAGGACTAATGGTCGCCACAATAATTAATTCAATATCAGCGGCATTGAGTTTTGCATCCGCAATCGCATTCAATGCGGCTTGTGTCGCTAAATCACTGGTTGTTTGACCGGGTGCTGCAATACGACGCTCTTGAATACCTGTGCGCGTACGTATCCACTCATCCGTTGTTTCAACCATTCCTTCTAAGTCTTGATTGGTTAACTTCCGCTCAGGTAAATAACACCCTAATCCAATAATACCGACGTGTATCATTAACGCACTGCCTCTTCTTTTAATTTCGCTAATAAATCATGCTCAACTTCACGCATCGCTGCTTTGATCGCATTCTTAATCGCTTTGGGTGTAGAACGTCCATGGCTAATTAAAACTAAACCATCT
>CAYZPQ010000186.1:0-1114 GCA_964480185.1 uncultured Planctomycetales bacterium | reverse complement strand
GGTGCTCCACCATACTCAGAATAATCGACGGACTTCTTCGCTTCCTTTAAACTCGACTTCAATAAAAGTGCACCTAAAATTGCAATGGGGCTCTTTTTAACTTCACGTTTAACTAATTTACCAACAGCTTCCATCAAACCTTCGGAGACTTTTAACGCAACATTCCCTACATACCCGTCGCAGACAATCCCATTGGCTTTACCGGTAAAAATTTCATTCGCTTCAATATTGCCAATAAAACTAGATTCTTTTTCTTCCAATAATTTATGCGCTTCTTTTTCTAAATCTGTTCCCTTGCATTCTTCTTCGCCAATATTTAATAAACCAATACCTGGTTTTTCAATGCCTAATACAACCTTGCAATACACCTTCGCCATTTTTGCATACTGCAATAAATGCTCGGGCTTAGCTGCTGTATTAGCACCCACGTCGATCATAAATGAGAATTTATCCAATGTCGGGATAACACAGCCAATACCTGGGCGATCAACACCTGGAATCATGCCTAAACCAAATGTCGCTGCCGCCACACACGCACCGGTGTTTCCAGCGCTAATAAATGCATCATAGCCTGGCTTTTTTAATAAAGCGATGCCAAGCGTAATGGAAGAATTTTTCTTTTGACGAATCGATGCCGAGGCAGGATCATTCATCGCCACAACTTCTGGGGCATGAATAATTTCAACTAATTCAGCGGGGTACTGATATTTTTTTAATTCAGCTTCAACTTGGTCTTTGATACCGACCAAAGCAATCGGGACACGGTACTCATTTAATGCATCAACAACACCGGCAATCACATTAACCGGCGCGTAATCACCACCCATGGCATCAACAACGATTTTCACGGGATCTCCCTTGATATAAGCGCCTAACTCATCATTAATAAGAAATTATTAAGACATGTTAGGCGCGTAAATTGATTGTGAATTACTTGACTGCGACGATTTGACTACCCTTGTAAAAACCACAGAATGGACAAACGCGATGTGATAACACAGGCTTTGTGCATTGTGGGCATTTACGCATGGATGATGTTGTAACCTTCCAATGAGTACGACGTGTGCGTCCACGTGTTTTGGACTGTTGACGTTTTGGTAATGGCATATTGCTC
>CAYZPQ010000185.1:0-3693 GCA_964480185.1 uncultured Planctomycetales bacterium | reverse complement strand
GCGTCGGGAATTACTGGCCTGCCAAGATCCTTTTACTTGCCCGCATGGACGGCCTACGGTTATTGAGTTGACTGAAGGATTTATTGATAGGCAGTTTCTGCGTTCGTAAGAACCGGGCGGACACAAGGTCCGCCCCTACACAAATACATGTCTATTTGTAGGACATGGCTCCCCTTCAAATTAGTATGGCCTATCCCTTTTATCGTTTCGCCAAACGCTTGATTAATTTTACGGATTGTTTATCAAAAAGGACTTTGATGGTCTTTTTGAAGTCTTGGTATTGATCGATGGGGATGATCAATTCTAAGGGGGTTTGGAATAGGGCGCTGGTGGCTCTTGGATGTCGTTGTTGTGTTAATGTGATGTGATGGACCATGTGTATTCCTTTCTTTTAATTATTTAATAAATTTATTTCAGCTTGTTGCTCAATCTCTAATCAACGTATAAATAGGGCTCTGTCCTTATTTTCTTCCCCTATTTTCACTACCAATATCATCAATATCTTGGATGTCGTCTTTAATTTCTTCAGCGGGTCTTTTTGAAATCTTCTCTATTAAGAGACTTGACCGCCCCTACAAAATGATCCGTCTCAAGCGCATTATCAACTATATTTAGCGGAAGAACACTCTCTCCTTCAAACTTTTCTGACGACAAATGACCTTTGTTATTGATAAAACCAAAATAAAATCTCTCTAACACATAACCTCTGACTTTAAAAGATGCAATAACCCGGGATAATTTCACTTGATAAGGTGCATGAGGGTTGATGTCAGAACGACGTATTGATCGAGCCCATTGGCAGGCCTCCTCATCACCAACAACGCGCTGTAGCGCTTGGTAAACACAACCTTGGGATAAAATTTCAACTATGGTGAAAATATTTATTACATCGGCAATAAATCGAGACCTATTTATAAATCGATATGCCTCGAAACCTGCTGGTCTTCTAGAAAACTCCACTTGAGTGAGATTTTCGTCCTTAGCAATAATAGTCTTAGCAAATTCTAATACAACTCTTTTACCTGTGCGTTGAAGTGCTTGATCAAATAATGCCGTTACTCTATCCGGGTCTTCTGCGCTACTTTTCGCCTGACTTAATGCTCTGACGATCGCTATGCGCACATCATCTGTTTGATTCGTACGATTGAAGATTCTCATTAATGTTTTCACATCACCACGTCGATAAGAACGCCCGATATGTTGACCGATACGACGAGCTGCGCCCAGTCGCGTTGCTAGCAGTGGTGATGATAACTGATCTAAATCATCGTTAGATAATAGCTCTGCACTATTGTTCGAGCTGACCTGATTATTATGCCCCTTAAAACTGATGATAAATGCGTCAGTAATTCTCCAGCGACTCCAGAAACTTGTTGCAATCAATGACCCTATGGAAATAACCAAAGCTCCCGCATCATAAATTTCTTGTGTATACGCCATGCCTAATGTGCCACTTTTCTTCAAATGCACCCTAATGTTATGCCAAACATGGACTTTTCTTCCGGCTATCTCAACTGCATGCTCATGGGCCTTAACTCTTGCATCTTGTGAAGACACCTCTTGTCGTCTTAACTTCTTGTACTCTGCTCTTCTCTCTAACTTATATCTAGCCACCATCGCTTTAAATAATTTGCGTAATTGTTTTTTATGCTTTTTCATCATTGGTATTAATTCACCCGTAATAACATCAACGACAACATAATGATCACCTTGTTTATGTCTTTCAAGAAAGGTCTTAAATCTTGGCATACCCTGTGCAAAAATCTCCCTAGTTTCTTTCATCCCGGCATCTCGTAGATAAGCAATACGTGTTCTTAAATCTTTGTTTAATGCAGCCCGATAGCCTTCAGCGTACATGGGCTCCATGCCTAATGGAGGATAAGTCAAATCAAAACCCAAAGTACCTCTATTCGTGGCAGCATTAAAAGACGGATCATTACGCAATAGCCTGCTATATAAATCTTGTGCTGCATTCATATCTTGAAATAGTGATGGCTTTGAAATATTCTTAACTAAAAAACGAACGAGGTCATTAAAGGTATCTTGATTATTCTGTTGCAGACGGTTATAAAAAGTAGACGTTACATAAATGACCGGTATGGATTCTTCTGCACGACTAGCTGCAAAAACAAATTGACCATAGGTTACATCTGAAAATAACGCATACTCCTCTAACTTAACAACCTTTAATCGTACTCTTACCCCCTTCACTTTTATACGAAGTCCTAGTTCTAATTGAATGTTGTCTTGAGCTGTTCTTAACTTCTCAGACAATGCAGAACTAATATCTGAGAATAAAAGGTTAGCTTCAAAAATACGAGTGCCAAAAGCTTGAATATGAGTAAAATCTTGGTTGTATTGCTGATGTGCTTGAATTGCTTGGTAGAATGATTTCGTAAGCCAATATTGCGCCACCTGCTTTAGGTCTTTTTGTTCTTCTTTAGAATAGTAGCTGTGGCCGATATTGACGAAAATGAAAATTGCGATGTCTTGTATCCAGCGGGGAGTAAATCTGAAAAGCCAAAAAATAGGTGTTTCAATCCAAGGTGCCGCTTGGTTTTTAATGAATTTGGCGACGGCTCTCGCCCATGCCCAGCGATAACCAAGATACATGAAAACGTCATAGAAAAATTTGAAGGGCCAGGTCATGCCGGATAAATGATTGATATTATTATTTTCAGGCTTTTTAAAAGAAAACCAAAAAAGCAATATCATGTTGGCATATGCAGATGTGGCCATAGCAAGTCTTACTGTCAGTAAATTATCACAATACACAATGCCACTATTTAGAATTATTAACGCCATCACAAGTAATATAAATCTGTATGGCTTATTGCGCTCTCTAATATCTGTTCGATTTTGATTTTCTCGATATAACATTGATAACACAATACCCAGTAACATCATGCTGTTATATTGAATTTCCATAACTAGTATAAAAATACGCAACCATGGATTAATACCGACAAAAATATCCTCTTTCATCAAACATAAAAAAATCAATGCTACAATCGGATAATAAAGTTGCATTCTCAACATCTGTTGACGAATATGATCATTTTCCTTACCCGTAAATATCCATCGATTGATTAAACCCCTTCCTATCACAAATAAAACAACATAAATGCTAATCCATTTAAAAATATTATTATTTATATGCATTAAATCTATTACTTGCCCGACTGCACCAGCACATGTACACACAATTAATGCGCTAATGATCATCTTGATAGCGGGGACTACCGTGTTCTTAAGATGGTGGACGATAGCAGGTCTCGCTGTAGGAAATCCTGCTACCCACGCCTTAGGCACATTTTTATAAACCGATAATGGTATTGCTCCCTTGGTTTGTTTATCTACAACATGCAACAGAATGTAATTTTTTGCTACTTCCAGCTCTTCAACATAGATTTCTTTTAATTCGTCATCAAGATCAGTCAAATTAAAACAAGAAACTGCTTCAAATAAACTATATACATGAAAAGGTGGTTGTTCTGTGCGGGGTATTTGATTTCTATATTGTTTCTGCGCTTTAATGATCTGCAAAATACGATCAGCACTCATTGGTATAGTTAAATTTGATTGCACGCAGTTTTCAAGTTGGTATTGCCTAACAAGAATTTCTTCAAATGCGGTGATAATCCTAGCGGATGTGGATGTTTTAGCATTCTCGTGTTGATAATAAATAGTTAG
>CAYZPQ010000184.1:0-3740 GCA_964480185.1 uncultured Planctomycetales bacterium | reverse complement strand
AAAGTTCTTCCATCCACTGTTCATGATGTGCATTTAATTGCGGAATATGTCGACGGATCAAAGACACAGGGCGAAGCAAAAATCCCTCAATCAAACTTAGCCATCAAGCGATTATATTTAACTCCTGAAGATGCTACTCCAACCGATGATGCGTTAACAGCGATTAATGAGGCTGAGATCATTGTCATGGGCCCCGGCAGTTTGTACACCAGTATTTTACCCAATCTTGTGATTAAAGGCATGGCAGATGCGTTAAAGCGTTCCTCGGCCTATAAAATTTATGTCTGCAATGTGATGACCCAGGAAGGGGAGACAGAAAGTTTTTCCGCCTCTGACCATGTGCGCGTCATTGTTGAACATACCAATCCTCAAGTATTAGATGCCTGCATTGTCAATAATGCAGTTGTTGATAATGACCAAGCATTAAGTCGTTATAAAAAAGAGAATTCTTACCCAGTCAGCGCTGATGTTGATAAGATTAAGGCCATGGGGTATCAGGTGGTAGCGACCGATTTATTAAGTGTTAGCGATTATGTGCGCCATGATTCAAAAAAGATTACACAAACATTAATCAAGTTGATAGAATCCCAACGCATTATTAAACGATAGTCTAAGATTAAATATGGAAAAAATTGAACAAACACTTCTTGTATCAAATAAAAAAGGCCTGCATGCGCGTCCTGCGGCATTGCTCGTCCAGCTTGTCTCCAAATACCAGTCACAGGTCACCATCAACTATGAGAGCCAGCAAGTTAATGGGAAATCCATTATGGGGATATTAACGCTTGGGGCGCCATGTGGAGCAAAGCTGACATTTATGATTCACGGCCCTGATGCCAAAGAAGTCCTCGAGGCTATTACCGTATTTTTGTCTAAACAGGAAGAAGAATTCTTAACATGAGTGAAACAGTACTGAAAGGTATTGCGGCAGCATCCGGTATTGTGTATGGCCAATGTTTTATCCTTGAAAAAGGGGAATTCGTTGTTGCCAAACGCATGGTATTGGCTCATGAAGTTCCTTCCGAAATTGCGCGTTTTCACGAAGCGCTCGATAATACCCGTCAGGAATTAGCGGATTTAAAAGAAAAAGTATCGCAACAGCTTGATGATAGCCAAGGGCAAATATTTGATGCGCATTTGATGGTTTTAAGCGATCCTCTGCTTATTGATGGGGTAGAGCAAGGCATTAAGCAGCAAAAATTATGTGCGGAATATATATTCGCCAAGAATATCAAAAAATATTCGCAGACATTTGCCAAGATCCAAGATGAATATTTACGTGAGCGATCATCGGATATTCAAGATATTGGCCGTCGGGTATTAAAGCATTTATTGCAGGAAAATAAAACGCATGAATTAGACCACATGCAGCAAAATCTTGTCATTGTGGCCCATGATTTATCTCCCTCCGATGCAGTAAGCATGTATAACAAAAAGATTTTGGCGTTTGTGACGGATATTGGGGGGCGCACCTCCCATACAGCGATTCTAGCCAAATCTTTAGGTGTGCCTGCGGTGGTGGGTTTAAAAGACGCCACCTTGCGTTTGAATAATTCTGACTATGTGATTGTCGACGGTCAAAAAGGATTGATCATTGTTAATCCCGATGACTCCACTGTTCAACAATACACTCAAGAACAACATAAGATTTCTCAAAATTTACAGAATTTAGCCGACATTAAAGACTTACCATCGCAAACCCTTGATGCCAAGCCTGTGCAATTATTAGCGAATATGGAATTGGTTGCTGAATCAGCAGGTCTTGCGAAATTTGGCGCACAAGGAATTGGCTTATTTAGAACAGAATTTTTGTATATGAATCGCATGGATTTACCGTCGGAAGAAGAGCAATACCAAGCTTATTGCCAAGTGGTGTCGGCGGTTAATCCACATTCGGTCACCATACGTACACTTGATTTAGGCGGGGATAAATTTATTTCCTCCGTTCAAATTCCTAAAGAAATGTCGCCATTCTTAGGATGCCGGGCGATACGTTTTTGTTTGCTACAGCCAGATATTTTTAAAACACAATTAAGAGCTATTTTGCGTGCCTCGACGCAAGGGCAATTGCAAATGATGTACCCCATGATTTCAGGGGTGGGGGAATTAAGGGCAGCCAATAATGTGCTTAATGAAGTCAAGCAAGCGCTTCGCGATGAGAAAATTCCTTTTGATGAGAATATGAAAGTAGGGGTCATGATTGAAGTTCCCTCCGCTGTCATGACCGCCGATATGCTGGCGAAAGAAGCCGATTTTTTTAGTATTGGTACGAATGATTTAATTCAATACACATTGGCGGTTGATCGGGTGAATGAAAAGACGGCTGATTTATATGAGCCGGCACATCCTGCCATTTTACGCATGATTCAACGCACGGTCGATGCTGCGCATAATGAAGAAATTCCAGTCAGTTTATGCGGTGAAATGGCCTCTGATCCTTTATTAGCTTTTTTATTACTGGGCATTGGGGTGGATTCATTAAGTATGTCGCCTGCCAGTATTTTATCAATTAAGAAAATGATCCGTTCAAGTCGTAAAGTCGATGCCAAGCGGATCCTTGATGAAGCGATCCAATTACCGACAGCCTCGGAAGTTGAAGAATTTGTGAAGACACATATGAGGAGATTAAATATTTTATGAAAGCTTTAATTTTAGCCGCAGGGTATGGGACGCGTTTAGCCGCTGTTGCGCCTAATACACCTAAACCCTTGATTGATGTGAATGGCCGTCCCATGATGGATTATGTGATTGATAAGTTAAAAGGAGTAGCGGATTTAACCGAATTAGTTGTCGTGACTAATAATAAATTCGTGACTCATTTTCAACAATGGGCCACGACCCGTACTGATATGAAAGTCCGCGTTGTGAATGATGGGACAAATTCTCCTGAGGAACGTCTTGGATCTGTCGGGGACATTGATTTTGTTTGGTCAAAAGAAGCACAGCATGATGATTGGCTTGTGATTGGGGGAGATAATCTCTTTGATCAATCCTTAAAGACATTCATTGATTATGCCAAGTCAAAATCTCCGTCGGTATCGATTGGCCTATATGATATTAAAGACATTACCGCCGCCAGTAAGTTTGGTATTTCAACGGTGGCTTCGGATGGTCGTGTAACGGACTTTCATGAAAAGCCAGCAAATCCTGCGACAAGTTTGATTACCATGCTGGTCTATTATTTTCCCAAAGCAACCATTGGGTATATGTCTGACTATAAAAAGCAATCGACCTCGTTGGATACAGCCGGAAGCTATATACAATGGTTGGTTAAAACTAAATCTGTTTATGGTTTTCAATTTAGTGGTAAATGGTATGATATCGGAAGTGTCGAATCTCTCATGGAAGCTCGAGCAAATTTTAAATAATATATCCAACTAATAGTGCATTAAAGAAAGGTGGTACTACCGTGAAAGGTCGTTATTTATTTACTTCAGAATCCGTTGGTGCAGGACACCCGGACAAAGTGTGTGACAATATCTCCGACGGTGTATTAGATGCCGTTCTCCGTGATGATCCTAAAGGCCGTGTTGCCTGCGAAACGTTTTGTACGTCAGGTTTAGTTATTGTTGGTGGGGAAATCACCACATCAACCTATGTGGATGTGCATAAATTAGTACGTGATGTTTTATTAGATATTGGTTATAACCATCCTAAATATGGTTTTGATGCCAATACCTGTTCTATTTTAAATGGGATTAACAAGCAATCTCCTGATATTTCTCAAGGGGTTGATAAAG
>CAYZPQ010000183.1:0-3799 GCA_964480185.1 uncultured Planctomycetales bacterium | reverse complement strand
GTTTTCCTCATTCTCTTGCAAATGAATTGTCTTAAAATCTCCAAATAATTCATTGGGCCGAATAAATGATAATAAATATTTAGGCGACGCTTTATATTGAGATCGATGCGCTAATAAGGCCGCTTTTTTTAATTCAATTTCTTGGTCTGACAAACGGTATTGGCTCCACGGCATTGATTTTTCTAAAGCGAGTGGTGGCTCTAATACATTTTTCACATGGAAACCCTTTGGCTTCGGCCAACCTAAATAATGAATCAAATAGGGGTATACATCGACGGTATTTTCTAATCCTTCATCCCAAAGCGCAATGCGAGAAAATAAATATAATGCCAAATGATCGCCATTATGGTCAGCGGGATGGGAAACAAAAATCTTTGTTGGTTTATAATCGCGGATAATGGAACGTAAATCTTTGACAATTTCTTCTCCCTTATAAAGGGCCCCAGGACGATAAGCGCCTTGATAGGGCACTTTATTAGACTGTGTTAATAATCCTTTTAAGGGAGGCCTTTCATCCCAGTGTGAGAACCATATTTTCATCGTACCAAAATCAGGGTAACCTAAAAAAATCAAGTTCTTCGAATCCACACCCAGAATTTGGTCCGCATTTTCAGCTTCTTGCCGACGGACTAATCCCATTTTCTTCATGCCTCCCGGCATCACAACCGGATGCTTACGGTAAAGCATAAACGACCATGGATTACTATCCCCATAGGTCATGAATACTACTTTAACAGGCAATTTCAACGTCGTGGCCCGTTGAATGATCCCGCCAGCCCCGAGCACTTCATCATCTGGATGCGGTGATAAGATAAGAATTCGATCAGTGTCAGTAAAACTCACATCCTCAATGGTTGCGGCGTGAAGTTGACCGATACTGCCTAATGCAAGCAGTACGAGGAAGGCTAATTTATGATAATTCTTTAACATAGTACAAGGATTGATAACTTTCTTGATGACCTTGATAAATCCAATTCATGGGATACTGTGCTTTCAATAGAAAACCATGTTTTTCAAAAAATTTACAGCCTGCTGTATTAAAGCTATGCACACTTGCGGTTAAGACAGCAATATGATGCCCTTGCACATGCTTAATCATTTGCTCGACTAAATACGTTCCTAGATGCATATGTTGATATTCTTTTAAAATACCAATATGCACGTGGGCACTATGACTATTAAACGATGTTTTACGCCATCCCACCAGACGCTGCCAATTCTTCATCATTAACGCCAATGATTGCCGGACCTTTTTATCTAAAAATGTCCCTCGCACCATGGCTTTTAATACCAATACGGGAAGGATCAAAAAGAAAATAACCAAACCGTAGCGACGATTGTCTAAACAGCCATTGATATAACCTACTATTTTTCCATCGTATTCGGCAATAAATGTGGACTGCGGTTCATACTCCGTGTAATACGAAGTCAGAAAATCAGCAGTGACTTCTCGATCAGGAAAAAATTCATCAATCGGTTCACCTTTATTGGCCACATCACAACAAATATCACGTGGCGCCTGACGATCTTGGGACCAATAAGGACGAATGTTCAATATCATAGGCAAATAGTAAAGGCCAATGATACCGACGTCAAGGTTAAATGCATGGAATTAATAAGGCCTTTACTAGCTCTTGCACAAACGAAATAAAGGACTTACAATTTAGGCCATGCGATTCTTAGTTTTGCTATTAATCATCTGTGCCAGCTCCTCTGCCTTTGCCCAGGATAATTTAATTAATAAAATCCAGCAATTGGAACAGGGCATTGTGACGGTATCAACCGAATTAGTCAAAATTCAACACAATGACAATGATAAAGATAGGCGTGTTGTCACCTATTCTCGAACAGGCTCTGGGGTCGTGATTGATTCATCGGGAATTATTGTCACCAATACCCATACGATCATTAATGCCCCTTACATTTGGGTCATCCTTGCCGACGGGACTAAATACCAAGCCGATGTCATTGGTGTTAATATGGACTATGATTTTAGTTTACTTAAAATCAACCCTCCGTCGCCCTTGATTGCCATTCAATTGGCGGATTCTAATTCGGCCCACATTGATGATGAAATTATTGCTATTGGATCTTCCGAACTGAATCAATCCTCCATGCTATCGGGGAAAATCACATCGATTGTGCAGAATAAAACGACAGGAAACACTGAATTCGTTGAAGTGCGTTTAAATCTTTATAAAGGTGACAGCGGCGGGCCTGTTTTTGACCGCAATGGCCGCTTACTTGGCATTGTCATGGCCAAACATAAAATGGCCGAGGACAAAGGCGTGATCATTGCCTCGAATAAAATCCGTGATGAATATTGGAATTACCGTAAAAACGTGCCATAATCCACTCCATGCTGACATCACGCCACATTCATCCGATTATTTTCTGGGTACTTGGATTTTTATTTTGCATTGCCGTAGCCGTCTATATCCGTGTTTATCCCTGGCGTGTGGGTTTATCCAGCGATGTGCATGAAAAAGCCTCCCTCTTAGCTGTCTATCAAATCAAGCAAAGTTTTGCCAATGATCTTCATCGACAACACCCTGCTGCACCACCAGCCCAGGTCGATTATATGGCTACTCAACAACTCAATGAGCTCATGCACCGCAATCCACAAAAGGTCATGGCTTTTATTGATCAAACAAGTCAACAATTGGCCCGTGAGACAAAAGCATCATCACCGACGTATTTACTCGAGTCTGATCCTTTTTATTATTATAATTTAAGTTCAAGGATTGCGGCGACAGGCACATTGTCCCCGGACATCAAACACAGTAAATATTTAAATCATTTGATGAATTCTCCTCAAGGCGCGTGGCAACCCTATACCATTCATCCTTTTATTGGTTATGGCGTCTACCAAATTCTTCATCCCTTTTTCCCTCACTTAAATCTCATGGCTGCAACGGCCATTGTTCCTCTTATTATCAGTGTATTGACGATTATGCTCTTCGCCCTTATCGCGTATTTACTACGCTTTTCTTTACTCGCAAGTCTTGCAGGTGCTTTTATTCTTTCCTTAGCCCCCATTTATTTAAAACGTAGTGCTTTAGGTTGGTATGACACTGATCCTTATAATGTGTTCTTTACACTCTTATTAGGTGGTTTCATGATGCTAGGATTACGTGCCTTGAATGTCCGTCGAGCTTTATATTATGGCATTGCCTATGGCGTGGGACTTTGCCTCTATGCTTTGATATGGCAAGGCTGGGTCATGATGTTTATTGTAGGCATAGGTTGTTGTGTTGCGGTGTTAGGTTATGGCTGGTTAACGCGGCAATCGATTCAGTGGCAACAGGCTTGTTTGACTTTTATTGGATCAAGCGTCATCACCGCCGTAATCTCTATTAGCGCCTGCTTTGGTATTGGTGATTTCTTTGCCCTGTTTAGCGAAGGGATAGGAGAGTTAGGCAAATTTACCGTCAAGGGATTGGATATTTGGCCTAATCTCTTTATTGGTGTCGGCGAACTGAAACGCACAACGCTTAGTGATTTTATCAAAGCCTTAGGTGGGCCCTGGGTATTCATTCTCTTATTAATTTCAACTGTCACTTTATTAAAAACACGTATTTGGCGATTTAAACCTTTCTTAACCATCGACACGATTATTATAGGAGCCCTTTTAATAGCAAGTTGTGTTCTCTCATTTGGTGCCGAACGTTTTATTCTATTTACATTAATCCCGATCGCCCTCCTCATTACCATCTTTATTGATTCACTCTTAGGCCCTCGTTGGGTTAAACCAGCACTCTGTACCGTTATTATTCTTCTCAATACATTCTTTGCCAAT
>CAYZPQ010000182.1:0-3812 GCA_964480185.1 uncultured Planctomycetales bacterium | reverse complement strand
TTTGAAATTAAATTAACGGGACGACCAAAAAACGGTCGCCGTGCCCTACGGTTTACGTAAAAAATCGCTTATAGATAACCAAGGACTTTGGCGATTTTTTACGTAAATCCTTGGTCACTTTTGGCGAAAAAACGCTGATTGTTTCACAAAAAACATTTTTTCTCATATCTACTTCATTACTTTAAAAGAATAAGAAATACTTTTATATGATAGCTATCATCGACTATGGAATGGGTAATTTACGCAGTG
Organism: uncultured Planctomycetales bacterium; assembly: GCA_964480185.1. Taxonomy (GTDB): domain Bacteria; phylum Omnitrophota; class Gorgyraeia; order Zapsychrales; family Fredricksoniimonadaceae; genus CAYZPQ01. The sequence continues at coordinate 3,563 of CAYZPQ010000182.1, read as the reverse complement.
TGCAAAAGGCTTTAGAGGCTGTTGGCGCAGAGGCTAAAATTACACATTCACCGGCGGAAATATTGCATGCCTCCAAGCTAATCTTGCCTGGGGTTGGTGCGATGAGACCTGCTATGCAAAAATTGCAAGAGCTTGGTTTAGTTGGGGCGATTCGTAAAGTGACTCAAGATGGGAAACCATTTTTAGGGATTTGTTTAGGGTTGCAATTATTGTTTGATAAAAGCACCGAGGGTGGTTTTGTTGAGGGATTGAAGATTGTGCCTGGTACTGTTGAACGTTTTGCCTCATTGAAAGTGCCTCACATGGGTTGGAATCAAGTGACATGTTTACCCAATGGGCAGAAAATGGGGAAGGGTTTACCCGCAGATGCGAATGTGTATTTTTGTCATTCCTATTATGTGGTGCCTCAAGATAAAAGTGTTGCAGCGATGATGACGAATTATGGCATTGATTATGTCTCTGCCATTGTGAAAGACAATATTTGGGGTGTGCAGTTTCACCCGGAGAAGAGTCAAACAGTTGGCTTAAATTTATTAAGGAATTTTGTGCAATTATGATTCTTATTCCAGCCATTGATTTAAAAGACGGTAGAGTAGTGCGCTTATATCAGGGAAAGTTTGATGATGTGACAGACTATGGAAACCATTCTTTAGAGTTTGCTCTTAGCTGGAAAGGTGAGGGGGCTCAGTGGCTTCATTTAGTTGATCTTGACGGAGCACGCGACGGGCAAATGGGAAATCTCAAGGCAATTACTGATATATCTCTTAATGTAAGAATTCCTGTTGAAGTAGGTGGAGGCATTAGAGACGAAGCTACGGTGAAGTATTTATTTGAAACTGCTCAAGTATCTCGAGTTATTCTAGGTACTAAAGCAATTGAAGATCGCGATTTCTTAAAGAAAATGTTGGATAGGTATAAAGAAAAGATTTGTGTCAGTATTGATTGTGCAAATGGGATGGTTACTGGCCGAGGTTGGGTTTCATCAACTAATATTAAAGGGATTGATTTAGCAAAAGATCTTGAGTCAATAGGGCTTAAATGGATGGTATATACAGATATTGCCCGTGACGGAACATTAGAAGGTCCAAATTATGAACAGTTACATAAAATAATTGAAGCTGTTCCTGATGTTAATATTATTGCGTCGGGCGGTATATCTAGCTTAGAAGATGTCATGCAATTAGCTAAAATGAAAGTACCTGCTGCTATTACTGGAAGAGCAATATACGAAGGTAAATTAGATTTCAAAAAAGCTGTAGAAGAATTAGAAAAGTTTAAGAAAAAATAATTAGATAAATATGCTTAATAAAAGAATAATTCCCTGCTTAGACGTCAAAGATGGCCGTGTGGTCAAAGGGATTAACTTTGTTCAATTGCGGGATGCGGGTGATCCGGTCGATTGCGCCAAAGCGTATGACGCCGCAGGTGCGGATGAATTAGTATATTTAGATATTACCGCGTCATTCGAAGGGCGTAAGACTTTTATCGATGTAGTTTCTCGTACCGCCGAAACAGTTTTTATGCCATTAACCGTCGGTGGCGGTATTAGTAATATCGCTGATATTCGCGCTTTATTAAATGCTGGTGCCGATAAAGTTTCTTTAAATACAGCTGCTGTCAAAGAACCAGGTTTAATCCGTGCTGCTGCCAATCAATTTGGTTCTCAGTGTATTGTCGTTGCCATTGATGCCAAGAAAGTGGGAAACAGCTGGGAAGTGTTTATTCATGGTGGACGCACCTCAACAGGCAAAGATGTTATTGCGTGGGCGAAGCAAGTTGAGATGATGGGGGCAGGTGAAATTTTATTAACGAGTATGGATGCAGATGGCACCAAAAACGGGTATGATATAGCATTGACCCAAGCTGTCTGTAATGCCGTCAATATTCCTGTAATTGCCTCTGGGGGTGCTGGGCAATTGAGTCATTTTCAGGATGTATTTACCCAAACCAAAGCAGATGCTGCCTTGGCCGCGTCGGTATTTCATTTTGGTGAAATCCCAGTGCCAAAGGTCAAAGAATTTCTAAAACAACACAAGGTCAATGTGCGATGAACGAAATTGAAACAATACAAATAACGTTAGATAATTTAGACAAATTAAAATTCAATACCGACGGATTAATTCCTGCGATTGCGCAAGATTATAAGAATAATGAAGTCTTGATGATGGCATGGATGAATATTGATTCGTTAAGAGATACTATTACCAAAAAGAAAGCATCTTATTGGTCACGTTCCCGTAAGGCCTATTGGGTCAAAGGGGAAACTTCAGGGCATTTTCAACATGTGAAAGAAATTTATTATGACTGCGATTGTGATGTGTTATTGATCAAGGTCGATCAAGTCGGTGCAGCCTGCCACACCAATCAACGCAGTTGTTTTTATCGAAAGATTATGTAAGTCATGATGAATTATTTATCAGAACAAGAATTTTTAAACCTAACCCGTCAAGGGAATCTCATCCCGGTTTTCAAAGAAATCCATGGGGATCTTGAAACGCCAGTGTCTGCCTATCATAAATTAGCTGCGACATCTCGATATTCTTTTCTCTTAGAATCCGTTGAAGGCCAAGAAAAGTTTGCGAGATTTTCATTTATTGCCCGCGACCCTGAATTAGTCTTACAAGTCAAAGGCCAAGTGGCTGAAGTATTGACATTTAAAGGGGCCAAGGTCAAATCAACAAACATTCCTTTTCAAGGATCTCCTTTAAATATTTTACGTGAGTACATGAAAGATTATCAAGCGGTGCAGGTCAAAGGTTTACCGCAATTTTATGGGGGAATGGTTGGGTATTTAAGTTATGATGCCGTGCGTTATTTTGAACGCTTGCCAAATACCTCCAAGGATGATTTAAAATTACCCGATATGTGTTTCATGTTGGCGCGCGATTTAGTTGTGTTTGATCATCGCCATCATAAGCTGCAATTAATCAGCTGTGTGTCTGTTGACCCCAAAGCCAGCAAAGCCCACAAGGTTGCCCAATACCGCAAAGCTATGGCGAATATTGCGCAATTAGAGAAAGATTTAAATAAAAACTGCATTTTGCCTAAAAATACCAAAAGTTCTACTGGTGCAATAAAGCTAAAATCTAATTATACGCAGCGTGAATTTGAACAAATGGTCATCACATCCAAGAAAAACATTACCGCAGGTGATATTTTTCAAATTGTGTTATCCCAACGTTTTGAAGTGCCCATTAAGAAAAGTGCCTTTGATATTTATCGCTCCTTGCGTGTGTTAAATCCATCACCCTATATGTTTTTCTTAAACTTAAATGGGTTTCATTTAGTTGGTGCTTCGCCAGAATTGTTAGTGCGCTGCATTAATGGGGTTGTGGAAACACGTCCCATTGCCGGAACACGCTGGAGAGGTAAGAATGACGACGAGGATAAGCAATTAGCCGAAGAATTATTAAATGATCCTAAAGAAAAAGCAGAACACATTATGTTGGTTGATTTAGGCCGCAATGATATTGGCCGCGTGTGCCAACAAGGCTCAGTTAAGCTCACAGACTTCATGACTATTGAAAGATATTCCCATGTCATGCATATTGCCAGCAATGTGC
>CAYZPQ010000181.1:0-3845 GCA_964480185.1 uncultured Planctomycetales bacterium | reverse complement strand
CCCTTACCACCACCTGGCATTCCGCCTGGCATTGATGGGGCTGGTTTGTCTTTTTCTGGTAAGTCGGTGATTAAACATTCTGTGGTTAATAATAACCCAGCAATGGATGATGCATGTTGTAAGGCTGTGCGTGTAACTTTAGCTGGATCAATGATACCGGCTTTGAACATATCCGTGTATTGATCATTGTTAAAGTCATAACCACTGGCCACATCTTTTTCATTGATCAAACGCTCAACGATGACAGATCCTTCCAAACCAGCGTTAAACGCTAATTGACGCACTGGAGCTTCTAAGGAACGGCGGACAATATCAACACCGGTCTTTTCATCACCCTTGGCTTCAACGCCTTCTAAATCCTTGACGCAGCGTAATAAAGCCACACCACCGCCAGGAACAATACCTTCTTCAACAGCGGCACGTGTTGCATGTAATGCATCTTCGACGCGCGCTTTCTTTTCTTTCATTTCGCTTTCAGTTGCAGCGCCAACATTGATGATCGCAACACCACCAGATAACTTAGCTAAACGTTCTTGTAACTTTTCACGGTCATAAGAAGATTCGGTTGATTCAATTTGATTCTTCAATTGAGCAACGCGGGCTTTGATATCAGCGGCTTTACCAGCACCTTGAACGATCGTTGTATTATCTTTATCGATCTTGATTTTCTTCGCACGACCTAAATCGCTTAACTCTAATGTTTCAAGCTTTAACCCTAAATCTTCGGTTACGGCTTGACCACCGGTTAAGACAGCAATGTCTTTGAGCATTTCTTTACGACGATCGCCATAACCTGGAGCTTTCACCGCAACGCAATGCAATGTACCGCGCATTTTATTGACGACGAGTGTCGCTAAAGCTTCGCCTTCAACTTCTTCGCAGATAATGACCAATGGACGTCCGCCCTTGGCAACTTTTTCTAATACTGGGAGAATGTCTTTGATAGAGGAAATTTTCTTTTCATAAAGAAGAATAAAAGGATCTTCTAATTCGCAGATCATTTTTTCCATATCGGTTGAGAAGTATGGAGATAAATAACCTTGATCAAATTGCATCCCTTCGACAATCTTTAATTCAGTGTTGATTGTCTTTGATTCTTCGACGGTAATGACACCATCTTTACCTACCGCTTCAAAGGCTTCGGCAATTTTCTTACCGATGACAGAATCATTGTTGGCGGCGATAGAGGCAACTTGTTCAACTTCTTTGGAATTCTTTAAATCAACTTTCTTGGCAATCTTTTCAATACGGGCCACAATACGGGCAACAGCTAAATCGATGCCGCGTTTCAATGCCATTGGGTTTGCACCAGCTGTAACGTTCTTTAAACCTTCGCGGTAAATGGCTTCAGCTAAGACTGTTGCTGTGGTTGTCCCGTCCCCTGCGATATCAGAAGTCTTTTCAGCAACTTCCTTGACCATTTGAGCGCCCATGTTTTCAAAAGGATCTTCTAATTCAATTTCTTTGGCCACAGACACACCGTCTTTAGTGACAGTGGGTGAACCAAATTTTTTATCTAAGACAACATTACGGCCTTTAGGACCTAATGTGACTTTGACGGCGCGGGCTAATTGTTCTACCCCACGTAAAATTTTACGACGTGCTTCATCATCAAAAAGTAATTGCTTTGCTGCCATAGTAATGTCTCCGTTTTATAAGTGTGTTATTTTACGATAGCTAAAATATCTTCTTCCTTCATGATCAATAATTCTTCACCTTCCGACGTGGTGATTTCTGTACCAGTGTATTTGCCATATAAAACGCGATCGCCGACTTTCACTTCCAATGCCACGGTTTGGCCATTATCTGTCAAACGACCTTTACCAACAGCAACGACTTTGCCTTCTTGAGGCTTTTCTTTGGCTGTTTCGGGTAAGAGAATACCGCCCTTGCTCACTTGCTTAGCTTCCAACACCTTGACGACGATGCGGTCTGCTAATGGTTGAATGTTCGCCATAACTTCCTCCTGATTATTAATGTTGTTATGTGTTTAGATGTCATTCCTGATGTCAAAACAGGAATCTAAATGCCAAGTTAGAAATTAGCACTTAAAATGGATGAGTGATAATTTAGTCATTTTTCGAATTTTGTCAAGATTAATTTTTGGCGGTTAAATTGTGGGAGTGCTAATCTGATAAAAATATTAAAAGCCGGTCGGACACGAGGTCCGACCCTACACAAATATAAGATAGGTGTGATTCATGGGCAGAAAAAAGCCCTCGGGTGATTTACCCGAGGGCTGTAAGACACACAGATTAAAACGACTTAAACACCTGCTAATTGACCAACTTCTCGTCGAGATGGTGCTTGTAAACCAAGGATAGGGAAAATGTTGGCGATGGGGACAATATTGATAATCACCGGCGTAAATCCACTTACCCCTTCTCTTTTCATACGCTCAATCATGGCTTTGTCTACAGTGATTTTAACACCATTGCCATCTTTAGTGACCGTCATGCCGAGATTAGCTGGGTCGAAATTTATACCCCCTTCACGGGTTTTAAATGAACTTTGAGCAGAATCAATAGAAGTAAGAAATTCATCTACTAACTTGAGTTCACCCATTTTGACTAAATCACGAACGAGAAGAACAAGATTATTAATATGTTTAATTACAAAAACCTCATCATCACCAGCAAAATTCTCTAAACCAATACCTTCCCGCCAATCCTCTCTACGCTCAAATAAACCGTATTTACGAAGACTATTATCTGTAAGATTCATTTTTTCCAGTATCAATGCTCCTTCTACCACTTTTCTACTATCTTTAATCCTATCAAAAATAGCAACTGCTCTTTGCTCCATATCAACTATACCTACATCAGCAGGCTTTACATCACGTACTGGTGGGGCTACGGGATTGGCTAATTGACCTTTGGCATCTCTTAATTGATTAAAACCAATTATCTTAAGTGGCGCACCTTGATGCATTGGTAAACGCGTTCTTAGCGTACCTGTGCCTCGGACAACTTCTCTAACCTGAGCATCACTTAACTGATTAATCTTCTCTGCGTCAAAGAAACTCTCAGCATCTGCTTTGCCACCAGGAAAAACAACAATCTTAATACTTCCTGGTCCCCCAGCACCGGCATCAAAGGCAGCTCCGCCAGCTTTTCTTACGCGGTGTTGGAATGTATTGGTTAAATCAAACTTAGTACCCAACGCTTCCACATCTCTGATTAAATTTGGAATATCTTCCGTCGAATACAAGCTAAGCGCTCTGAAAACATCTTCACGCCCAAGACGAACAACGAGCTCATCATAAAGATGTTTTACCACTTGATAGTCTTTTCTTTCTTCATCATTCTTAGATTCAAAGACTTTACGTGCATATTCTTTGGCATATGCTGGAACATCTTTGCCTTGTTTGGCATCAAGCATTAAATTCATCCAGCGACGCGCAAGTTGGTCACGAATGTCAGCATATTCATTTAATATACGTACAATTTCTTTACCATCTTGCTTAGTTAATGCATCCGCATAAGCGTCAGCTAAAGCAATTTTACGGCCATGTAATCCTTGACCTACAGGATCATCATTCAATAAATCCGTCCACATATAATTAACTAAAGCAGCTGTTCTATCTGTATTAGCTTTTCCATTGGTGTAGGACTTACCTGCTTGAACTAAATAAATATGCTCACTGATCCATTTCAATTGTTCAGGAGTAAATAATTCACGCGTGGCTACTCCATAGTTATTTCCTTCAATCCCTGAAAGCCACACCAATTGATGCCCACCACCTAAAACGGTGGACCAACTTTCTTGACCACCTGTTAAACCCCCAAACTCATCATATGATGGTATTATTAAAAATTTATATAATTTAGCAATTGAATCATATA
>CAYZPQ010000180.1:1294-3851 GCA_964480185.1 uncultured Planctomycetales bacterium | reverse complement strand
GTGACATCATTTAAGTTGGGTAATGAAACCGTTCAAGCCTACGTCGAAGAAGCCACAGCCACTTTAGGCCAATTGTATTATCGTTTCCGTGATGCCAAGGGAGAGCTCATTGCCTTAGGTATTGCTGGTCAATTATTCAAAGTCAGCCAAGATGCTGCTGCCCGCGAAAAACAAGTGTTCCAAGTTAAGTTTGAGAAATCTGCTTACTTTGGTTATAAGCGCAACAGTGACGATTTAAAAGGGACCACTGAATATGTATTTGATAAAGACGGCAACTTAACCGGAGAACGCATTCTCTTATCTAATGAACGTCCCATTGAATTCAATGGTGTCACCATCGTCGGTAAAACACGTGATAGTAATGGTCAACTTATCCAACACGATACCATGTTGCATACAAAGAATGAACAAGGCGATGAGGTCTATGAAATTTTAGGTCCTGATAATCAAACCAAAGCCTTGTTAATCAATGATACCGTTGTTGTTGCCAAGAATGGCCGTGCTTTAGTTGCTCGCGATCAAGATGAATTAAGTTATAGAGGTCAAGATGAAGTCTACCGCACCATTGAAATGCCAACCATTAATCCTTATGTGCGTACGGAAAAAGGCACATGGGAAGCGACGGAGCAAATCATTGATAGTAGCGTCATTCCTGAGCTTAACCGCGGGGACAGAATTAATAAGAAAACGGGTGAAGTCTTTGATCGTGGCAGCAATCTTAAGGGCTTCTATTTCATGGGTAGAGTTTATAACCAATTAGCTGGCAATGTGGTGAACATTAAATTAGATGATCAATACACATTAAGCGATTTATTAAGTTTAGGCTTAATTGATGCCAAAACAAAGAATGCTATTGATCTATCGTATACGGTTGGGGAAGGTCAAACTGTCAGCGTCAATATTGAAGAAATGAAAGCTGCCATTGCCGGCCGTATGGAAATATTCGGCCGCATGAAGGTCAATAATGAAAAATTACGTCAAGTCGGGGAAGAAGATCGCGCGCAAGTTATTAAAGAGCTTTTAGAAGATAATGAAAAGTTAGCCAAGTTCTTCCCAGGTGTGAATGTGTCCTGGATCAAGATTCACGACGCTGATAATAAAGATTTGGGTATCAAGGCTGGTGATAGTGAAGTGGTTGATATCAATGCCATCCGTCAAGCACCGGGTGGTTTAGCGGAATATTTAAAGAAGACAAAATTGTATCTGCGTTATGAGCAACAAGATAAGGCACCGAACAATCGTTTCATTGAGATGATGAAATCATTGCAAGGTGATATTAAGAAGTCTCTTGATTCACAAGTACCTCAATTAGTCCTCTTAGATCCTTCGTTAAGCAAAGCAGAGCGCGATGCTCAAATTGCAGAAGCGAAAAACGCAGCGATTGATTATTTGCAAGCTAAACCCATGGAATTCACCTTCGATCCCTATATGGAAAAGAAGGGTTCTGCAGGGTTGGCAGATAATCGACGCTTAGCTTTAGGGACCAACGCTTTATTAACCTTATTGCAATTAGGAAGTAAAGTATTAGAAGCGGGTGTTCCTGAACACGAACGCTCACACATCATTGACCGTATTTTACGTTTAGCTGGTATTAAGACCATTGGTGGGGCATCTCGTGTTGAAAACCATCTCGATGAAGCTGAAGGGCTTGATCGTGGTGTCTACGTTGATAATTATGCTTTAGGTGAAGTTTATACCCACTTGATTGAAGGTTGGGGTAAACAGGCCAATGCCAAGAGAGCATTGGATTTAGGAGATCGCGAAACATTTATTAACTTTAATCGTGAAGCGGTCAAAGTATTCCAACGTGGTCGAAACATTGCCTTGTCTGCGTTGCATTCGAATCGTGGGGCATTAAATGCGGTTGAAGCACACATGGCAGCGAATGGTGTTAATGCGAGCGCGATTCCAGCAAAGATTGAAGTCAAGAGTGAAGAAGGTTGGGAGCCTGTGGGACGCTTTACCGAAGCCCCACGTGATGCCTATATTACTGTCTACGATCAAGTCACCGGCCGCAAACTTTATACGGTTGTTCAATCATTACCTTCCCAAAGCTGGATTGATCGCAATTTAACAGCCAAGGGTATTAACAAAACAGAAATGGAATTAATCCGCGACTTATTAAAAGAAACTGTCGACGAGTTAATTGTTAAACAAGCTCATTTGAATATCATTGCCAATGGGTTAGATCATTATGCTCAAAACGATCAAGTCATGGCTTTACTAAATAAATGGCAAGCTCAGGGCTTCGATGCTGATATTGCCCAGCGCTTTGCCGAGGTAGCAGGCCAAACAGCATTCAGTGGCGATGACATGCGCGCTCCTGATGCAGGCTTCCGCGTCTTAGGTGAAATTTTAGGTTCTGATCATGCTACCGTCGTAGATGATGCCACATTAAAACAAGTAACCATCACGGATCGCACAACTGGCCGTGGTGTTGTCTTAAGCGAAGGCAAGGTTGTTAAATTTATCAGCACCGCCAGCGAATACAAACCATTAAACGATCAACGCGCTCAAGTCGAAGAAGGTGTGCAAGGTCGCCCGCATCCCCGGCGAG
>CAYZPQ010000180.1:0-1284 GCA_964480185.1 uncultured Planctomycetales bacterium | reverse complement strand
AGTCGAAGCTACTTATGCTCGCGCCCTGGAAACACGCAAAGAAGAACAAGCTAAGATTAATGCAGCTTTAGAAAATCATGAACGCATGATCACAACGCCTGGTTTCGTGCCAGTTAAGCGTAAGGTCACAGAAATGGTATTGCAGGAATCTGCCATTGAAGCCGCACGCTTAAACCAAGAAGGCGTCGTCGCTGATGTCGAGCAATTAGGCAATGCCCCAGCCTTAACATTTAACTATGGTAATGAAGCTCTTCCGATGGAAGCCTGGGGACGGGCGATGGTGTTTGGTGAAGGTTCCGGCGATATTAAATCAAAGACCGTCTTAGACAAAGAAGTTGCCTTAGGCCAAGATAACTTTAGCGCTTACAACCTTGATACACAGGTTTTAACACAATTCTATAATGCCGCCGAAGCCAAGGGTGAAACACTCACTCGTTTAGAAACATTGTACCAAGGCATGTTAGAACGCATGAATTTGATTGAACGCACAGCGACGGGCTGGCAAGTAAAGGGTGGTCAAGTATTTGCGATCAAGGCTTTAGTGATGCCCAAAGCAAGAACGAAGCAAGCCTTATGGAAATACATATCCGAAGCCACTCACGAAACCAAACACAATTTAGATGTTGTTGATGCTCAATACAATTCAGAAGTGCGTGCCTACTTAAACAGCGATGCGATGAAACAAGGAGCTACCGACGCTCGTCAAATCAATTTAGCCATCTTACGCACCTTAGGCTATAGCCAACAAGAATTAATTGATAATCCAAACTTAGCTGAGACGGAAGGTAATTCTTGGTTAAGTGATCGCAACACATTATTGCAACGCTTAAGCTATATTGATACAACGACAGACGAAGACATTGCCAAGATCAAAGATGAGCAAAAACGTAAGGATATTTCTTTAATCAAGGCGACATTATTTGAGAATGAAGATTTTTGGAGAAAAATCGAAAGTGATTTAAACGCGCTCTTCATGCAATCTTTGCAACGTTATGCCGATGCCACACCTGAAGCGGAAGCTCCAGCCGCACCAGCAGCAGTCGGTGCCGATCAAGCCTTGATGTCACAAACCGAATACACTGCCTTTAGAGATGAAGTTGTTGGGTACTGGTCTGATTTAACCGCCCGCGCGTCTCAAATCACAGACGACAAAGAGCTTATGGCTTGGATTGTTGAAGCCAAGGAAGCGATAGCATTCGGTGAAGAGCAGGTTGCTAAAATGCAAGCTGTGGAAACACACGACGGTAAACCATTCAGTTCTCCGATTATTGATATCATGCGTCA
>CAYZPQ010000179.1:0-3899 GCA_964480185.1 uncultured Planctomycetales bacterium | reverse complement strand
GCGTTGAACAAACATTAGAATGGCCAGATGGCAAAGGGCCAAACATGATCCTCGACGATGGTGGCGATTTAACCATCATGGTTCATGATAAAAAATATTCTCATTTTTTAAAAAATATCCGTGGTATTTCGGAAGAAACAACCACCGGTGTTCACCGTCTCTATGAAATGGTTAAAAAAGGAACATTAAAAGTTCCTGCCATCAATGTGAATGATTCTGTGACCAAATCCAAATTCGATAACCTTTATGGTTGCCGCGAATCTTTAGTCGATGGGATTAAACGTGCAACAGATCGCATGATCGCTGGTAAAGTGTGCGTTATTGCCGGTTACGGCGATGTGGGTAAAGGGTCTGTGCAATCGTTTAAGGGTTTAGGTGGACGTATTATTGTCACTGAAATTGATCCTATTTGCGCACTTCAAGCAGCCATGGAAGGGTATGAAGTCATGCCCATGGATGAAGCCGCAAAGATTGGTGATATCTTTGTTACAGCCACCGGTTGTGTGGATGTTATCGTCGGTCGTCACTTAGATTTAATGAAAAGTGGGGCCATTGTGTGTAATATTGGGCATTTTGATTCTGAAATCAATATTGCCTATTTAAACAATCGCAAAGATATTAAGAAAATCGAAGTAAAGCCACAAGTGCATCAGTATGTTTATCCAAATGGGAAGAAGTTAGTTGTTTTAGCCGAAGGCCGCTTGGTAAATTTAGGGTGTGCGACGGGTCATCCTTCTTTTGTCATGAGTAATTCCTTTACCAATCAAGTGTTGGCTCAAATGGAATTATGGCAAAATGGCAGCAAGTATGAAAATAAAGTGTACACATTACCAAAACATTTAGACGAGCAAGTGGCCCGTTTGCATTTGGCCAAAGTTGGTGCGCGTTTAGACAAGTTAAGCGCTGCTCAAGCGAAATATTTAGGGATGAAAGTCGAAGGTCCTTTCAAACCTGAAAATTATCGATATTAATTTTTATTGTTAAGGAGCTTTAATTATGTTGCGTCCGATATTGGTGATGATGTTTGTATTAAGCGGTATGGTGGTTGGACATGCCCAAACAATTCAAACGTCGTCGACAATATCGGACGTTACTATTTACCCTGGTTTAGCAGTTGTCACACGTACTGCTGATGTAACTGTCCCCGCTGGTGATCACACCATCCTTTTTGATAATATTATCCCAGAAATCGATGACAATACCTTAACTGTCAAAGGCCAAGGTCAGGCTGATGTCAAAATATTTGGTGCATCTGTCAAGCGTGATTATTTGACGGAATCCGCTAATGAGCGTGTGAAAGAATTGACCTTAAAGATTCAAGATATCGACGATGCGATTATTGCGAATCGTAATCAGCAAATTGTTTTAACCAAACGCCAAGAATATGTCGATTCCATCAAATTTAAAGCCGGTGAGCAATTGCCGAAAGAATTAATAACCAAGATGCCTGCTGCGACGGAGTTGCAAAGTTTAGGGGAGTATTTGACGATTACATATACAGACATCTTTGAGAAATCTGAGCAATTGCGTTTGAAAGAAAGAGATTTAACGAAAGAGCGCGTGGCCTTGCAGCAACAATTAAATGATATTCAGCATGGTAATCAATCAGTGAAGCGTTCTATTGGAGTTGATGTGCAATGTGTGAAGCCTGGTAAATTGACCGTGAATGTATCGTATGCGGTTAATGGGGTGAACTGGACGCCAATTTATGATGCACGTGTGGCCTTTCAAGCAGGACAAGTTGAATTATCTTTATTTGGTCAAGTCATGCAAAATACTGGCGAAGATTGGTCAGGGGTAAAGTTGACTATTTCAACTGCACGTCCAACTGTGGGTGGGCGTATGCCTGAATTATCGGCGTGGTATTTGGCTCCCGTCGTCAATGAGCCTGTTTATCCAACTACACGACAATACATGGCGAAAGGAATGGTAGCGAAGTTAGCTATGAGTGAGAGCGATATGGCTGTGAATTCTTCGTTAGAAGACAAGTTGGAACAAAAAGCGAAAGCTGCTGATGTGGCTTATGCCCAAGTTGATAATAGCGGTGTCTCTGCCGTCTTTACCATTACCAAACCCGTTGATATTAAATCCGACGGTGCCTGGCAACGTGTGCCGATTACGGTGTTAAATATGCCCGCGACTTTTGATTATGCCACCACACCTAAATTTAATAATTTTGCGTATTTAAAATCTAAAATTAGCAATAAACAAGAAGCGACATTATTACCTGGCGCCGTTAATATTTTCCTCGACGGAAGTTATGTGGGTAACTCCAGTATTGATAAAGCCATTGGCCCTGAAGAAGAGTTTGATTTGTATTTAGGTGTGGATGAAGGTGTGACAGTTAAACGTAAACTGCTTGAGCAAAAATCTGATGATACGATGTTGGGAAGCATTCCATCTGCTAATCGCAGCATTAATTATAAATACAAGATTACCGTCGAGAATTATAAGAATAAGGCCATTGCGGTCAATGTGTTTGATCAAGTGCCTGTTAGTCAAGATGATAAGATCAAAGTGAAGAATATCAAATTTACACCAGAGCCAACACGCAAAGATGTGGAAGATCGTGTTGGTGTGATGAGCTGGCTTGTGAATTTGAATCAAGGTGACAAACAAGACATTGTGATTTCGTATGCGGTAGAATACCCCCGTAATTTAGACGTATCTGGTTTATAACATTTTAAGGAAAGACCACTATTATGGCTGAGAAAGTTAAAAAAATTGGTGTATTAACATCCGGTGGTGATGGCCCAGGCATGAATGCTGCCATCCGTTCGGCCACACGTTTTGGTTTGCATTATGGGGTTGAAATGGTTGGTGTGATGCGTGGGTATCAAGGCATACTTGATGAAGATTTTGTGCCATTAAATCACCGCTCAGTGTCGAATACCATTAATCGCGGTGGAACAATTTTAAAAACAGCTCGTTCCAAAGAATTTGCTACCGACGAAGGTAAGAAGAAGGCTGCTGAAATTTTGCATCGTTATGGTATTGATTCCTTGATTGTTATTGGTGGTGATGGTTCATATCAGGGGGCTAAACGTCTCTATGAATTGCATGGTATTCCAACCATTGGTTTACCAGGCACAATTGATAATGATATTAATGGCACGGATCAAACTATTGGTTGCGCCACTGCCATCAACACGGCGCTTGAATCGATTGACAAGATTCGTGATACTGCCCAAAGTATGGAACGTATCTTTGTCGTTGAAGTCATGGGGAATAAAAGTGGTTATATTGCCATGGAAGTCGCGATTGCGGCCGGGGCCGAAGATGTGATTATCCCTGAGCGTCCATTTGATTATGATGCTATGCATAAAGAAATTTTAAAAGGAAACAGTAAGGGCAAAATTAGCTACATTATTATCGTTGCTGAAGGTTCTGGGATGGCGTCTGTTATTTCCGAAAATATCACCCGCCAAACAGGTCTTGAGACCCGTTATGTCGTTTTAGGCCACGTCCAACGCGGTGGAGTCCCCAGCGGTCCGGACCGTATTTTAGGAACACGCTTAGGCGCCTCGGCCGTCGAACTGCTCCTTAATGGTGTTTACGGGAAAGCCGTCGGTGTCCTCGAAGATGAAATCAATGTCATCGACCTCAAAGACGCCAGCCGTCGTACGCATAACATGGAAGAGCGATATAAACTCCTAAAAATTCTTACCTGATCGAGATGATTTTACCTGGACATTCGTGAGGTGTTTTGGTATATTATCCTTTCTTTAAAATTTGAAAATTGCCAAAAACACCTAATCCAAGGTTTATTTAGAGGAGAAAAGCATGCCACAAAGTACTGTTTCTATCGATGAATTGGTCAAGCAATTAGTGTTAACGGATGATATTAAGCAAAAAGAAGTGATTGCGAAAGAAATCCAAGCTCAAGCACGTGCCAAAGG
>CAYZPQ010000178.1:0-3928 GCA_964480185.1 uncultured Planctomycetales bacterium | reverse complement strand
AAGACGATTACGAAGTATAAATTTGGGGTTGTTAATCTTCCTAAAGATAATGAGTTTAAAATTCATGCGATTCGTCCCGTGAAAATAAGTTATAGGCCAAACGACATTCCTTATTTTATTGATTCATATGGTCAAAATAATTGGGTTGATTTTGATGGGAAAATAAAAAGTGATCAGGATTTGAAAGATGATGCTGCCAGAGAAGCAAAAACAGTACAGCCGCTGGATTCAACAAAATATGATAGTTATGGTGGTGATATTACAGCATCGGGATATCGAGCAACAGGTTATTTTCGCACAGAAAAAGTGAATGGGAAATGGTGGCTTGTGACACCTTTAGGTAATTTATTTTATCTTAAGGGGATGAATTGGGTAACTTATACTGCTGCAGCCACATCATTAAAAAATAGAGAAATATTCTTTAAAGATTTGCCACCAAAAACTGGAAATACAGCGGGGGTATTTCTCGAGCGTACCTGTGGGGCAACGAATAATAATATTAATGGTGAAGGTGAGTTTTGCGGGGGAACGATGTGGTACCTTTATCTCTCTAATCTAATTAGAAAGTACACGGACACGAGTAAGCCATTTAACATTAATGATATTTATTCACGATGGACAATCAATACGCAAAATAGATTGCAAGACTGGGGATTTAATCTAACCACCCAAAATCAATATTCACAATTTAGTGTGATGCCTTACACGTTGACGTTTTATTTTCAGAGTAAGGCATCTATTGTTAAAGGAACAAATTTGCCTGATGTTTTTAATGCCAACTATATTCCAGCGATTGAGAAAGTTGCTAAAGATACGATCAATGGATTATCACGAGACCCTCGTCTATTAGGTTATCAGTCAGATAATGAATTAGATTTTGGTCATACAGGTAAAGCGATTACGTCAGAGAATTATTATTTTATCCTTCACGTCCTTAATTTTGATTCAACTGTCAATTCACCTGTGAAGCGTGCGTTTGTGGAAAAGTTAAAGGCAAAGTATGCTACTTTTGCAGCGCTAAAGACGGCGTGGAATCAATACTCAGTCAACGCCATGACATCATGGGATGATTTACTCACCAAGCCCGTTGTCTTAACAGGATTAAATACGTTTCAGTTTGTCGAATCAGAATTCAAATTGCCCATGACGCCGGCGGCTTTAGTTGCGGCGATCGTGAAGGATGGGCGTGTAATTCTTTCAAAAGTGAATGAGACTCCACCTCTTGAATTATTGAATAAATTATTATCGATGCAAGATTTATATAAAAAGATGCCGGTGCGGCCTGAGGATGATTGGGGCTATATTTCTGTTTTAGAAAAGGGAAAAACGTTAGAGGCATCGCTCCTCAATAAATTAAACAGACGGCTTGTTGAAGTCAACTATCCTTTACTTACACCCATCGCCACGGCGAGTAGTCAGCAACCTTTAGTTCAAGATTTGTCATTATTATTAAGTTATTATGCCGAAACATATTTTAAAACTGCCAAAGATGCGATTAAGAAAGCGGAAACATATCATTTTATTATCAATGAGCTTAAGGCTACCCCTACTTCTGCCTCGAAGCGTGAATTTGTTGACAAATTAAAGGAAAAGTATGGCACTTTCGATAGTTTGAAAGCAGCGTGGAAACAGGTATCTGTCAATGCCATGATGTCATGGGATGATTTTTTATCTAAATCTATTGTGTTAACTGGAATGAATTCTGTAACGAGCGATCAACCGTTGGCGCTAGATTTAGCGGCATTACTAAGTTATTACGAACAAACATACTATGGTACCGATCGGGAAAAAGAAGTACCGCATCACATCTATATGGGTGCACGTTTTGCTGGTTTTCATCGTAATACACGAGAATCCATCGATGCGTGTGTTAAGTACTGTGATGTATTGACATTGAATTATTATAATATGACGATGATTGAACATGATTGGAAATATCTTCTGACAAAAGATGTGCCTATTGTCATTACAGAGTTTCAATTTGGTGCTCCCACAAATGGGGGAGCGTGGGGAGGAATCATTCCTTATCCTACTCAAGAGCAGAGAGTGAATGCTTATGTAACGTTCCTTCGCGAATACTTTGAGAAATATCAAAGTGTTGGGTTCGTTTACCATCAATATACGGATCTTCCTTTGTCGGGAGTGAATTTTGAATCAGAAAATTATTATGCTTCATTCGTGACGACAACCGATCGTCCTTATCCAGAAATGGTCAGTGCTGCCAAAGCTCTCAATGCTGAAATTTATCGCATCAGGGGCAGTGCTCCAAATAACTCATCTGATAATAACCTGGGTGATGTGTCATTGAATGGTCGTCTCACTTTATATGATGCATCGTTAGTAAAACGCTATGTAGGTAGATATCAAATAACACCACCCCTCACGCAAGAACAATTGGATAGGGCAGATGTTGATGGGAGTTTAATCATTAGCGCAACAGATGCGGCCATCATCTCTGACCATGCCATGAGTGGAACAAAACCAGGCAAGTAATAACATCCTTCCTAAGCGAAATACAGTTAAAGAAAACGTTTTCTTCGCTATTAATTATCAAAAAAATCATTACGTTACACTGGTTTCTCTTCGACAATACAGATATACTTATAGTAGTGGTATAGAAGAAAATAAATGAGGCAACCAAGATACCGTATGAATAATTATGTATTGAACCTCATCCTAGGGGTAATGGTAACTTGCCTATGGCCTGTTCAGGCCAAAGCGGCGGATACATTGAGCAATGGTCTTGTTGGACATTGGAAATTTGATGATCTCTCCGGTGAAAGAATCTCGGATAATTCTCCTACAGCAAATAATCCATTAATACGTGTGACCAATGGTGGTATTGCAAATATCGGGGTTGGAAATCTTGGTATTGCTGCAAGCGGTCCTGTCGGAAGTCAATTTGATGCAGTATTAAAGTTTGGTGATTTATCTGGGGTAGCTGGTATAACATCCATGCCTCAATATATGATCACTAATAATGTTTTTTCTTCACCTCAATGGTCATTATCCTTATGGATTAATCTGCATATGCCAATTCCTTCAACAAAGCCGTATGGTTCACTTTACGCTTTGTTTTCAACAGATGCCTCTAATCAAGTCCTATCAGTACAAAAAAACGGCATCAATATGTATGCAACGCAAATTCTCGGATATGATTTCGAAGCCAATCCTGGTTGGCATCATATTGTATTTACTTATGACGGAAAGTTTCTCACAGTGGTTATTGATGGAGATAAAACAGGAAGTATAGAGACTAATAATTTAATGGCTTTATTGACGAGACGATATTTGGGGGTGATATCTTCAGGATCAACAACGCATTTTTATCGAGGGTTAATTGATGAAGTACGTTTGTATAATCGCGCACTGACTAAACTTGAAATAGCTTTACTATTCGATCCTAATTTAATTGTTCCAACCACACCACCCGTACTCACCAAAAATTGGCCTTTAGGGGATTTGCCATCCTGGACCCGGTATACCCATATTGCGTTGATCGCCGATCGTAAGGTAATTTGCCGGGCATCAAAGACCGCTGGACGATCATTTAAAGATATGCCCTTCATTTTTAATGAGGCTTTATCGAGAAAAGTCCATTTGAACATTCTTGATCCAAAGCCAGGGCAAAGGACAAAATATTATGTCCGTTGTGAAGATAGATTTGGGATGACTTCTGGGGAAATGGCTGTTGATGTCAATATAGTAGCGGATACAAAAGCGCCGGAGATTGTTGAATTATCAGCATCAGCTGTACGGGATACTACCGCTGAGATTGTTTGGACAACAAAAGAACGTGCGGATAGCAAGGTGGAGGTATGGGAACAGGGAAAGACGGACATTCAAACATTCACCAGTGCAGTATTTTCGTATCCCCATGCTCAATTATTAACGGCGCTTAAACCAAATACAACCTATGTCTATCGTG
>CAYZPQ010000177.1:0-3939 GCA_964480185.1 uncultured Planctomycetales bacterium | reverse complement strand
AGGATAATGTATCAGTTGAGTTTGCCTATCTTTTCCCTGCCGTGCAACATTTAGGCGGCGTGCATCAGGAATTAGATCATGGCATGTGGACAACTTCACTGGGGGTGAAGTTTTAAAGAATGTGTACCAGCTACCAATTATTTGGTAGCTGGTACACATTTAGTTTTTGATGCGGTAGCCAGTTCTAAGCATCCAGCGGGCGACACACAAGGCAATGATTAAGAAGAGGAAGATCATGATAAGGCTGACGGTCAAATTGACATCAGAGGCTTCATAAAAGCTATAACGAAAGCCACTGATTAAATACACAATGGGATTGAGCATCGAAACTTTTTGCCAGAATACGGGCAACATTTTAATGGAATAAAAACTGCCACCTAAGAAAGCCAAAGGCGTCATGATCAGCGTTGGAATGATCTGTAATTTTTCAAACCCATCTGCCCAAATTCCAATAATAAAACCAAATAAGCTAAATGTTACGGATGTTAAGAAAAGAAAGAGTAGCATAAGAAAAGGATGTTCTATGTGTACAGGGACAAAAAAATTCGCGGTCACTAAGATTAACAATCCAAGTAGAATTGATTTTGTCGACGCGGCCCCTACATATCCCATGATGGTTTCGATATAATCGATGGGCGCAGAGAGCAATTCATAAATTGTGCCGGTAAATTTAGGAAAGTAAATCCCAAAAGAAGCATTAGAAATGCTTTCAGTCACAACAGCAAGCATGATTAAACCCGGTACAATAAAAGACCCATAGCTGACCCCATCAATTTCAGCAATGCGTGAGCCAATCGCTGATCCAAAGACAACAAAGTATAAGCTCGTTGAAATAACCGGAGCAGCAATACTTTGACCAATGGTACGAAACCAGCGGGACATTTCAAAATAATAAATCGCAATAATCGCGTGTGTATTCATCGTTATTTCACCAGTTCAATAAAAATTTCTTCTAAGGAGCTTTGATTCGTATGTAAGTCTTTATACGTAATCCCAGCTCTGACTATTTCAGCCAAAAGTTCACCAACTTTGGTATCAGACACTGTTGTGCTGTAATGATAATTTAATTGGGTTCTCGTCGAACTTAGATCTAGATCCCAATGCGATAAGGATGCTGGAATTGTGTTTAATGGTTGATGCAGATCTATAATTAATGTTTTACGTCCAAGTTTTTTCATCAGATCTGTTTTAGTATCAGTAACGATAATTTCACCTTTATTAATAATTCCAATGCGATCGGCCATTTCTTCCGCTTCTTCTAAGTAATGGGTAGTTAAAATAATGGTGACACCTGATTGCTGCAAGGTGCGCACAATAGCCCACATGTCTTTGCGTAGCGACACATCTACACCAGCAGTTGGCTCATCTAAGAATAAGACGGTAGGTTCATGGGATAAAGCTTTCGCAATCATGACGCGCCGTTTCATCCCACCGGAAAGTGTCATGATTTTATTATCTTTTTTATCCCATAAGGAAAGTTGACGGATAATATGTTCAATATAGCCATGATTGGGAGCTTTGCCAAATAACCCACGGCTAAAATTAACGGTATGCCATACTGTTTCAAAGGCGTCCGTCGATAATTCTTGAGGGACTAAACCAATTGAGGCGCGTGCTGCGCGAAAATCAGTAATGATATCATGGCCATCGACGGTAATTTGTCCATTTGAGGGGCGTACAATGCCACAAATGGTATTAATCAGAGTTGTTTTACCAGCGCCATTAGGTCCTAATAAGGCAAATATTTCACCTTTATTAATACTCAAATTAATAGAGTTTAAGGCCTTGAAATTGCTTGTGTAGATTTTGTTGAGATTATGGATATTAATAATAGGGGGCATTGCTTAGCCTAACATAAACACGTGGGATTGCACAAGTGTTCGATAACACTACATACCTTAAGTATGGATGAGATTACAGATTTTAAAGAATGGTCCTACCTACGAATTAGTAGGTTTTTTAAACTGAATGCATTATAATCGAATAAAGTTCGTCGGCACTTAACACCAACAAGCGCGTGTCATCTTTTATGAAGGAATGATCTATGTCTAAATTACAGGAATTAATTGAATGGGATTATTTGGGGTCGCATTTTAGTGTGTATATCAAGCATTTTACTGATGATGAAGGTAAAAGAGGGATGACGATGATATTTGAAGATGTAACGAATGACAAGGTCACAGAAATGACAGTTCCTCCTCGTAAATTCCCAGCCTTTATTAAAGCAATTAATGGAGGCAGTGAGCCTTATAAGGGGCTCTTCTAGTTATGGATGTCGGACCTCAACCGTTAGACGCTATTTTAAAATCACTCGGTTTGGATAATGAAATGCTTGTGAAGCAATCGACACAGCAACTCACATTTAAGCAAGTACAGAAAGCCCGCACAGGTCATCGCGTATCAGTAAATATTCAACAGAAAATAGTTTCCGCATTAAATGCATGCAGAGGCGATGATCAATACCACCTAGGTAATGTATTTAATTATTAAATAAAGCAGTTAAAAAACGAAGCGGCGTAAGTTTATCCGTCCTTCTTTTTTTATTAATGGTATTTTCATCACAACTTGATTTAGGCATATAGAACTCTTTCATTGTATATAGAACCGTGCTTGCCTTTGGCATGAAAATCAATCAGAATAGACTATCGGTACCGTAAGAAATTTTATCATGGTGATAAGAACATACGGTCAAAGTCCCGATCCCACTCAACACGAGCAACAACCAGGCAGATCTCTTTAAAAAGCTGTCGATTAAGTGAAGGAGGATAATATGGGCGATAAAAATCCAAAAAATAAAATCAAAAAAACCAAAGTAGCAAAGAAGAAGTAATTGGTTTTAGTGGCAAGGTTACCAAAACCCTTTTACCCATCGGTAAAAGGGTTTTATTGTATATCCGAGCTAGTTCAGTTATCATGTCCTCCTATGACATTCGATGAACTAGGACTATCCGACGACTTAATCCAGGCCATTTCCTATGCTGGATATAAAGAGCCTACCGACATTCAGGCCAAATCCATTCCGTCTATTTTGCAGGGTAAAGATATTATTGCCCAAGCTAAGACCGGAACCGGAAAGACAGCCAGTTATGCCTTGCCCATTTTACAGATTTTACAGCAAGAGCCCGAGGTAAAGCTCAGAACGATTAAAGCACTTATTATTGTTCCTACACGCGAATTAGCGATGCAGGTGCATAGTTCTATTAAGATTTATGGACGACATTTAACCAAGCCCTTACGTGCGGTTACCATCGTGGGCGGCATGAACATTGATGTGCAATTGCGTGGACTTATGCATGGGGCTGATATTGTTGTAGCGACACCCGGACGTTTATTAGATGTGGCGCAGCGTCAGAAAGTGAACTTTGCGTCATTGCAATTCTTGGTGATTGATGAAGCAGATAAGATGTTTGATTTGGGTTTCACTAAAGAATTGGAAGCTGTTTTAAATTTATTGCCGCATAAGCGTCAGAACTTATTATTCTCAGCGACCATTGATGATAAGGTCAAGGCTTTGGCCACACGCTTTATGCCAAAAGCGATGTCCATTGCCTGTGAAGATAATTCACCAACGGTCGATCGCATTGATCAACGCATCATTGAAGTCAATCGCACGAACCGTGGCCCATTGCTTCGGCATTTGATTCAAACTGAGAATTGGCAGCATGTTTTGGTTTTTGTCGCCACAGTCAGGGGTGCTGATATCCTGATGGTTAAATTGAATAAAGCGAATATTACGACCCAAGTTTTTCATGGCGGATTGACGCAAGCGCAGCGTACGTCGGTATTAAATGATTTTAAGAATAAGCGTATTAATGTCTTGGTCGCAACTGATTTAGCCGCACGTGGTATTGATATTGATCAATTGCCCTATGTGGTTAATTATGATTTGCCCCGTTCCCCCGACGATTATATTCACCGCATTGGACGTACGGCGCGGGC
>CAYZPQ010000176.1:0-3946 GCA_964480185.1 uncultured Planctomycetales bacterium | reverse complement strand
TGCGTTTGCTTTCAGGTTTAAGTAAACGCATTTGATTAGAGATCGCATCATATTCAAATGGCATGCTAATACTGACTTGTTGATTAATATCATTGTCGACGACGAATTTCATGGGTTGGAAAATAAGCTCTTCGCCTTGGCCACGCTCAACACGCACCATGCGTTTTTCCGCGACCATTGCATCTAAACCAGCATCTTGTTGGTTTGGATTAAGCACCGCTTCTTGTTCGCCGACAACAGCAATATAGTTCTTTTGGCGATCATGCTCAGGAGTTTTCCACACTTCACCGGTGAAAACTAAATTCTTCTTATAATCCCACACTTGACCAGGTTGAAAGACCAATTGCCCTTTGCCTTGAGTCACAATTGTTTGCGCATCACCGGCATGCAATGCCACTTGCGCAACACCAAACAAACTCGAGTTAGGATCAGCTTTTAATTCAGTAAACCCACCATTCGCTTCAGCGACGAGAACAGGTTTTCCTTCCACAGTACCTTTGCCTGCTAATTCTTCAAACTTTGTCGCAATGCGTTGTTCACGGTTATAACGTACTGCACGGTCAACCGCTTCTTGGGTTGAACGTTGAGAACGCATGGTCGCAATTAAACCTTGTTCGCTGTAATTGTGAGAAATATTTTCGAGCACCCCTTCTTTAATATACTTAAAGGCATCGCGTTGGGCCGCTAAACGAGATGCGGCATCAGGGGCTGATTCAACCTTGTTTGCTAAACGAGTCAATTGTTCACGTTGTTGAGTCGTTAACAACAAGTCGTCGTTGACGTTTAAGACTAACTTCACACGCCCACGCGTACGTGTGCTATTAAATTGGCCATTTTCAAATTTATAAAATTCTGTAGCGCCACTGTC
Source organism: uncultured Planctomycetales bacterium (assembly GCA_964480185.1). Classification (GTDB taxonomy): domain Bacteria; phylum Omnitrophota; class Gorgyraeia; order Zapsychrales; family Fredricksoniimonadaceae; genus CAYZPQ01. The sequence continues at coordinate 3,078 of CAYZPQ010000176.1, read as the reverse complement.
ATAAGCATAAGTACGACCAAAGATTTGAACCAAATCCGTTAATGACACAGCACTTAATTGAACGGTTAAAGCGCGTGTCCCTTTAACTTCAACAGAAACCCCTGCCTTCATCGCGGTTAAGAAAATGGTAGGTTTGGATAATTCCTTACCCTTATAGATATCCATCAATCTCTTGGAATAGTTAAACGGTACGAACTTAACATCGACGGCGTCACCAGTAATACGTTTAATATCATTAACCAATGCCTTTAATTCCGCAGGCTTCATATGAGAGAAGCGTAATGAGTTAAAGATCACCGCTTGCTCTTCGGCATTCTTCCAACGACCCGATTCCATTAAACTGCTGACTTCATTTAAGATGCGTTGGCGTTCGGAAATTGTTGTATCAATATTAAATGCACTTAAGCGTGCTTGTTCTTTAGCTTCCGCGGATAAACCTTGCTCATCCTCGAAGCGTGAAGCGCCATAATTAAATTCTTCAAGGCGTGGGTCTTTGTTAAGGAGCAAGAATTCTGAACCAGCTTGACGCAAGATCGAGAATGAATCACCTAAAGTCGCTGTCCAACCTCTGACCTTGGCTTTATCAGCCATTAACATATTTAATGTTTCAGCGCCGGAGATACGGGCATTGGCGCCAGGTAATGTATGTTGGGCATAGGTGGCTAGATCGATGTTTTGACGGCCAATACTTGTGCGGTCACCTAAGCGTTCCAAATAACTCATGACGGCACGTGAATACGCATTGAAGCCTGTGCTATCACTAAACACGCGATCTTTGACGAATTGCCCTTGATCGCGCACTTCACGAGGTTTAAGGCTAATGCCACCTGTCTCTTCATTGATTTCAAAACGCAACAAGTCGCGGTTCACCGCGGCATGTAAGTTGGCTAAGGCTTCTAAGAAATGTTCGAGGGATTTACCACCGACTAATGCTTCAACAGCTTTGAAACGATCTTCACCAAATGTTTGGCGTAATTGATCTCTGATTTCTTGACGCAAGACGCGATTATCATACGAGGCTTCATTAGCACGACCTTGGTTCATGGACACTTGATCAACACCTTTACCGTCGGTCATCTTAAAGAAGGTTTCTACTAAATCGCCTAAGGAGTGTTGTTCATTGACTAGTTGTGTATATTCTGCGGTACCTTGATGGCGTTTAACGAAATCCGCACCCATGCCCGTATCAGTAGCCCAGGTTAATTCTGGATCTGTCATTAATTTATGAATTTCATCGATCGTAATAAAATGCTCAGCAAAAGGATTCTTCGCAAGCATGCCGTCTTTAACGCGTAATAATACTTCACGTAATTGATTTTGGCTGATGACGGTTATCTCGCCTTTTTTAGAATCGGCAGTAAACTCAACATTATCTTTTTCTACCTTCAAAGGCTTAAACCTGCTATCCGCATTGACCTTTGAGTTCACTGCGCCATCATCTTCAAGTACTAAAATATAACCCTTATTTCTCTCGCCTAATGTTCGAGCTAAAATGGGCATTAACATATAGTTAATTTCAGATTTACCCCAGTTCATCATAACCCCGACGGTGGTTAATGAACCTTTCTTACCATCAGACATGGCTTGAGAAATGGTATCAAGGACTGTGGCTAACTGATCTTCACGGTAACCGAATTCTTTACCATCCTTCTTCATCGCTTCATTCACATCTCTGAATTTACTATAAAGCTCAGCAACGATACCGACGGATACATCGTCCTTGGCGACTTTATCTGTTGTAAATTCTTCCAACGCCTTCTTGGTTTCTTCGACGGTAGTTGCGTTCATTAAGGCATCATGAAGAAGTTCTTGCGAAGCAGGCTGATCTTTTACAGTGGGTTTAAATTGAGCTGATAAATTTTCTTTGGTTTGACGATGCAATTGCTCGGCGGTGAGCATTGTTTTAACAACGGGGTTACGGGCAATGGCGCGTTCCATGCGTTCAATGAATTTACTTCGTAAATGCTCAGGACCATACACTGTTCCTTCAAAAACATCTGTAACCTTGTCTAAGGCTTCTCGATATTCAATCGCTCTTCTTAATAATGCTGTGCGAACGCTCTTTCCTTTTTCAATTGATGTCTTAGCACCAAATTCCGGGCCTAAGAGACTTAGCATTTCTGTAGCAACTGCGGCTGGGGTATTGCGCACATCAGCAAGTTTTACTCCCCGTTTACGTGCTTCAGCAACTTGAGCTAAATTATGTGATCTATCACTGACGCGTTGCCCTTTCTCTGTACCAAAAAGGTCACGTCGACTAGAAACATCCGTAATATCAATACCAGCTTCGGTGCCTTGGCTACGTCGAGCTAAGCGTAAACTAATTAATAATTCCGCAGCCTCATGCACAATAGTTGCGTCTGTTGCAGTGCGACTTGCATAAATAATCCCTTTAGCCCGATCAACAATCCCTTGATCACCCTTTAACCAATCAACGCGTATCACATTTTTTGCTGCACGGCGTGCTACATCACCCGCTGTATCACCGGCGAATATTTGACTTGGCATCTCACGCATTTCTCGTCTGCGTTCAACCAATTGAGCTAAATCATCTGTAAAGCTTCCTACAGATTGTTTTAATCTTTCATGGAATGTTGTCGGCTTTTCTTTATCATCATCTTTCTTACGCGCAGCAAACACAGACGGTTTAAAAATAGCTTGGAAGATTTCATCAAGTTTGGCCTTGGCATCAACTTGTTCAGATTCACTCAAATGTTCAAAATTATCCAAGCCAAGGTCACGTTCAACAATTGTTCTGATTTCTAGATTTTGTTTGCCTTCTTTATTGGTATCGAGAACGCGTTGACGAATCAAATCTTCAACCATGCGTAATTGTTGAGCCGTAGCAATTGGGTTTGCCAAAACAGTAACCGCGCATGACGAACATGAATTACGTACACGATCAATTAATTCAGTTAAATGTTGTCTGTCAACCTTTCCAGATAAACCAGATAATAGGCTTTGTATTTCGCTACGAACTGACTACCAGTATTCTGCCGGTGTTGGTGTAGACGTGTCCGAATATCGCCAGTTACACCAGTGTAAAGAACGGTACGGTTTTGGTTTGTGAGAATGTAA
>CAYZPQ010000175.1:0-4243 GCA_964480185.1 uncultured Planctomycetales bacterium | reverse complement strand
GCATTAGCTCAAATTGCCGCGCATGAATTAGGCGTCAGTTATAGCCGTATTAAGTGCAAAGCAGGTGATACAGAAATTACACCATTTGATACTGGTTCATTTGCGAGTCGCGTGACGTTTATTTCAGGAAATGCTGCGCTCCTCGGTGGGCGTGATGCGAAGAAACAAATTCTTGAGATCGTCGCTAAAGAATACAACATGAACATGGATGATTTAGATATTAAAGCGGAACAAGTCATTACGAAAAAAGATGGTAAGAAGTTGATGACCTTTGATAAAGCGTTAGAGCTTTGCTATTCATTTAATTACGGCAAACAAATTATTGGCCGTGGTAGTTATAATCCTAAAACTTCACCGATTGATTTTAGAACAGGTGAAGGGAATGTCTCGGGTAGTTATGGTTTTGAAGCTCAAATCGCTGAAGTTGAAGTGAATACAGAAACTGGCGAAGTGAAAGTATTAGAATTATGGGATGCGCATGATATTGGTAAAGCAATCAATCCTCAATCCGTCGAGTCTCAAATTGAAGGATCATTGTCGATGGGCTTAGGGTATTGTTTTTATGAAGATTTAAAAATGAAAAACGGCCGTGTTTTAAATGCTAATTTTGCAGGCTATCGTGTGCCACGTTCAATTGGTGTTCCTAAAATGAATACCATTTTAGTTGAAACCGATGATCCTGAAGGCCCATTTGGTGCCAAGGGGATGGGCGAAGCATCATTATTACCGACGTCAGCAGCAATTGCTAATGCGGTATTTGATGCTATTGGTGTGCGCATCAAAGAGTTGCCACTCACGCCAGATAAAATTATAAAAGCAATAAAATCCTTGTCAGTTTAACCCGATTATCTATAATGGCTGCTATGAAACGAATTTACTTATCTTTACTCTTAATCGCAAGTTTGACCGGTTGTACTGTGTATCAAATCGATTCGAAAGACACATCAACTGACTTTTATCCGCCAAAAAGAAACATTGATGACGTCGCGTATTTAGAAACTCTCGACAAACCGTATGTTGAAATCGGTCTTGTTACGGTGACTACCGAACGTCGTGGCGATTTAAAAGACGCCTTACCAAAATTAAAGCAAGAAGCTGCTATTTTAGGGGCAGATGCGATCACCGATATTCAAACGGATGCATCAGGTTCTTGGCAAAAGATCAAAGCCAATGGCTTATTAGGCAATGCTTATATTCGTGTCAACATCACCGCTAAAGCAGTTGTTTTTAAATAATTAGAATTATCATTTCCGTGAAAGCGGGAATCTTAGGGACGCTTACAACAAGCGTCCCTTTTTTATTGTTTACGAAGAATAGCGTCAAGCTCTTGAGGTGTATTAAAAGTAAGGCGTGTGCCAGGATCATTGACGGGCACATAGAGAATTTCTTCTTTGTGCGCATCAAACAACGTATTGATGCCCTGATCCGTCGACAGTGAACGAATGTCATCAAACAGCGGAAAAGAAAGTAATGGGGGATGGCCGCGTTTACCATCAAGTGTGGGGATGCTGATTAACGCAGGTTGCTTGTGAAAAGATTTAAGCATCACATCAACAGTTGATGCATCAATAAATGGGCAATCGACTGGCCATAACAACGCCCCTGAAGTCTCAGAGGAGACATCGTATAATCCTGCTTGAACAGAAGATGTTTGGCCCAAAGAGTAATCTTTGTTATAGACAATCCGAATCCGTTTGTGGTTTAATACATGGGCTTTAATTTGATCGGCATGAGCGCCTAGAACAATAATTAATTCATCACAGCTCGTCGATAGAAACTTCTTTTGAATGAATGTGATGGCGGGCTCGTGGTTGATTTGAGCTAAGGCTTTCGGTGAACCAAAACGGGTGCTTAATCCCGCTGCTAAGCAAATGCAGGTAAACATAAATGTATTATAAAGGGACTGCTGGTTTAGTCAATACAGGGCGATGACGATTATCTTTTTTTTGATGTTGTTAGGTTTAGGGATTTATTTTGTGTATAAGTTAATTGGCCCTGAATTAAATATTACCCTCGAAAGACCCTTTCTTAATTTACCATGGCGCAAACGTCAGCTTAAAGAGGACATTGCGGATATCCCCCATGGGGCAAGTGCTGTTGTTGAAGATGTCGATGACATTAATTTAGATCCACAATTAAATGTTGTTACGGCAGAAGATAAAATTTTACGATTAGAACAAATGCTACGTGAAAAAAATAGTGACATTGATCGCCTTAATTTATCGTTAGAGAATGAGCGCAAGCACCGTATTGAATTTGAAAAGACCCAAACAATTTTGCAAGAAGAGATAACGCGTTTAAAAAAAGAAGTTAAAAAACTTAGAGGAGTGTAATATGAAATTATCATTAGTTTTAGCCTGTCTATTAACAGTCGTACCATTATCATTAACCCATGCACAAGAGGAGACACCAGTGGCAACAACAGTCGTATTTGAAACAACACAAGGTAACATTGAATTTAAATTATTTCCTGAAGTCGCTCCCAAGACCGTCGAGAACTTTGTCGGTTTAGTCAATAAAGGCTATTACAATGGGTTGATCTTCCACCGTATTATCAAGCAATTCATGATTCAAGGTGGTGATCCAACCGGTACAGGGATGGGTGGGGCAAGTTTATGGGGTGGTAAATTCGAAGATGAGTTTAGCCCAACTAAAACATTTAGCAAACCTGGTATTTTAGCCATGGCTAATGCTGGTCCAAACACCAACGGTAGCCAATTCTTTATTACAACCGTTGAAACACCATGGTTAAACCAAAAGCATACAATCTTTGGTGAAGTTAGCAGCGGTTATGATGTTGTTACCAAATTAGAAAATGTGCCAACAGGTGCTCAAGATCGTCCAAGAGAAGATCAAAAAATCATCAAGGCTTATACCAAGTAAGAACTTATGCAAGAATTATGGCTCAAAGCAATAGAGGCTTCCAAGCAAGGGAGCCTTTATTGCTTTGCGACAATCATCAATGCAACGCTTAAAGGAACTCCGCGCAAAGCCGGGGCGAAGATGCTTGTGTTTGAAGATGGGTCGATTTGGGGAACTATTGGGGGTGGCCGTAATGAAAAAGCCGCTATCGCTGAATGCCTCAAAGCCATAAAATCAGGTAAGACTACGACGGTAACCTATAATTATTTTGGTCGTGAAGGTGAGTCTGTATGCGGTGGGCAAATGAATGTATTCATTGAACCCATTGCACCGGCGTATCAATTGATTATTTGTGGGGCGGGTCATATTGCCTTGCCATTATCGGCGATGGCGACGATGTTAGGTTTTAAAGTGACGATCATTGATAGCCGTAAAGAATTTGCAACGACCAAACGTTTTCCTCATGTTGATAAAGTCATTTGTGCTGATCCTGCCAAAGAATTAAGTAAAATTAAATTTAATCCCCGCATTTTTGTGACGGTTGTGACGCATGGCAATGAGGGAGATTATGCCTGTTTAAAAGCTATTGCGAAATCGGATGCGGGTTATATCGGGGTTATATCAAGTCAGCCTAAGCGTGTTAAGTTTACGAAACGATTAAAGAGTGAAGGAGTATCTGAAAAATATCTCAAAGGAATTCATATTCCTATGGGCCTAGATATCGGCTCCCAAACCCCCGAAGAAATCGCCACATCCATTTGTGCAGAGATGATTAAGATAAAGAATGAAGAATATGTAGGAACCGATAAGTTTAAATAAAGTTATCATTATGTATAACGTAGGGGAGGACCTCGTGTCCTCCCGCTTTTACAAGGAGATCAAAATGGACAAAAACGAAGCAATCGACATCGTCAGAGACGCCGGTTTCGGCTTTTTCGGCACCATCGAAAACAACCAACCCAGAGTCCGCCCCATGATGCCGTATTTAACAGACGAAGGCGATTTATATTTAGCCCTCTTAGGCCGTTCTAGAACAATCCCTCAAATCAAAGCGAATCCAAACGTCGAAGTCTGTTTCGTCGACCGCAAAATGTGGTATTGCCGCGTCACCGGCACAGCCGTCATCAGCGACGATGTCGCCAAAAAAGAAGTAGTCTTCGAAAACGTCCCCATGTTACGCCAATACTTCGCCGGCCCCGGAGACCCAAACTACCATTTAGCCGTCATCACAATCAAAAACGTCGAAGCCATGACCCCACATAGTCGTAATCCAGAACAAATCAGTCTATAAGAATAGGATGCTGTCGCCTTTTAAATAGGAGAAAGCATCCTATTTTCTTTCAAATTGTTGTCAAAATTATTTGCTATAGTTCATCACTTA
>CAYZPQ010000174.1:2266-4315 GCA_964480185.1 uncultured Planctomycetales bacterium | reverse complement strand
TATACTTGCCGTCCATATCGTAGAACATTTCTGAACATGGGCCACACGGGCCGTTGTCTCCTGGGCTCCACCAGTTGTCCTCGGCCGGTAATGCGTAAATTCTATTTTCTGGAATACTTGTCATCTGAGAAACTTGCCATTGTTTTAATTGGCGGTTTTGTCGTGCTAATTTAAGTTTGTTAATCATTTATTTTTACCTCCTTTTCATTAATTTTATTCTGAATGTATGCCTTTAAAAAAGAGGCGTCAGCCTCAATCTTACTTACTAATTCTGTAAGTATTTTACATAAATATTTTATTGTGTCAAGGAAAAAAATGACATACACTGTAAGTATGGAAAATAAGACGACAAGTTTTGGCAACTACCTAAATGAAATCAGGACATCAAAAGAAGTAAATCTAAAAGTTTATGAGCTTGCGGGTAAAGCCAAAGTCCATCCAACATACATTACGTTAATCGAAAAACACGGCAGGATTCCATCTGAGGAAATATTTAAAAGAATCAATGCTGCGCTTGGGGAGAATTTAACTTTAAAACGCCTTTATGAAAATCTATCCTCTGGAAAAAAATCAATCCTCACTTCATCTGTGGACGGTGAGCAATCAAGAAGAGATATTTTATTTGATGCCCTACATGATGACATTGTGAATCCGTCTTTAACGCCAAGAATTGTTGGAGTTAATAATCCAGAATATCCTGCATATATTAAAAATTTGGTAAAAGAATTAATTTCTGAACACATCCCATTTGCCGCAAATAATGAGAAGTTGATAGATAAAATCGCAAACGATTTCACAAAAGCATATCGTGACCATGAAAACGCTCTAGCTTTATTGCATAAGAATATTGACCGTTTTGTAAACTTACTTACCTGGACGGAGCCAAGTGACCGAAAACTTAAACCCACTATCAAATTAACACCAATTGAACCTAAATAATCAGTCAATGAACCCCGAAACCACCGCCACAATCAGAAACAAACTCCAAGCCGCGATCACGGCACTTGAATCCATACAGAAAAATAAAAGCGCGCCTGATAATTTAATTAAGATTGCTTTAGAAGATTTACGGAAGGTTTTGGAATTAATTTAAAATATCGTGAGCAAAAGTGGGGGATGTATGAGGATGTTGCGGAAGAAAGTGGGTATGCAACTAAAACCCTAAAAGAATATAAGTCAATATCTGATGCCGTAGAACCGTCCATACGTATGGACGATTTAGGTTGGTCCCATCATCAATTAGTTGCCCCATTAGCCCCCGCAAAACAAGAAGAATACCTACAAAAAGCCGTTGAAAGTTCCCGACGTAGGGAAGATTTAGAAAGCGCACGACGTCGTGCGGAATTTAAAAGCGGGTTACGTAACCCGGATTTAGAAACGTACCTTTGACGGTACGATTTGTCTTGTCAACAAGACGATTTGGAACCAGTAGAAAGCATCGTTACGTAACGACAATTTGGAGTTTAGTCATCACAAATTAGTTTGATCCGCCGTTTACGTCGTCCCCAGCTAGAAACCACAAAAGGAGCCACACCCCGCTTTGCATGGCCCCTTCGTGATTGCCTTAGATTAACGCAAAATCTTAACCGAACCCAAAGGCCCATCGTTACAATTCTTTGAATGCTTATCTGCTTCCTTTGCTGCTGAGGATAATGATTTTTTATTATCAGTTTCCTCTTTTGTTGTTATTCGTTCCCTGCGTGAGTTATCATCATAACTATAAGTACCACCTGCTCCGTTTGCCATTGTGTTGCTCCTTTGTTGTTACGTTTATAATAAAATCATCCCCCGTGGGATAACTTAATACAATGTTTCCATCGCTGCTTCATTTGCTTTTAACTGATCTTCAACTAGCTGCTTTCTATCGCCTAAGTATTTATTGCCAGGCTCGTGGGCTTTACGCTCTAAGCGTTTATCACTTGCAATAAAATCCCGCACCGCCTTGTCATTTGCCTCTTGGGCGGACATGGTTGCTGCGTCTGATCGGGATTTCCTTTCATCAATAACTTGCTGCTTAACCTGATCTTGGCGGATGCGATTGACCATCTC
>CAYZPQ010000174.1:0-2256 GCA_964480185.1 uncultured Planctomycetales bacterium | reverse complement strand
CTAATTTGAGCAGCCACTTCTTCTGCCAAACGGTAGCGATCCTCAACATTTCTTTTCCCTAACAACTTTTCCTTAACCATAGCAGCAGCGTTTTCCCTCGAGGGATTCTTTAAATACGCTTGCGTTAACTGCTCTACTGACGGACGTTCTTTCGCCTGACGCTCATAAACCGGCTCGTCATCTCGCTCAAACGAAGCCACTTCATCATCGGGATTTTCACTAAACTCAGAAATCTCGTCAAATGCAACGTTTGCATGTCTTTTAAGAATCGCCAAGGATTTGTCGTGTTTGTCTAATAAATCCAGGTATTCCGCAGGAGCAAGGCGTTGATCCAAATCAGCTTCGGTTACGATCCCTTTACTTACCGCATCAGCGAGCTTCATCTTATAGGAATCAAACTTTTCTAAGAGCTTCCCGTGTCCCTTCTTTACTAAAGCCTTTCTAACTGCTTTTTCGCTCGGCATCTTTGTAATCATATTGCACACCCCTTTTAATTAATCTTATAAACCGTTATTCTCTTCACCTGTAAACTCTTCTGTGCCCATAGGCGCCTCTGGTTCCTTTATATCAAAGTGACCCATAACCAAACCTAACTGTGCCTTAGCCCTTTGCTGACCTGTAATCCTCTCCCAGCCTGCCTTATGACCACGATCTAACGCCCAGCTAAACATAATCATTTGCTTTAGTAGGTGCTGTGCATCGCCTAACTCCGTGCCTATTGGGGCATCAACGATTAGCGATTGGACATCGATGTCTTTATCCGCTAGCATTTCTTTTAATTTGTCTTTAGCTGTCCGGTATTTCTTTTGTAATGCGATACGTGCGTTACCTTCTACTGTTACGGTTGAATCTCCTAGCGTTGTCCTTACTGGTGAAAATCTTGGTGTTGGTTGCATTTTTGTTTCTCCTTTTTTATGGTTGACCTGAAATTAGCGTTTCTATACCGCATTTTGGGTTGAGGGTTTTAGTATATAGTGAAGACGCCATGGGGTGGGAGCCCTCTTCTGGTAGACTCATCTTTTTTTCTGCCGGTAAGGTGCCTTCTGTTTTATTAGCATCATTAACAGGCAAACAATCCCCCCCTGATAATTGAGCATCGATCACGCCTGGGTTTGTATTGTTTTCTTGGGGTAAACAATTGACCGTTTGTTTGCATGTGCATGTGTGTCTTCTCTCAGCCTTCTCGGCCATTCGAGCATTGATTATTCTTTTTAATCTCATAAAGTCTGGATCATTAACTTCAACGGTCTTATTTATTTCTCGCTGTATTGCTGCTTCTAGGGTGAGCCATTGCTCGGCACCTAGACTTTCTAACCCACCAACTTCCAGCTTAAATTGACCGTTATATGCAAAGTAAATATTAATAGCCGGGCCTTGGCTGGTATTGATATTCATATTGATACCCTTATTAGATAAGAAGCCACCAACCTCTAAGAGCGTGCGACCTAGCTTATCCATGTCACGATGTGACTCGCACTCAATGAATGCAACCTTGAGCTTCTGGAGCACCATTTCGCCTATTTCCGGAAGGCTGTTAAAGATAGGAGCTTTAAGCTCGTTAATCTTTTCTTGAATGTTTTTATTCTTTTGTAATTTTGAACTCATGACCTCACGCGTCCTCTCAGTGGTTATATTCGGATACGCTTTTCTAACAGCAGCAGTACCATTTCCATTTGCTTTCATATACTCTTGAGCGAAAAGCTCTTGTTTCAATGTTAACTTTGGCATATCTACTCCTAACCCTCTCTCACCATTACTCACCAACCCTTACAACCCTTACAACCAAACAACCTCTTTTGTAAAGTACTGTAATATGGGGTATACAGCATATATTCTATAACTCTTTAATATAGGTTGTAAGGTTGTAAGGTAGTAAGACACTATATATTTCAATGGGTTACGCATTACAACCTTTCAATTTTCCAAGTCAATATGTTGTAAGGTTTCACTAACTTTAGTCTCAACAGCCTTTTCAGGGCTATTCCAAACCCTTTCTGCCTTACAACCTTTCCAAACTACTTGACATTTCCAACCTAAGCTTTTAAGCACATCTGCGATACGCATACTGACTGATCTATTAATATCTTTAGGATAAAGTTTTAGGCAATTAGGATCAGTAGCCACATCGCTTGATGAAACATCTGACTTTCCTATAAGATAATTGGCGATAACTTCTTCCCATGGGTCAATTTGGCGCATTGCTTCCTGTTCACACTTGGCAGCATCCTTGGGAACTTCCCACCATGAAGCGCCTTC
>CAYZPQ010000173.1:3979-4320 GCA_964480185.1 uncultured Planctomycetales bacterium | reverse complement strand
GTTGTCACATGATTATCACTGACACCAAGACGTTTTAATTCAATCAAACAAGAATTTAATAAACGCTTGGAGATAAAATCATTAAACTTACCTGCTACAATCGCGATATTAACGGACTTTGTTTTGGCTGTTGAAACTTTCTTCTTTGCAACCTTCTTAACCATTTAAGCTACCCTTGGATCCCCGACAAAAACATTCGGGGATGATATAACTAATTATTAAAGCAAATGACCTAATTTATCTTTTTTAGTCTTCATGTATTGCTCATTCTTTGGATTAAGCGGCACTTTCAGCGCAACACGTTCAGTCACACTCATGCCATAACCTTCTAACCCAACAAT
>CAYZPQ010000173.1:0-3969 GCA_964480185.1 uncultured Planctomycetales bacterium | reverse complement strand
TCTTACGTGGGTTATTGGTCAATAAACGGATTTGTTTAACGCCAATATCAACGAGGATTTGAGCACCAATACCATAATCACGCAAATCATCTGGAAAACCTAACGCTTGATTGGCTTCGACTGTATCCATGCCACCGTCTTGCAAATTATAGGCTTTGACTTTATTAATTAAACCAATACCGCGGCCTTCATGCTGACGAATATATAAAAGGACGCCCGTACCAGCTTCTGAAATTGTTTTCATCGCGGCTTTTAATTGACCATTGCAATCACAACGCAAAGAACCAAAGACATCGCCGGTTAAACATTCACTTTGCGCACGCACTAAAACCGGTGTTTTACCGTCGATCTTACCCTTCACTAAAGCCACATGCACCATATCATCAATGTGTGATTCATAGGCAATCATTTGAAAATCACCGTAGTCCGTTGGCAAATTCGCTTCTGCCATACGTTCAACTAATTTTTCAGTCTTGCGGCGGTGTTCAATTAAGCTATCAATGGTACAGATTTTAATGCCATGTTTCTTAGAGAAGGCAATTAAATCATTGGTACGTGCCATGGTGCCATCATCATTCATGATTTCGCAAATGACACCTGCTGGATACAAACCTGCTAATTTCATTAAATCAACAGAAGCTTCCGTATGGCCAGCGCGCACAAGCACACCACCACGACGGGCACGTAAAGGAAATAAATGGCCAGGTGTTACTAAATCACCCGGATTAGATTTTGGATCAATAAGAACTTGAATGGTTTTAGCGCGATCAGCGGAAGAAATACCTGTGGTAACACCAAAAGCAGCATCAACCGTCACCGTCCAGGCCGTATTACATTTTTGATGCTTGGAATTTAAATCTTCTTTCATGGGATGCAAATCTAATTCATTTAAACGGGCATCTTCCATAGGGACACAGATTAAACCGCGGGCATATTTTGCCATGAAATTAATCGCTTCTGGCGTGATAAATTGAGCCGCCATTAAAATATCGCCTTCATTCTCACGGCCTTCATCATCCATGACAATTACCATGCGACCAGCTTTTAATTCTTCTAACACTTCTTGGATGGTATTAAACATCTTTAATCTCCTATGCGATGACAATCTTGATTTTGATGCATTTGTTCTTAAATAGTGGTGGGCCAATGAGTTTTTGACCAAAATATATCCGCAAAGTATATCCCCTGCCTTTCTCCTTGTCAACCCATTTCCCCTGTCCTATAATGGCATACTTTAATCAATTAATAGAAGGTTATTTCATGACCCTAGAACGCCAACTCGCTACCCTTTTAAGCCAAAAACATCTCACCCTTAGCCTTGCCGAATCCTGTACTGGAGGCCTCATCAGCCACCGTTTGACCAATGTACCTGGCTCATCGACCTTTTTTCTACTGTCCATTATTGCCTACGATAATAAAGCCAAAACCAAATTACTTGGCGTTAGCCCTGCCACCATTAAAACGCATGGCGCTGTCAGCCGCCCAACAGCATTAGCCATGTCTCATGGTGTGCGTCGCATTCTTGGGACAGATATCAGCATTGCTGTCACGGGTATTGCTGGCCCAAGTGGTGGTTCTGCATTAAAACCTGTTGGCACCGTCTTTATCGCCTATCATTTCAAGAAAAAATCCCTCTGTCAGCAATTTCACTTTAAGGGATCGCGCGCGCGTATTAAAACTCAAGCTGCTGATGCGGTGCTTAAATTGTTAATTAGCTTGGTTAAATCATAAATCTAACTATAATGATTTCATGAAATTACAATCTCGGTTTGAACGTTGGTTTAAACCACGTTTCGCCATCCTTTATCCCTTTGGGATATTTGTCTTATTTTTTTGTTCCAGTGACGATATTTCTTTACGACATGGCATTGGCTACATTATCGTAGGCCTGCTCATCCGCCTCTGGTCTAATAGTTACGCCATTAAAAATGATAAACTCACCACCTGTGGTCCTTATGCATTTGTGAGAAACCCTCTTTACTTAGGCACCCTCTTAATTGTCATCGGCTTTATCATTGTCTTAAAGATTCATTGGATTGCGAGTATTGCATTCTTAATTATTTTAGGGTCAACGTATTACAAAACCATTGAAGGTGAACAAAAAGATTTGCTCGCCAAGTACAAAGATAGTTATAGAGACTACTGCGCCAAAATCCCAGCCATGATACCAAGCCTCATCCCTTACGCGAAGGGAGAAAAATGGCCTTGCAGCATCGACAGACTCATTTTTAGCAAAGAATATAAATCCATGGTATGGGTCACAGTTATTTTGATCTTCTTTCACCTCAAAACCCGCGTTCTCATTGAACACAAAGATCTCACCAATAAAAGCTGGATGTTGATTTTCCTCGCCATTGGTCTTATTCTCACCGATATTTTAATTGAGATGAATAAGAAAAAAGTCGTTAAGAAATAATAGAAATAAAAAGACGGCTACCGATTGTTAACAATGGGTAGCCGTCTTTTTTAATACGTTAAAAAATTACTTAACGACGTTGAAGCTTAGATAATAAACGTAAAATTTCAATGTAAAGCCAGACTAATGTTACCATCAGGCCAAAAGCACCATACCATTCCATGTATTTTTCCAAACCTTCTTGGCTTGCTCTTTCAATAAAGTCAAAATCCAAAATCAAATTCAATGTCGCCAAACCAACGACGAAGAGGCTAAAGAATATACCTAGTGGACTAGATCCATTAATAAAAGCAGGTGCTTGTATGCCAAAGAAACTTGCAATCCAGACGGCTAAATAAAACAGACCGACCGCAATTGTGGCAATAGTAACACCACGACGAAAACCATCGGTAGCCTGTAACCAACCTGTGCGGTAGGCAATGAGCATGGTGAATAAGCACGCTGATGTTAACCCAACAGCTTGCAATACAATACCAGGATAACGGGCATCAAAAATCCCTGATAATACCCCTACAAAAACCCCTTGAATAGCCGCATAAATTGGCGCTGTAATTGGTGACCAGGCTGGCTTAAATGCTGTTAATACCGCAACTCCTAAACCAACAATCGCACAGGTAATAGTAACTTCTCTCATAAAACTTGCGTAGGCTGAAAGATTGACATAACTCCATCCTGCTGTCAGTAATAATACGGCTAACAGAATCAATGCTTTGTTTGCAGTACCTGCCACGGTCATCGTAGCCCCAGAATTAAGACTCGCTCTGGCTTTTTCAAAAATACGACCATTTAACGTTGGATTACTACTAGCTTCCATTATCTCATCTCCTTTGAACTTCTCTAGTTCAAAGGCCACTATTATATACGAGACATTGTGTACCATCAACCTCTGTTGATGGTACCACTATTATCTACGAGGCATTGTGGCCTTTATTCTAAAGAATATTGTTATCTTGTTATCATTGCTAGTGCAATGTGCAGGGCAATATTCGTATACAACCCTGCCATGATGTCATCCATCATAATGCCCCAGCCACCAGGCAAGGATTCAAACTTATTCACTGGGTATATTTTAAACATATCAAAGGCGCGAAACAAGAAAAATCCGCAGATGGCAATCGGTACCGTAATAGGCAATCCTGCTAAAGCCACCATCATGCCTACCACTTCATCAATGACAGCAAAACGTGGATCAGGTTCACCTAAAGACTTTTCTAATTGTTGGCTACCAACAACACCCACCGCAAACAAGACAACGATGACCACAACATACCAAAAACCTGTCGATGAAAAAACAAACGCCATGGCAATGCCCGCTAAAGTCGCCACTGTCCCTGGCGCAAAAGGCGCATAACCAAGACCAAACCATGTTGTTAAGGCTTTAATAACCGGATTCATTGTGTTTTATTCCTATTTTTCATATACGAAATACCTGAAGTCACTGTAATTAATACAGTGCCAATCATAATCACATTGATAATGCCCAACCAAATCTGTTGAACATGAATAAACCATCCTCGTGCAAGAGCAGATTGCTCGACGATCAAATACACTAA
>CAYZPQ010000172.1:4135-4348 GCA_964480185.1 uncultured Planctomycetales bacterium | reverse complement strand
CATCGGGGTCATGAGCGGGTTTGATCATGATTTACGTGAGAAGATCATTGGGGCGAATGCGCATATTTTAGTCGAGCGTGAGACGGGATTAAAGAAGTATAAGCAATTGAATGAAGAATTAAAGAGTGTGAAGGGAGTGAAGTTTTCAACGCCCTATATTCATGGCAATGTGTTCTTAGAAACAGGCACGCGGGCCATGAGTTTGATTCTACG
>CAYZPQ010000172.1:0-4125 GCA_964480185.1 uncultured Planctomycetales bacterium | reverse complement strand
CGAAGGATCTGTCACTAAGATCGACGGGTACTTAAAAGATTTTAAGATTGCTCATTTAAAAGAAGATGAAGTGGTGATTGGTGCTCAATTAGCGGAGTACTATGGTTATAAAGTAGGCGATTTAGTCACGATTATTGCCCCCGCATCTGGTGTGGCAGGTAATAATTGGCGTTTTACATTTAAAGTGGCAGGCATTTTCACGTCGGGCATGTATGATTATGACATGAACTTGGTGATTGTCAGTTTAGCCAAGGCCCAGGAAGTTTTTCATTTAGCTTCGGATACAGTAACAGGCATTGGTTTAAAACTTGTTGATCCTGATCAGGCATTGATGGTGAAGAAAGATATTTATCAATTAGCTGGGTTTAGTTTTTTAGTACGCACCTGGCAGGAAACCAATGCCAACTTTTTTGCGGCGCTTCAATTAGAAAAGTTTGCGATGTTTGTTATTCTCACACTCATTGTCTTAGTTGCATCGTTTAATATTATCAGCACCTTGATTGTCACCGTGACTAGTAAAGTCAAAGACATTGGGGTGTTAAAGGCGATTGGCGCTTCACGCTCGACGATTAATAAGATTTTTACGTTGCAAGGATTAGCGATTGGCTTTACAGGAACATTCTGGGGTTTTACATTGGGTGTGGGTTTAAGTTTATTGCTTAAGAAATACCACTTCATTGAATTGCCTCAGGATATTTATTACATTAAACATTTGCCTGTTTTAATCCAAGCCTCGGATGTTGGCTTAATCGTCGGGGCAGCTATGGTGATTACCTACGCGGCAACGGTATATCCCGCGATGAAAGCAAGTCGTTTAGAACCAGTTGAGGCTTTACGTTATTAATATGATCAAAGCCATTGATATACATAAGACATATACGCAGGCTGAAAGTTTACTGCATGTCCTTAAAGGGGTCAGCATTGATATCCGTGAAGGGGAAGCCGTCGCGATTGTTGGGCCTTCGGGCGCCGGTAAATCGACTTTAATGCATATTTTAGGGGGATTGGATGTTCCCTCACAAGGCAAGGTAGATTTTTTTGGCCAAGACCTTTATGCCTTGAATGATGAAAAGCGTGCGCGAGTGCGTAATGAGCATGTCGGGTTTGTGTTTCAGGCCTATCATTTATTGTCTGAATTAACCGCGCTTGAAAATGTGGCTTTGCCGCGTTTGATTAAAGAAAATTCAAGAAAAACGAGCCAAATTGAGTTAGACGCAGTAAAATTGTTAGAGCAAGTTGGTTTAGGCGCGCGTGTATCACATCGTCCCAGTCAATTATCTGGGGGCGAGCAACAGCGTGTGGCGATTGCGCGTGCCTTGATGAATAAACCGAAGGTTGTTTTATGCGATGAACCGACGGGAAATTTGGATTCAGCATCCGGCCATATGGTCATGGATATTTTATTAGGTTTAAATAAAACATACAAACAAACCATCGTGATAGTAACGCACGATCAATTGATGGCCAAGCGTGTTGATCGTGTCATCAACATTCAAGACGGAAAAATTATTACGTAGGGGAGGACCTTGCGTGTCCGCCGAAGCTGAACGCGAAAGCATTTCAGCGAAGGCGGATGTCCTCCCGTTTGAAAGGAAGGAAGTAAGTGAAGATTTATCTAAACGGCAAATTTGTCTCAAAAGACGACGCTAAAATCTCAGTGTTTGACCACGGCTTTTTATACGGCGATGGTGCCTTTGAAGGAATTCGCAGTTATAAAAACCGCGTGTTTCGTTTAAAAGAACACATTGACCGTATGTATGAAACCATGCATACCTTGATGATTGATCCAAAGATGACGCCCAAGGAAATGACCAAGGCGCTTATCGATACCTTGAAAGTGAATAAGATTTCCGACGGGTATATTCGTCTCATTGTTAGTCGTGGTGTGGGTGATTTGGGATTAGATCCACGCAAATGCTATGGAAAACCAAGTGTTATTATTATCGCGGATAAGATCTCCCTTTATCCCGAAGAGCTTTATAGCAAGGGTATGGAAATTATTACCGTGGGTACAACAAAGAATAATTCCAATGCGCTTAATCCACAATTAAAGTCTTTAAACTATTTAAATAATATTTTAGCAAAGATGGAAGCGACATTATGTGGTTATAATGAAGCGATCATGATGGACACGAATGGGTATATCGGCGAATGCACCGGGGACAATGTGTTTATTTATAAGAACGGTGTTTTATCGACACCTCACCTTGGTCGTTTAAAAGGGATTACAGCGGATGCCATCCTTGAACTCGCTACAAAGATGAAAATAAAAACACATGAAGGTTTCATTTCCCGGCACGAAGTTTATAATGCTGAAGAATGTTTCTTAACAGGAACAGCGGCAGAGCTTATTCCAATTGTGAAAGTGGATGGCCGCACCATTGGCACAGGTAAACCTGGTGCTGTGACCTTAAAGTTATTAAAAGCGTTTCATCAATTAACCGCCAAAGATGGCGAAGCGTATCGGATCTAATTATGCAATGTGATATTTGTGGAAAAAAGAAAGCCACAGTTCATTTAACAGAAATTGTCGACCAGCAAATGACAGAAATGCATTTGTGCGAAGAATGTGCGCGCCAAAAAAGTGCGCAAATGGAACAGCAATTTGGCTTAGCTGATTTATTAGCAGGCTTATCTGATTTAAGTAAGAGTGGTTCAAAAGACCCGAAAGAATCTGATTTAACATGCCCGCAATGCGGTTTACTGTACGAAGATTTTCGTAAGTTTGGTCGCTTAGGATGTGGGACATGTTTTGAAGCATTTAAAGATAATTTATCAGGCTTATTAAAAAAGATACACGGCTCAAGTAAGCATTTGGGTAAAGTGCCGATTCCATTAATTCCAGGTGGTGGGCAAGTTGCCGCGATGCCAAAAATCTTATTGGCGTCTCAAAACATTGAAGATTTACGTCGTAAATTGCAGCATGCGATTGCGGAAGAAGATTTTGAAACAGCCGCATTATTGCGCGATCAAATTAAACACTTAGAGCAAGAGTAAGCTAGGTAAGCATATATGAATATCCAAGAATTATTAACACATACAGGTGAATGGCTTCGAGGTACGGGGCCATCAGCACATATTGTCACATCATCGCGTGTGCGCTTGGCGCGTAATTTGTCGGCAACGGTTTTTCCCAATCGTGGTAATAAAAGCGATTTAGAAAACATCTTAAAGATCATTGAGAAAGCGATTAGTCACATCGAATTATTCCGTGGAGCAACTTTATTTCGCATGACGGAATTAGATCAAATTGATCGTCAGCTTTTGGTTGAACGTCATTTGATGAGCCATGAACATGCCTCTAATCCGGAAGGGAAAGCCTTATTGGTTTCCGCCGAGGAAGTGGTATCAATCATGATTAATGAAGAAGATCATTTACGTATTCAGGTCATGCGTTCAGGTCTTAATTTGACGGAAGCGTTTGATATTATCAATGCCATCGATGATGCCTTATCAAAAGAATTGAATTATGCCTATATGCCCAATTGGGGATATTTGACCGCATGTCCGACGAATACTGGGACAGCGATGCGTGGAAGCGTCATGATGCATTTACCGGCATTAGTCATGACTAAGCAAATCAATAAAGTGTTAGCCGCGATTTCAAAATTAAGTTTTGCCAGCCGTGGTTTTTATGGCGAAGGCACGCAAGCCTTAGGAAACTTTTATCAAATTTCAAATCAAGTGGCGTTAGGCCATAGTGAATTGGATATTATTCAAAACATCAATGGCTTGGTGCGTCAAGTCATTGATCAAGAAGAACAAGCACGTCAGGCTTTATTATTGCAAAACAAGCCCATGCTCGAGGACAAAGTGTGTAGGTCTTTTGGTTTATTACGCACGGCACGGATTATTTCCAGCCAAGAAGCCATTGAGTTATTCTCGATGGTGCGTTTAGGGGCGGACATGGGGCTTTTAAAAGATGTAAACCATAAAGCATTAAATGAGTTGTTTATTATGATACAGCCAGCCCACTTGCAAAAGATAGAGGGCAAAAGGCTCAATGCATTCGAACGAGATACGAAACGGGCGGCAGTTATCCGTCAAAAGTTAGGAGGCGGCAATGTTTAATCGATTCACAGAGCGGGCACGTAAGGTCATTGTGTATGCGAAGGAAGAAGCACG
>CAYZPQ010000171.1:0-4355 GCA_964480185.1 uncultured Planctomycetales bacterium | reverse complement strand
ACCTTTTCGATTCTGACCGCACTAAATTTAAATTCTGGAATCTTTGAAATAGGATCCAAAGCGCGCTGGGTTAATCGATTAACAGATTTGGCATCTGGCCAATGATACGGAACAAAAACAGTGTCAGGACGAATAGTTTTGACAACCTTGGCCTTCAATAAAATTTCCCCTCGCCTAGAAGTAACCTTCACCTGATCACCTTCCTTAATTCCGTGTTTATCAGCCAACATCGGATGAATTTCAACATACGGATCAGGACATTGATCAACTAAGAACCCAATACGTCGCGTCTGCGTACCGGATAGATATTGAAAGATCACTCGACCTGTCGTTAAATAGACTGGATATTCTTCATTAATTAGATCTGCTGATAACCGATATTCCACTGCGTTAAAATGAGCTCTACCATCGGGATGATAGAACTTTCCGCCTTCAAATAATCGTGGGGTTCCAGGATGGCCAATCTCAGGACAAGGCCAGAATACGCCCATATTTTTCTCGATCATTTCATAAGTGATCCCATAATAATCCGCAGTGCCACCATGGGAAGCAATACGCATTTCATTGAAGATATCTTCAGAAGTTTTGAAATCAAAATACTTCTGCTTATTCAAACGTTTGGCTAAATCTTGAAAAATGTGCCAGTCAATCTTTGCTTCGCCCGGTGGCGTTACCGCCGCTTGAATTCGAATAACACGTCCTTCCGCAGTTGTAGCCGTACCCTCATCTTCCTCATGCAAAGAGCCGGGCAGAATCACATCAGCATAACGGGCTGTTTCATTTAAGAAGAAATCAATGGCCACATAAAAATCCAACTTCTTTAATGCCTCTTCTGTAAATTTCTGATCCGGAAGACTAACGAGCGGATTAAAACAAATGCTCAACAAACCTTTGATCTTACCCGCGTGGATATCATTCATAATCTCCTGAGCGGACAAACCTTTGCCGGGCATATCCTTTTCATCAATGCCCCACACGCCAGCAACATATTTGCGATGCTCAGGATTTGTGATATCGCGATTACCAGGGAGCTGATCACATTTATGTCCTTGTTCCCGCCCACCTTGACCATTGCCCTGGCCCGTGATGGTCCCGTAACCACAACCGACGCGGCCAATACGCCCTGATGCTAGAACCATGTTGATATAAGAACAAACATTATCGACACCCTTGGTGTGATGTTCAATACCCCGTGCATGTAACAAGAAACTGCGTTTAGCCTCACCCCACCATTGAGCAGCTTTTCTTATATTGGCTGCTGGGACACCGGTAATCTTCTCACAATCCTCAGGTGTGTATTTAGCAACCCCTGTTTTAACATCTTCAAAACCCGTCGTATGATCACGGATAAAAGCTTCATCAATATGACCCGCTTGTATCATTAAATTCAAAATTGTATTCGCCAGATACACATCTGTGCCAGGACGTACGGGTAAATATAAGTCCGCCGTACGTGCAATGGGCGTCATGCGTGGATCGATGACAATCAGTTTAGCACCCCGCACATCACGAGCTTTCCAAATGTAATCCGTTGTGATCGGCGAACATTCTGATACGTTTGTGCCTGCACAGACAATTAAATCCGTCTCTAGAATATCCGCCCATGAATTGGCCGCACGATCAATCCCAAAAGATTTCTTATTGCCTGCACCCGCAGACACCATACATAAACGGCCATTGTAATCAAGATTTGCTGTTTGCAAAGCCACCCGCGCAAACTTTCCAATCAAATACGATTTTTCATTCGATAATGAAACGCCGGAAAGCAACGCAAAAGCATCCCTACCATGCTCGCCTTGAATACGCTTAATAGCATCAATCACTTTTGTGTAAGCATCATCCCAACTTATACGTTCATACCCAACACCAGGACGATTTTCCATTGGATACATCAAGCGATCTGGATGACTGCCTTGCATATATCTTTTAACCCCCTTGGGACATAGCTTTCCCTGATTAAAAGGAAATGCTTCCCAAGGATCAAAACCGATCACTTGATTGTCTTGAACTTTTAAAATGATCCCACAGCCCTGACCACAAAAACAACAATGAGTCTTAACTTTAGCATCCGGCTCTTTACCTGAAAGTTCCCATCCTCCCGGAGGATCATATTTCAAATGAGGGCCGAACTGCTCTGCAATCTTTTCTTTAGATAAAGGTAATTCTGCCATATTTGGCTCCGTTAATTAACGATGATGAATATCGAATTTGCCACCTAAATGCTGATGCTGAGTCACCATCAACATATGTCGACGACATAGAGGACACAAATCCTGCATGGATGGATTTTTGTCATCGCCTTGGAATTGAAACCCTAAGTCATATAAGACTTTCTTCACATCTTCTTTTTGCATATCACTCGTAAACGGCTGTTGACACCGTATACATAAAGCTGGCTTCCCACATTCTTTCTCTTCAATATACAAAGCCGCTCCCATTTGCGCCGCTCTTTGAAAAATATGAAAGAATTTACCAAAAGGCAAATACACCAACAACATAACAACCGTCCAACAATGAATAGTTGTCAATACTCGATAATGTGCCCCTCCTAAAAAATGATTACTATAGGTCAAGAATAAACCCGTCACAGCAACAGAAAACAGCACTAAAAGGGGAAGAAGATCATGCGCGAAAGACTGGATTGCCATCTCTCCGGGATGAAGAAATCTGCGCGTAAAAGCCATCACTGTCCCTACAATAACCAAAACTGAACAAAAATTCAGAGAATTGAAAAAAAGAAATCCAATAATTCCTTCAGGATCAAATATCTGAAGTGGAAAGCCAAAAACAACGAGTTGGTACAAATTCTTATATCCTATAGGATTTTCGAAATGCAGCCATCCGAACACCAAAGGAAATGTCACTGCAAAAGCAAGCAAACAACCCCAAGCCAAACAGAAATGCATGACCCATCTATAAGGGCTACGCCTGCCAATAAACTTCTGCAAAACGATTTGTTCAATAAATGTCTTAAATACCAAAATGAAATACTTAAAGAAGTTGCGACTAAAAACAAACTGCATGCTTCGCTTTAACAAAATTTGAGTTGGTGGACGGCTAACCCAAACACTATATCGGTAGATGCTCCCAAAAATTGCAAATATCGTCGCATACAAATAAGGCGTTAACGCGGCATCAAAATATAACAGGCGTCTTGACCCTAATAGTACAAGCCCCACCAAGACAGCAGATCCAATAAGGCCATTTCTTAAGCCCTCTTTATGCAAACGCATCATCACGTTATATTGTCTCCATATTAAAAATTAACGACTGTTTGAATATAGACAAAATCAGCATCATTGGATGACCCTGTGTCTTTAAGAAAATTGCCCGCAAAGAAATGAGAATATCCAACCATGGTGCTTAAAAAACTTGTAACTTGATATTTAGCTAATAAATCTACTTCGCTTCCTACATACGCATCAGCCCCAGCGACGGTCGCCCTCTTGATCACTTTGTTAGCCCCATACAGATTGTCTTTCGGCGAATCAAGATAAATAAAATGAAGATCCGTTTGAAGATTTAACTTCTTAGTAGGATCGGCTTTGATTTGTAATTTATAATTATTAATATTTTGCAAGCTCACAAAATCCATGTAGCCATAAAAGAGATGGTTGGTTGGATGAATATTATCAAAAGTCTGACGCTTTCCATCTGTTCGATTCCTATCTCCTGAAGCATAATCAAATTCAAATGAAAGACGAGGTTTCCAATTCATATCAAAGGTATAACCTAATATACCTATTGCCATTTGCGCATTCGCATCTAATGCTCCTGAATTACCAACCTGCTTAGCCGCTTCTAATTCGAAATCAAAAGCTGTGTCGGCTATTTTACCGAGGACACGTCCCCCTATTGTATAATCTTCTACTTCGCCATCACCTGTCTGACTGAAAGAAATTGTTTGACCATCCGTGTTACGATTAATCACATACTGTTCAATCGTGAGGTCTTTTAATCCTTTATAGACTGCATAATACCCGCCTACACGATCGTTTGCAGAGCCGTCGTAGAAATCATCTTGTTCACGTTGAATTAATCTTGATACCAATAACATTCGTTCACCTTCTCTAGATGAACTAACAAATCTATTTTTTTTCTTGATGTATTCCCCCTGGAATTCAAGTTTAACTTTAATTAATTCATATATAAAGTTATGATCATAATCACGATCCTTCCAGATAATAGGTATCCAACGAATTAAGTTTTTAACACCATGTTTTACGTTGTATGGTAGTTCCTTGAAGAAGGAATTAACCTTCCAATATATTTCATTTATTGCTCCCATAATTATTAGAAAAATATTAAAATTAAATTTTTTTTTATTTTTTACTTGACTTTGAAAAATTTGCATT
>CAYZPQ010000170.1:4027-4389 GCA_964480185.1 uncultured Planctomycetales bacterium | reverse complement strand
GTGTTCCCAGCGATTAAAGCAAATGCAGTGTATGAAGGGAAGTATTTCTTAGCAACAGCATTGTCACGTCCATTAATTGCGAAACATCAAGTCGCGGTCGCCAAGAAAGAAAAAGCAACAACACTTTCCCATGGCTGTACGGGAAAGGGAAATGATCAAGTGCGTTTGGAAGTTAAAATTGCCGAGCGAACCAAAGAAATACGCCTTCAAAAAACCAAGATTGAGGAGCAGAAGCGCTTGTTAGAAGAAGAAAAGAATAAGCTAGAAGCTTAGTCTTTATAATCATCTCAAGATCCAGGAAGGAGAATAGATGGACCCGAAGAACACAGAAAACGGTATTTTTATTAACGGCAAGAAGCAAG
>CAYZPQ010000170.1:0-4017 GCA_964480185.1 uncultured Planctomycetales bacterium | reverse complement strand
AGCACCCCATCTTGAATTAGAAGCCCCATTACGCACCTGGGAATTTAAAACACGTGATCAAGAAATTGATTATGCAAAAAAGCATAAAATCCCAATTGATGTCACAAAAAAGAGCCCGTATTCGACGGATATTAATTTATATGGTCGTTCCATTGAGTGTGGTGTGTTAGAAGATCCTAATGTTGAACCACCCGAAGAAATTTACAAGATGACCAAAGACCCGTTGAAATGCCCTAACAAGCCTGAGTATGTTGAGATTGAATTTGCTCAAGGTATTCCGGTTAAAGTTAATGGCAAGGCATTAAAGCCCGTTGAACTTTTAATTAAATTAAACGAGATCGGTGGACGTAATGGAGTGGGTCGCGTCGACATGGTCGAAAACCGTTTAGTTGGAATTAAATCCCGTGAGATTTATGAAAATCCGGCAGGGACATTGTTAATGACAGCGCATAAAGAATTAGAAGCGATTGTCTTAGACCGTGAGACATTGCATTATAAAGAAGCGTACATTTCACCCCAGTATGCGCACATGACATATTATGGGTTGTGGGAAACACCGTTAAAGTATGCCTTAGATGCATTTATCGATAAGACCCAAGAACGCGTCAGTGGTGTGGTACGTTTGAAGTTATTAAAAGGTAATTGTCATGTGGTTGGTCGTAAATCCCCATTCTCCCGTTACAAGGAAGAATTAGCGACCTATGGTGATAAAGATATCTTCGATCCAAAATTATCCGAAGGCTTCATCCGTATTTGGGGTATGCCGTACTAAACAAAAGGTAAAACTATGAGTAAACTCTGGGGTGGGCGTTTTGATAAGAAGTCGGATCCTTTGGCGGATAAGTTTACGTTTTCAATCGCTTATGATTATCGTTTAGCCAAGTACGATTGTATTGGTTCCATCGCGCATGCCCAGATGTTGGGTAAGCAAGGGATTATTCCCAAGAGCGATGCCGCGAAGATCGTCGTTGGTCTTAAGAAAATCTTAGATCAGATTGGATCAGGAAAATTTAAGTATGATCCAAATGCTGAAGATATTCATACCGACATTCAACAACGCTTAAAGAAATTAATTGGTGCCCCAGCGGATAAATTGCATACAGCCCGTTCACGCAATGATCAAGTCGTGCTCGATGTGAAGTTATATTGCTTAGATCAAATTGATGTGTTGCATCAAGCGGTCAAAGAATTGCAAATGAGCATCGTGCAATTTGCTAAAGATAATGAAGATGTGATTATTCCAGGGTACACACATTTACAAAGTGCCCAAGTTGTATTATTAGCACATCATTTGCTCGCTTACGTTGAGATGCTCGACCGTGACCGTTCGCGCTTAGAAGATTGTTTTATGCGTACGAATGTGATGCCCTTAGGCAGTTGTGCCTTATCAGGAACGTCCTTAAAGACTGATCGTGCGTATGTGACAAAATTATTAGGGTTTGCTCAAACAGCCGCCAATAGCATGGATGTTGTCAGTGACCGTGATTTTATAGTTGAACTTATTTCAACATGCTCGATTGTCGCCATGCATTTATCACGCATTTCCGAAGATTTGATTTTATGGGCGACTAAAGAATTTGATTTTATCGATATTGATGCCTCATTTTGCACAGGCTCATCGATTATGCCGCATAAGAAGAATCCCGATGTGCTTGAATTGATGCGAGGGACCACGGCGAAAATTTATGGTAATGTCACCGAGATCTTGGTTTTATTAAAAGCATTACCGTTAACGTACAACCGTGATTTGCAATTAGATAAGCCTGTTCTTTTTGATACTGTTGAAACTACCATTGATATGGTAACGGTATTAGGGCAATTGTTTACAAAATTAGATGTGAAGCGCACCGCTTTAGAGTCCCGCATTACCGATGAAAGTTTCTTTACGGTCGATGTGATGGATTATTTAATCAAAAAAGGTGTGTCTTACCGTGATGCGCATGACATTTTAGGCACTATGGTTAAGCAATGTTTGGACAAAGGAAAGAGCATTTCTGCCTTAACAGCCAAAGAATTGAAAGCCTTTCACCCTCACTTAAACGAGGACGTAAAAAAACTTTTCAATCCAAAAATGTCTGTTAGAATTAAAACTTCTTTAGGCTCAACCAACCCAGATTTGGTATCTCAACAATTAACGTTGTGGACAAAGAAATTAAACTAATATGCATGATTTTAAATTTAAAAACAATGAATTACACGCTGAATCAGTCAAAGTAGCGACGATCGCCAAGCAAGTGGGTACACCATTTTATTTATATAGCTATAACACCATTGCTGATCATTTTACAAAGTTGCAAAAGGCGTTTGCACCAGTTAATCCAATCATTTGTTTTGCGATGAAATCCAATGGCAATTTAGCCATTATTAAAAGCTTAATTGATTTAGGGGCAGGAATTGATATTGTCTCTGTCGGTGAATTAAAAAAAGCATTAAAAGTAGGGGCAGATCCTAAAAAGATTGTTTTTGCTTCCGTCGGTAAAACCGAAGAAGAAATTGCCTTTGCCATTAAAACAGGCATTTTATTATTCAATGTCGAGTCCGAGCCCGAATTAGTTGAGATTAATCGTGTGGCCAAGAAAATGGGTAAGGTTGTTCAAGCGGCATTACGCATTAATCCTGACGTGCCAGCTCCAACACACGAATATATCACCACCGGTTCTTTGAAGAAGAAATTTGGTATTGATTTAAGTACAACCAAGAAAATCTTTAAGGGACGTAGCAAGTATCCCAATATTAAGATCAATGGGGTGCATATTCATATTGGTTCTCAAATTACCGAGGGCGCACCTTTTGTTGGAGCATTAAAGAAGGTGGTGGCGTTTATTGATGAATTAAAAGCCCAAGGTGTTGAGATTGAATATTTGGATATTGGCGGTGGTTTAGGGATCGTTTATAAAGATGAAACGCCACAAACAGCCGCTGATTATGCCGCAAAAGTTCTACCCATTTTACAAAAAACAGGTTTAAAGATTATCATGGAACCTGGCCGTTTTATTGTCGGTAATGCAGGTATTTTTGTCACCAAAGTTTTATTTATCAAAGACAATGGGGTGAAGAAATTCGTCATTGTTGACGGTGGGATGAATGATTTGATCCGTCCGATGTTATATGATGCGTATCATGAAATTGTACCGCTGAAAAAAGCAGGCGGTTCAAAAATTAAGGTAGATGTTGTTGGTCCTATTTGTGAGAGCGGCGATTTCTTTGCGCATGATCGACTTTTACCTAAGGTTAAGCAAGCGGATTTATTAGCGATCATGAGTGCCGGTGCCTATGGGTATGTCATGGCCAGTAATTACAATGTACGTGGCCGTGTGCCAGAAGTCATGGTGAAGGGAAATAAATTTGAAGTAACACGTCAACGTGAGACATTTGAGGATTTAATGAGAGGGGAAAGTATTCCTTCTTTTTTAAAATAATTTATGCGTAATATTAATTTTATTAAAATGGTGGGTGCGGGGAATGACTTTATCGTCATTGAGCCTCAAGCCAATTTAGACTATATCAAATTTACCCAAGCGGTATGTAACCGTCAATTTGGTATTGGCGCTGATGGTGTGTTGATTTTAGAAAAGTCCACATCCTCAGATTACCGCATGCGCATTATCAATGCCGACGGATCTGAAGCTGAAATGTGCGGTAATGGTGCTCGTTGTATGGCCGCGTACATTGTCATGAATCATAAGCCGATTAAGAAATTATTTGGCATGGAAACTTTAGCTGGTGAAGTCTTAGGTGAAGCAGAAGGTGAAGTCGCCCGTGTGCGCTTATCAAATCCAAAAGACTATATGTCCGACTTAAATATTACTGTTGCTGGTAAGAAAATGACTGTGCACTATATAGATACAGGCGTGCCGCATGTGGTGGCGTATGTGTCTGGATTGCAAGAAGTAGACGTGAATAGTTTAGGTCGCATTATTCGTAATCACCCACGTTTTTCTCCTCGGGGAACCAATGTGAACTTTGCTGAAATTGCTTCGCCTGAAGGTGCTAAGCAAGGTAATAGCATGGTGGCTG
>CAYZPQ010000169.1:0-4390 GCA_964480185.1 uncultured Planctomycetales bacterium | reverse complement strand
GCTTGAAAAGCTCGCCCCTCCGGTTGATAGGGCACCCGCCTACGGGCCACCCGTTCCCGTCTCTCATAAAACTGATAGTGAATTTTCTAAGAATATTATTCGCGAAATTATTATTCCTGAATTGACCACAGAAATTAATGAGGGGAAGAACTTTGCTCAATTGCGACAGGTTTATAACAGTTTGATTTTGGCGAATTGGTATAAGAAGAAAATCAAAGACAGTATTTTAAGTAAAGTGTACGCCGATAAAAATAAGACTGCGGGCTTGTCCTCCCCGAATGCTTTTGTCGGGGATCCAGAGCGTATTTATAAGCAATATCTTCAGGCTTTTAAAAAAGGGGCTGTGAATTTAATCAAAGAAGAACAAGACCCTATCACTCAGAAATTAATTCCTCGTAAATACTTCTCGGGAGGTTTCAATCTTAATGCGAGCAGAGCAATGGTGGTGAGTCATGATAGTGCAATGATTCCAAATAGGGCAAATATGAAAAAAATTGCGATGGTTCTTTCATTGCCCAAAGATGATCAGGCTATGAGAGTTTCTTTAGACAATAAATCCCAAGTCAGTAATTTAAAAGAGTGGCAGGATATTGAACCAATGCCAGTGAGTTTGATGGAAGAAGATATAGCTATACAGGTTCTTCAAGATATAACCCAGAGAGATTGGACAAGTATTGATGTGATGCAATTGCGTTTTCTTAAAGGTTTTGTTAATTCTGTTAAAGATTCAGCTAGGCACGGTGATTTTGCAGACTATTTGACGGATGATATTATTAGCGCCGCATTAAGTGATCGGAAAAATGGTGTGCTTGAATTAGTACGACGCTGTCATCCGTACACTGTAGCTGTTTTAAGAAATCCAAACCTTGATGTAGTGCATTTTAGGCTTCATGAAGGGGTCTATTACTGGTTATTTGCTCAAAAGCATTTATTAAAGAGATTAGGTGATGAGCCGATTATTATTGCCAATTTGGATCCTCACACAGATCTTTGGGGTGAGGATAGTGAAGACCATATTATTCAAAGAGAAAACGAAGATGTATTTATTGCACAAGGTGTTACAGATTATAACTGGGTTACTGCTGCTGTGAGAGATGGATTTGCCCAAGGGTTAGTCCTGAGTAATATAAACGGTTATGGAATGAATGCTGATTTATTAGAAAGAAATGAACATGGCGAAGTAGCTTACAAACATGAACATATAACTAATGGGGATTTTAAACCACTAGAAAAATTTTTAGGAAAATATCCAAAGTATAGAATATTAATGAGTGTAGATTTAGATACATTTGCCTTACGCATGACAATCGGTGATACGAGAGAGCCAAAATTCTATTCGCCCGCACAAGTCAATGAAAGCATGCGTCAGTTTCTTAATTACTTTAGAGGTATGGAATTTTTGAAAACGATTATTACTGCTGATTCCAGGAATTACTTAAATCGCCTCGCTACCGAGTCATGGATTGCAGAAGTCCGTTCCATAATCGGTGCGAGTTTTAGAAATAAAGAGAATGCTCTGGTGCCTGAACAAAACAAGGCGATGACGACGGTTCTCGATAAGTTCCGTCAGCGCGCGCAATTTCCTTTGTCTCAAGCTCTTCCTGAGAATGATAGCATTAATTTAATTACACAAGGTGATTTGCCTGATGCGATGGATACGCCAGAACAAATCGCTCAATACGAAAAGCAAAGCGGTTTGAAGAGTTATATTGATGAGCCCATTGTTCTTACTAAGCCTCCTACATCCGTTCTTATGGATCCGCGTGATCCTGATTTTGGTTGGAAATTTCATTTGAATGTATCTCCAGAAGATGTTCAAGTGGTTTCACAGTACTTGAAAAGAGAGGGGTATATTCATAAGTTTTTACATGGAGGAGAAATTCGTCATGGAAAAATATTTACCGTTTATATAGGGTCATATGCTCAAGCTGTCAAAGAAGCGAGGCTTTTAAGTCGCGACCTCAGGGGTTATTTAAAGAAGCCCCGCGATATAAGAGAAATTGAATTTGCACCAGGTATTAGTGGACGATTTAAGGGAAGAACCATCCGTAAACAAGGTCAAGCGCCCCTAGAATTTACACAATATGGTTCAGCAGGTATACAACATTTGAAATTGCCTGAATCTGCGGGATTAACATTAGCTGAGATAGAAGAACGGACTTTTGGTCTTTTACATGAGAAGTACAGAACGTATTTTTATGATGAACGAAGCGATGTAAACCCTGCGATGACCAGCGTGACGGTTGACGTAAATGATATTGAGAATCATTTGATGGCTGGTTTGGGAATTGAAGAGAAAGACTTATATCGGACAACGATTAAGGTTGGGGAACAGGTTTTTCCTGTTACTGTTCATCGTAATGCGAATGGTGATTCTGTTAAGTTTTATCGGGTAGGTGATTTGGTGGTGATAAATAGTTCTATAATTCCAGATGAATTGCTTTTTCAAGGGGCATGGATACCACATATTATTATGCGTGGCAGATTTTATGATGACAGGGTGCCATATGAGGATCGTTTAAATTGGACAATGCATACAATTACGATGTTAGCTCATATGCAGGCGAACAAAGATAAGATCAAAGACAAGGTGTTTATAGATTTTGGTGCAGGACCTATGGCGATATTAGGAATTGCTGCGTATAAATTAGGAGCTAGAAAAATAGTTTTGTTCCAGAATACACAAACAGAGACGATGTTTTATAGCATAGGCTTTAATTTGGGGAATGAAGCTCTTGATAAGTTTATTTTCTATCATGATTTTAAATCGGATGAAACATTAGATGAAAGTGTTCAGTCAGCAATTGAAAGAGGAGATATCGCATGGGCACTCAATCAACCTGGCTTTGGCCTTGATGCTCGAATTTCTGGGGATGTTCAACAACAAGAGCTATTATTTCATGCCCTAAGAGTAACACGGGGCAAAGGTTTAATGATCTTAGGAGGAGATGAAAATAATTTAGTTACAAAGCTCCTGACTTCTGAGGAAGCATTCCAGGAAAGATTAAGAAGAATATTGCGTCAACGTGGAATTACGATTAAGGCTTATTCAGAGGTGCGCAAAGAATTCGCTACCCATGGCATAATTACTTATTATGGTTTTACGGCAGAAGCAGATCCGGCGACGGGTAGCGAGACAATTGCTACAGAAGGGGAATATTTATTTGGTCCAACTGGATCTAGCGGAATTCCTGAAGCGTTAGCCTCTGACGATGAAAAAGAATTGATTCGGAAGTATTTAATAAGTAGAGGTCGTTCAACAGATTCAATGGATCGAGGAGACGATGTTAGGAAACGATGGGGATTAAATAATTATGTTTTTATTAACGGCAGATCTGCCTACCGTGTTTTGAAAATAAGGCAAATGGTTCCCCAAAGCGATTTAGATAATTTTAAAGATTTAGGTGAGCTTGGCATAAGTCCTAGAATTATGAGCCATGGTTTTATCGAGGGAAACCCACAGACACATTACATTATTGAGGTTGAAAAAGTATATGGTGAATCTATTGATTTTATTGAACATCACGCCGAAGATAAGATGTTAACTGAGGAGCAAATAGATCTTCTTTTAAACTTCGTCACTTATATGATTCAAAATGCCATTGATATTGTTAGTGATTTCAAACCAGCTAATATCATGATAGGGAATGTCGACCCTGAAGATAAAAAACAAAGAGTATATTTAATTGATGTTTCTGAAGTCAAAAGAATCAGAAATCCCTATATAGCAGATCAGTTAGCAACAGCGCAAAGTTTGCTTCATCAAGTCGATGACTCAGTACGATGGTCAATTCAAAGAAGGTGGTCAGATTATGTACGATTAAGATTAAAGAGTCATCTTGAGAAGATTATTAAGCAACTTGATTTGGCGATGGTTCAACATAAAAATGTTAAAGATTCTGCTCTAAATGGTGGTATAGATTTTACTGCAGATCAAATCCCTTTCGAAATTAACAAAGATTCTGCCAATGGTATTAATTTTAATCAAGCGAATATAGACCCTGCCATGTTGCAACAGCTTCAGAACTCTTCTGGTTTTATTCCTATCATTATTGACATTCAACCTGTCACTGACCTTAAAGCATTCTTAGGAATACTTATTTAACACGCAATGATTACTTGACAAAGGCCTGTATTTTGGTATTTTGAAGGCATCAAATAAGTCATTATAGTACTTATTTTATCTGACATTAATTATCGATGCCTCGGCTCAAGAATGAGCATTAGTCGTCCACTATACAGAATAATTGTGTTAAATTAATTTAAATAAGGAGCGCTTCATATGGTGCGTTTAATGGTTTATTTAATTCTAGGTGTCTTATGCTGGATGCCTGTCCTAGCGATTGCCGAAGCGAATACGTATACGGTTGTTTTAAAAGACCATACCTTT
>CAYZPQ010000168.1:0-4402 GCA_964480185.1 uncultured Planctomycetales bacterium | reverse complement strand
GGAGCGGCTGATGAATCAAAAAGAACAAATAACGCAGATCATTTTTCAGGCTATCGATGTAATTAATCGAGATTTATCAGAGGGTGAACAGATTGAGAAATCAGTGAATACAGCATTGATGGGGCAGTCAGCCACATTGGATTCATTGGGTATTGTTAATTTAATCATCTTTATTCAAGAAGAAATACAGAAAAAATTTGGTAAGACGATCACGTTGGCTCATGAAGATGCGTTGTCCTCTGCCACTGGTCCTTTTAATAATGTGCAATCCTTAGTGGACTATATTGATTCACAGTTAAATAGTCTTTCTCAGAAGTAGCTTTAGAGATGTGTAAGTTAAATAATTGAGGGAGTATGAATGCGCGTTAAAATTGAAGCCATTGACTACTATTTACCAGAAATGATTATTTCTAATGACGATCTTGCTCGAGAAAATAGTGATTGGAATATGGGCGTTTTAGAAACTCGAACGGGTGTGGCTAAAAGACATGTTGCCAAAGATGATGAGACAGCGTTGGATTTAGCCGTGAAAGCATGTGAGAAGTTTTTTGCAACGCAGCCATATCATAAAGAGAGCATCGACGGTTTGATATTTTGTACAGAAAGCACCGACCATATTTTACCGCCAAATTCCTGTATCTTGCACAAGCGACTTGATCTTTCAGAAAATGTTTTTGCTTTTGATTTTACGCTGGCGTGTTCAGGTTATATTTATGGTCTTGCTTTAGCGCAAGGTTTAATCGCATCGAAAAGTGCGACTAATATTCTTTTAGTCAATGCAGACACCTATTCAAAATTTATCAATAAGCAAGATCGGTCGACAAGAATTCTTTTTGGAGATGGGGCCGCGGTGTCTTTGATTAATGCATCAAGCGCAGGATCTGGAATTATTGATATGAAGTGTTCTACGTCGGGTAAAGATTACGATAAATTTATCATTCCCGCTGGAGGGTGCCGTCATCCAAAGTCAGAAAGTACTTCTGTAGAGGTGAAGGACAAGAGTGGCAATGTGCGTACCGAAGAGAATATTCATATGGATGGTTTTGGCATTTTAACATTTGTGAATTCCAAAGTTCCAAAACAGGTTTCAGAGATTTTGGCTAAGAATGGTTTATCCGTCGATGATATCGATTTATTTATTTTTCATCAAGCCAGTAGCATGGCGCTGGATTCGATTGAGCGAGCGCTTAAGATCAA
This sequence comes from uncultured Planctomycetales bacterium, assembly GCA_964480185.1. Lineage (GTDB taxonomy): Bacteria > Omnitrophota > Gorgyraeia > Zapsychrales > Fredricksoniimonadaceae > CAYZPQ01. Next base: position 3,205 of record CAYZPQ010000168.1, on the reverse strand, counting down.
GCCGGAAAAGATGTTTCGTAATTTAAAGGATATTGGTAATTTAGTGTCTGCGTCTATCCCTGTTGCGTTAAAAGATGCAATGGACCAAGGTAAAATTAAAGCGGGTGATAAAGTGGTTCTTTGCGGTTTTGGTGTTGGTTTATCGTGGGGTACGGCGATTATTGAGTTTTAGTCTTCGATATTTCTAAATGCTGTTTAATGATCACATAAGATGAGGAATGTCCATGGCAAGTATTGATACAGTGTTATCTGATTTAAATACGGTATTGTGGGGGCCAGCGATGTTGGCCCTTTTGTTTGGGACGCATTTGTTTTTAACATTCCGCCTTGGGTTTATTCAGAAACACACATTCTTAGGTATTCGTTTGTCACTCTCGACTGATAAAGAAGGTAAGGGTGATATTAGCCAATTTGGTTCTTTGATGACCGCCTTAGCTGCGACAATTGGGACAGGGAATATTGTTGGTGTTGCCACAGCGATTGCATCAGGTGGACCAGGTGCGGTGCTTTGGATTTGGCTTACAGGTGTTTTTGGAATTGCAACGAAGTATGGTGAAGCTGTATTGTCAGTTAAATACCGTCAGACCAATGCTAAAGGTGAAATGTGCGGGGGCCCGATGTATGTCCTTGAACATGGAATGAAATGCCGTTGGCTAGGGATTGTGTTTGCTGCCTTATGTGCTATTGCTTCTTTTGGGATTGGAAATATGGTGCAGGCTAATTCCGTCGCTGTATTGGCGCATGATGCGTACCATGTGCCTCGCTGGGTAACGGGACTCATTCTTTCATCACTGACAGCACTTGTTATTTTAGGCGGCATTCGTTCCATTTCACGTATTAGTGAGAAGTTGGTGCCATTCATGGCAATTTCATTTATGTTGGGCTGTATTATTTTATTGATTATCAATGCGAAGAATGTTCCTTCATCACTTGAGTTAATTTTTAAAAGCGCCTTTACTGGTCAAGCAGCGATTGGCGGATTTCTAGGGGCTGGCGTGAAAGAGGCGATACGGTTTGGTATTGCCCGTGGTTTATTTTCGAATGAATCAGGGATGGGAAGTGCGCCTATTGTGGCCGCTGCAGCGCAGACAAAAAGTCCTGTTGAGCAGGGATTGGTTTCAGCGACAGGGACATTTTGGGATACGGTTGTGATGTGCGCTATCACCGGTGTCGCGTTTGTATCATCGGGTGTTTGGACTCAAGGTTTAAATGGGGCAGCCTTAAGTAAGGCCGCGTTTGATCAAATCCCTGTACTTGGTCCATTTTTCTTGACCCTTGGTTTAGCAACATTTGTCTTCGCTACCATTATTGGTTGGGCGTATTACGGCGAGAAAAGTATGGAATATTTAGCAGGCACGAAAGCAATACAGCCCTACCGTTATGCGTGGGTGGCTGCTGCATTTGTGGGTTCAATTGCGAGCCTATCGTCGGTATGGAATTTAGCAGATGTCTTAAATGGGTTCATGGTTATCCCCAATGTTTTGACATTATTGGTATTGAATGGTGTTATTGCCAGCGAGACCAGAGCGTATTTTAAAGCAAATGTATAAATCTCGATGGAAAATGTAATGCTATGATTAAGCTCGGATTGTGCTGCCAGTTTGCTAATGAACCGATTAAGTTTTCTACTACCACAGCAACGTCATTATTGAAAATGAAGCGACACGATGCTCTTGTTAAGCTTTCGCAATTATGCATCGCAAATGCATTAGCGTTGGCAAAAGCGCTTGAATATTGTGCGGCAAACACTATTGGGTGTTTTCGGGTTAATAGTCAAATATTACCTGCGAAGACACACCCTGGTGCGGGTTACGCAATTTCAGATTTGCCTGATTATAAAGAAATTATTAAGTCATTCGAGCGTTGCCGAAGCATCGCTCAGCAACATGGTTTAAGAACAGTATTTCATCCCGATCAATTTGTTTTATTGAGCTCGGGTAATAATGAAGTGACGGAGCGTTCCATTGCTGATTTGGACTACCAAGCTGAGGTGAGTGAATGGATAGGCGCTGATGTGATTAATATCCACGGTGGTGGGGCTTATGGGAATAAATCGGACGCTCTAAAACAAGTAGCATTAAATCTACAACGATTACCTCAACGTGTACGCACACGGTTATCTTTTGAGAATGATGATAAGGTTTATACCCCGGAAGATTTGCTTCCGCTATGTCGAGCTCATCAGGTAGGATTTGTTTATGATGTCCATCATCATCGCTGCAATTCAGACAGATTAACTATTGAGCAAGCAACAACAGAAGCCTTATCGACGTGGAAAAAAGAGCCCTTATTCCATATATCCAGTCCAAAGAATGGATGGAAATGTCCTAAGCCTTCTGAGCACCACGATTACATTGATAGTAATGACTTCCCAGATTGTTGGCGTAAGATTGACGCGACGATTGAAGTAGAGGCGAAGGCCAAAGAGCTTGCGGTAATTAAACTTTATCAAGAATTAAAAAAAGAAAACAGGACACATTGAATTCTAGAATTCAATGTGTCCCGTTTTTTTAAGCTAAGGAGTTTTCAGAATGCAACATGCCTTGATTCTTGCTACTGTTATTTCGGCTGTTTTATTAAGCGGGTGTGCTACACAATTGAATAATATAAAATCTACAACGTTTGTCAAAGAGGCAAACAATGGGAACAGTGTTGTCTTTGGAAGACTTACAACCTCAAAGACACGTATTAAGACAGCATATCTTCTTCAGATAAAGAATACATCTACTTCTCAAGTATTTCATTACTCAATGAGAAGTTGGGGTTGTGCTACAAAGTATGACTGTAATAGTCAGCCATTTTGTTTTTTGTTACCCTCTGGTGATTATAAAGTAGTACGCATCCAAATTTATCAAGGAAATGGAATTTTAGAAATATTCCCAGATATAAGTTTCTCTATAAAACCAATGGTAACAAATTATATTGGTACATTAATAATAGGAGACCCAGTAACAGAACATGATTATCTACTTTGGTCTAATGGGAATGTCAATCTTCAGGTTTCCGATGAGAATTATAAAGATCAGAAAGAGTTAGCAAATACTTGTCCAGGGGTTAAAGAAATGGATTATAAATTTAGTTTAATGGAGATGCAGGGGAAGAATATTCCATCTCAAGAAAAGTCTTTTGATCCCAATGATTTAGGAATTGATCCCCACATAGATTATTCTTTGCATAATCTTGGTAATAAGAATAATCAGTAGTG
>CAYZPQ010000167.1:0-4491 GCA_964480185.1 uncultured Planctomycetales bacterium | reverse complement strand
TGATTGATCATCAGAATTTTGGTAGTCAACGTCATCGTCAAATCATCGACATGATTATCAAATTATTGACGGTGCGATCTGACGAAAGCAAGGCCATTATTCAGCGCCTGACTGAGACCAAACTTATTGATTTACGCGCTTTAAATACACCTCGATTCCCAGCAATGAGTTTGGCTATAGAAAAGATTGCCGCAAAAGATAGTGTTCAAGAGATGCGTCGTTTAGCAAACAATGAGTTATTTAATCCGTTTGCTATAGGGTATTTAAATCCTCAAGAGCCCGAATTTGCCTATGTTGTGGCACGTCTTCATTTTTTGATTACACGCAATCAGCAACAAGATATCGTCGAGATCCGTCAGCTTATTGATTTCTTAAGAGCCAAAATAAGTAGAGCTGACATGATCAGCCAATTCACTCAAAGTTTCCGTGAACGTTATGTAAACAGTTGGCTTGATCCTAAAGGACAGAAACTCAGCAAAGAAGAAGCCTTTATTCAAGAATTTGACAAATTTGCCGAGGATAATAAACCCATTGATATTGACCGCTATTGGCCGATCCTTTATCAACCATTAATGGAACGCTATGATGACCGTGGTAGTGAGGACGCAGACTTTAAGGCCGTCACCCGATGGATTCAATACCAAGAAGTAAATGCCCAACGCAACACCATTGATCCTAAGTTTATTAACGACTGGGGCGGTGAAGAACCCGTAATGAAATTCGTTTCCCCAGAATTCAAACTAGCCGCATCACGCGAATATTTCCTAAAATATCGCAAAGACAAAAAACTAGGGACAGAGCCCGGTTTTGGCAGCGCTCCTGCCATGATCAAATTCTTTCTAGACTGGTACAATTGGGCTAAGAGTGATTGGCATCAGCGTTTGATAGCAGAATTGATCGCTCCTGTTGCGGAAGAAATAACAATTACAATCCTAAATATTTTTCGTTTTGTCCTTAGTCGATTATTGCCAGTCTCGCTATTTACGACATTGCCTTTATTCGTCACCGCTCCTCGCACATGGCTTATTCAACAGCATTTACCTGAACACCAATCTCAGGCAAATCAATTTTTTAATACAATTGATTCACAATGGACATTACGACGTATCGTAAATCATAGTCGACATAATGGTCGAGTGCATCGTGATCGGGCACCAGTTTCATTTCAATATTATCAATTAGATAGAGAATTATTGACCTTACCCATAGGAAAACAGGTGTTTTCGTGGGGACGTGTCTCTAATAAAGATATTGCCCGACGTAAAGCCCCACAACCTAATGTCATGTTTATTGATCCGACGGTGGTGAATGACATAGAGCCATTTTTATTTCAGGCATTATTCTTTGAAGCAGCAGCACGTGGATTACAGGCTAAGTACGCAGCGTATATGAAAGAAATAAAAGCGTTAAAAGAGAAGGGTGTTGATGCTCAACAAGAATTAGACGCTAAACATAAAGAACTTAAGACATTTCTCAATGGACAAGCCCAAGGATTTAAAGATGTTTTAGCTCCAGGTATTGTCCCACTTTTAAGTCGAACCACAACAATTGTCGTCGAGAGTGAAGAAGAGGCCCAGCGGGTCACAGATATTATTCGTTTCTTTTTTGCCGGCGGTAAAGGCAGGGAGCATTATCTAAAAGTATTAAATGAGGCTGGGTATAATAGCCACGATCCTCAACTTAATGAAGCAATTGCTGATGAATTTCAGCGTCAGCGTAGTTTTGTTTTCCCTGGAGCATTGTTCCATAATCCCGTTGAAGAACAGCGCATGGCCCGTTTAAGTGAAATCATGACGATTGTCATCCAGAAAAAGGGTCAGACAATTACTTTGGGTGATGTGTCAGTCAAACGCACTTCCAATGCATGGGTATTCAGATCACACGGCAAGCGTATTGCAGTATCGCACAGAGAAATTGGTGGTTTTAAGAAGAGCCCAATCATGTGGAGCATTGCCGAGCATAAAGCCCTTGTTGATATGCTTCAACGTTCGATGGCAATTCAAGCCTTGCGATTTAAAGCCGGAGGTAACGGAGACCCGACGACATTTAGTATTGGGCAGGATTATACAAACTTAATCTTTGCCTTTAAGGGGCGTTTATTCTTAGTTGATCCATCCCAACGCACAATTGATAATCTTAAGCACAGAGGATTCTGGTCACTTGTCGACGGTATTTACTTATCGCATATTCATGATGATCATATTCGAGGCATTGTGGATTTAGTTGAAGAGGCAGCATTATCTCAAGATCCTTCTAATCAACGTCGTATTAAACTCTATGCCTCACGTATTGTTCTCGAGCAAGCTTACGCCTATTTAGGACTTGTGATTACAAACACACAAGGTCGTCCAATTGACCAAATTATCGAATCTGTATTTGAACCCATGTCTCCAAGTCGTCCTATCGACGGAGATATAGAAACCTTTAATCACAATGGCTTAATACTTAAGACAAAAAGGACTTTTGGTCATCCTGTACCTACATTTGGATTCACGATCAATGATGGTCATGCCACATTAGGTTATTTGGTGGATTCAACCATGCCCCCGTCAGGTACTCCACGCTATGACGAATTTATCTCATTTTTTGGCAAGGTTGATATGCTCATCGCTGAAAACGGTGTGCCAGGTGTTCATATCACGGCGGATCAACTAGAACTGGCCTTTGGAGATTTAGTATCGAGAGGCGCTTTGTATACAGTACACGCGGCGGGTAAACAAAATAAAATCGGTCTTAAACGCCTTGAAACTTATACTTCCATTCAATTAATGAACACAAAAGAAATAGAGCAGAATATTGCGCAAATTAAGAATGCATTATTAACCATGCCACACAATCCCAAAGCTTTCGCATTGAGTCCTGAACTCATCGACTTATTAGCAAGGACAGGTGAAATTGTCTCATGGCCTCAAGAACATGAGCTTTATCACGAGGGAGATTCATTAGATTTAGATCCGCATTTATATTGGGTATTAAGAGGCGCACTGTCTATTCCTGGTGTTGCAGAAATTCATGAGGGTGAAATCGTCGGTGAAATGGCTGTCATGAATAAACGTGTGAATATGGACTTAGTGAGTGGTAAGAATCCAGCGTATCAACAAGCGTTTTCAATTCTCTGTGATGCGGGTTATATTGTTTCTCAACGTATTTTAGGTGAAGAATATTTTGTGTTTGCGGGAACAAGTCAAGAGAATGTAGCCCAGGTTATTGCCGAAGCTAGACGTCCCGAATTATTGGAAGCCGCGTTAAAGTTATTGTCAACAGCAACGCGCATGCCTCGCAACAAGACCGTCATTGCGGCCGCTAATACACTGTTACTACGTCTTGATTATCAAGAGTTTGAAAAATTATTTGCCCTCTCAATTCCACAGTTGCAAGGCATTATGACAGCGCGTCTCAATCATGAACGTACTATTGTGAATGCCTTAGAGATGCAGCCTTATGACGGTGAAGGGATGAGTTCATCAACCGTTATTGACGCAGATCGACGCGCAGAACAAGTAATCACAGATTTATTGAAACAATGGTTAAACGTCGATGAAGCTGTTCCTGATAACTATATGGAATTAATTGAAAGGGCTTTGTCAGGCATCGAAGGATTATCTATTTTCTCCAGAGTGCAAATAATCAATTTGGCGGGAGAGATGTTACGTGTTGCCGTTTTATTAAGATCCGTCGGTGTTAAGCTTCATTTTAGCCGTTCTACATTGACGTATCGAGAAATCTTTATTGCTTTAAGTATTTTTGATTCCATTGATCTTGCCACACAAAATTTTATTGCGAAAGCTATTGGAGCAATAACAATCGATTTAACCCGCCTTGAAACCAAGGCACTTGGATGCGCTGATATTAGTTCAACAGCTGGAATAATACGTGTCGGTGAAACACAAATATTAAAATTAGAGAAGCATAACCTTCGTGAATTAATTGTTCATGAAATAATACACAAATTATCAACCATGCCTAATAAAGAAGGAACTGATCTTGTATTACCCGTTAAAGACTGGATTAAGATTCTACAATTAAATGGATTTACCCATGTTTTGGTGCGGTTTAATGACATTTCTCTAGATCTTGAACAGTCCATCGCGATTGAAGATTATTTATCAGTTAATGGTGTGGGACTCGAGGTTGTGATAGATCGCATACGTCGACTTGGAGAAACGTTATTTGAGTATCATTACAAAGGGACACGATTACCAGCGCTCAATCATGCGGCCTTAACAGAAAAATCTGCACCGTATTATTTTAATCCACATGAATTTATCGCGTGGATAGCAACGGGCCAACATGTTCAGCAAGGTCATGTTATTTTCTTAGAATGGCGTGAGACTCAACGCATTTTGCAACAACACTTTCTACGGATTGATAACCAAGAATACCGATTCCATCCAGTAGAACGGCGATGGGAAGCAATTGACCTTACATTGGATATTGAAGCGGGTCATGAACAATTTACTCTCATTGTAGCCCGTAATCGTGTTTATCTAG
>CAYZPQ010000166.1:0-4492 GCA_964480185.1 uncultured Planctomycetales bacterium | reverse complement strand
GAAATTTATCTTTTCTAACAATTGCTTCAATTTTACGCATATGTTTATCCTTATTAAATATCTTAACGATTCCCGCTGCAGTTTACCCCCGAATGTCTTTGTCGGGGGCGGGAATGACATACTAATAATCAGGGTCTATATAAGTATATTGTTCACCTTTAAAATTACGCACCACATGACGCCCATCTTTACTGGATACCATGTAATTAGGCGATACAGGGATTTTACCACCACCGCCTGGCCCGTCGATCACATAGGTTGGTACAGCATAACCTGTGGTATGACCGCGTAAATGTTCCATGATATTAATCCCTGTGGCAACCGTCGTTCTAAAATGCTTTGATCCAACGATTGGATCGCATTGATAGATGTAATACGGACGCACACGGATCTTTAAAAGTTCATGAAATAATTTCTTCATGGTTTCAGGATTATCATTCACACCACGCAATAATACTGTCTGGCTTCCCATCGGAATACCATTATCGGCAATCATATTGCACGCATGCTTCACACGCGCTGTCACTTCTTTAGGATGATTAAAATGCACACTCATCCAAATCGGTGAATATTTTTTAAACATGGCCATTAATTCAGGCGTGATGCGTTGGGGCATAGTCACGGGGATACGTGTTCCAATACGCACAAACTCGACGTGAGGAATAGCTTTTAATGATGAAATTAAAAATTCCAAGGTGCGATCCGCTAATGTCAACGGATCACCACCGGAAATTAAGACATCACGGATTTCTTTATGCTCACGGATATATTTCAAAGCTGGTTCATACGTTGATAAATTCAATGTATGATTCCCATCACCCACCATGCGTGAACGGGTGCAATAGCGGCAATACATGGCGCACATTTCATTGACCAAGAATAAAACGCGATCTGGGTAACGGTGCACCAAACCCTTAACTGCCGACGATCCTTCTTCACCGCACGGATCTAATAATTCTTCCTTTGCCGTTTCAAATTCAGCGGCTTGCGGAACTGTTTGCAAACGGATTGGACACGCTGGATTATTTGGATCAATCAAAGATGCCCAATACGGCGGAATGGACATGGTTAATTTATCACCAGCCCCTTTGATCCCGCGTATTTCATTATCAGTAAGTTTGAATAACTTTTCCGCTTGTTCAAGCGTGCGGATACGGTTACGGATTTGCCAACGCCAATCTTCCCAATCCGCATGAGTTGCGCCTGGGAAAATACTTAACACCTTTTCTTCCTCGGGTGTTAAAGGGATGTTGGGTCGAACTGATGTTATAACTTTTTCTTTTTCGACGATGATATCGCTCATTTAGACGACAGCGCCTCCTGTGCGCGGGGAACAACCAGCCCATTACGCTCGAGGGCGTAATTGAGGATTTTGTTAATTAACTGATTATACGTCATTCCCGCTGCTTTCGCACACATCGGGAATACCTCACTAGGTGAAAGATTGGGCAAGGGGTTGATCTCAAGCACATACGGCTTACCTGTTTCATCCACGCGAAAATCCACACGGCCTAAATCGCGGCACTCAATTGATTTATACGCCGCAATGGCAATGTCTTGCAAATTCTTAGCTAAGGCTACATCAATGGCAGCCGGACAAATGTATTGTACACTTTTACTGACAATATGCTCATAGGAATAAAATTCATTACCCATTTGCACATTACCTCCGACGGCATATTGCACAACAGGTAAAGCAATGGGATTCTTATTTCCAATCACCGCCACGGTGAATTCTGTTCCCTTAATAAATTGCTCGCACAATGCAGGCTGTTTATAGACATTGCAAATCTTTGCTACTTCAGTACGCAATTCATCGATATTTGTGACACGTGAATTCTTCGTAATCCCTTTGGATGTTCCTTCTTGCGATGTCTTGACAATTAAAGGATATCCAATTTTATTTAACTGAACTAAATCATCATCTAATGTGGCTTCAAAAAACTTTCCGGTTGGAACACCATCTGCCACCCAGCATTTTTTTGCAACAGCTTTATCAAGTGTGACACCTAAAGCCAAAGCATCAGCGCCAGAAAAAGGGATGTTAAACATTTCTAAAATATTAGGGATTTGACTTTCACGGTTACGCCCGCGATATCCTTCAGCAATATTAAAAACTAAATCAACTTTCAAGCCTTTATCAATGGCGGCTAATAAATTTTTGGCATTACCAATCGCCACAACCTCATGACCATTGGCACGAAATGCTGCCGTCAATGCCTCCACTGTATCGGTGCCATCTAATTCTGCTGTGGCATCAATAGGATCATCGCTCGAGGCGATCCAATCTGTTTTTAAATCATACGTAAGGCCAATTCGGTACGGCATTGATTACCCTTTAGCTAAATAATTTTTAAATTTTTTTGTATTTTTATCATACTTTAATCTCAAAGTCAATTGATAATCTTCGTCGGAGAAATTGCTCTAAGTCATTGAGGCGCAATAAATTTAGTTTCTTGGTAAACGCTTCGCTAATTCCAAGTTAAAAAGAGCATCTTCATTCGTTGGGTCTAATGCCAAGACCTGTTGAAAATCATGTTTGGCCTTCTCAATTAAGCCTTGTTTAATCAATAATACCCCGCGATTATTATAGGCAGTAATCGAACTAGGATCGATGGCCAATGCTTTTGAATATTGTTCAATGGCCTGTTGATACTGATTAAGCTGTTGAAACACAAGCCCACGATTAATATAAGCAGAGGTGAAATCAGGCGTTAATTGAAGGGTGCGATTAAAATCTTTTAATGCCTCGTCCCACCTTTTTAATTTTAAATACGCCACTCCCCGTTGATTATACGCGCGATCGTACCACGGATAAATCGCAAGGACCCTCGTATAATCTTCAATGGCTTGCGCATAACGTTTGGCAGCGTGATAGGTTAAGCCCCGATTCATGTAGGTGTCCGCATCCCCCGGCTTGATGCTTAAGATTTGATTATAATCAGCAATGGCTAAATCAAATAGCTCTGCCTTAAACCACGCCTCTGCCCGATTATTCAGCGCAATGGTGCTCTGAGGATTGACTTGAATGGCATAGGTATATAATGTGTTGGAATCCTGCCAATAGGTTACTTGTTTACTCGATGCTAAGGCCAATGCGGCCAAGATGGCCCATGCACACCATTGCTTAAAACCTTGAGCTCGCTCATACCAATACCCCACACTTAAACAGATCCCAATCGATGGTATATAAATAAAACGATCCGCCACAATATTAATGTCATGTGTTCCATCATAACGCCATAAGAAAAACATTGTTCCGATCCAAAACAATACCGCAAAAATATACCAATGCCGACGACGCATGACCCATAATGAAATACCCATGATGATCATCAACACAACACTCGTCACATAAATGGGATTATGCCATGTGATGGGCTTAGGCAATGTATAAAGTAATGTTAAATCAACAGGCGCCAAAAATTTAATGGGATAAAAAATAGCCGTGTAGGCAAATACCAAGACATTGTGTCCCACATCATTAATAACATTACGCGCATGATGCTGATACGTAATCCACCCAATCCCTGCCGCCAATAAACCAAATGGAATTTTTTCAATAATGTGCCGACGTATGACCTTGCCATCTAAATGCCAATCGCACAGTAATAAAATGAGAGGCAAACTAATCGCCATGGGTTTGGATAAAAGTGCGGCCGCGGCAAAAATTAATGCAAAAAAATAAGAACGTACGGTGCGATATTGCCGATACCATGTCCATGTAATTAAAGTGGCAATATAAAAGAACCCACAGAGTACATCCTTGCGCTCAGTCACCCATGCCACCGATTCGACCTTCATGGGATGCCATGCAAATAATAATGCAGCGATCAAAGCTCCGACGGGATTAAGCCCCATGCGGCGCGCCAACCACATGATCCCACACGCATTAAGCGCATGAAATATAATATTGGTTAAATGAAATACAGTGGGATTTAACCCAAAGAAATGCCGCTCAATCATCCATGTCACTGTTGTAAGCGGAATATAAATTAATTGAATGGTTTGAGTAAAGGCCAGTTTTAAATTAGCAAGACTGATGCCCTTGGTGGCTTGATTTAAGATAACATGGCTATTGTCGTCCCAATTGACTAACTGGGCATTGAGGGTAGGTAAATAAATCAGGATTGTTGACAGAAGGATACTGCTAAGGAAAAAAGCAATGCGATTGTCATCGCGGTCCATCGTTAAAGCTCAACCCCTAAGCGTAAACCAATTTCGCGTGTATTGTTATACGGTTCAATCACCGCAACATCTTCGGTGATAAACGCGACATCCGATCTAGAAATATTCCAATAACGGAAAAAGGCTTCGCCAAATAGATTAAGTTTATCAAACGTTTTCGTTAGTTTTAACGACGAGCGTAAACCAAAACCACTATTTTGAATATTGGTGGCATCATCAATACCTAAATAACTTAATTTACTCACTTGCTTGCCTTGGGCGACGTAATCAACTTCGGCATTAAAATTCAAACTATAGGTTGGCT
>CAYZPQ010000165.1:0-4513 GCA_964480185.1 uncultured Planctomycetales bacterium | reverse complement strand
TCAAAATATGGCGATGATGGGATTGTTCATTCCACACTTATCTTTATTTCAAGATTAGGTGGTTCCGGAAGGGCTGAGTATTGGGATAAGGCCTTACAAGTTATTCAAACAGCGCCTGTGCTAGGAACAGGGTTAAATACCTATACAAAGCAAGTAGATAAAATTCCTGGTTTTTGGGGTGGTGGCTATGCGCATAATTGTTACTTGCAAATGACGGCTGAAACAGGGCTGATGGGCATAACGGCATTTTTATTTTTCCTTTTTTCTTTATTCATGTATGCCTTGAAATCGTTGGTTCAATTTCAAGACAAAGAATTAAAATATTCATTGATCATTGTTGCAGGGACGCTCTTAGCCTATTTGGCGCAAAGTTTCTTTGATACAACCTTCTATTCAGTTCAATTAGGCAATTTATTGTGGATTTTATGTGGCATTATTTTGGCTATTATCAACATGGAAGCAAAATTGACAAATCAAAAGTCTTCGTTATAATACGTTCTCTTATTTAAAGTTATGTTTAAGAAAGGATTTTAGCCGCATGAATAAAAAGTCTATCCGTGATATCAATGTCAGCAATAAACGCGTGATTGTGCGTGTCGATTTTAACGTACCTTTAGATGCCTCTTTCCATATTACCGATGATCGTCGTATTACCGCCGCATTACCAACCATTAAACATTTATTAAGCCAAGGCGCATCCAAGGTCATTTTAGTAAGCCATTTAGGTCGCCCAAAGGGCACAGGTTTTGAAAAAGATTTTTCATTAGCTCCTGTGGCTAAGCGTTTACAAGAAGTACTTGGCCAAAGCGTTGAATTATTAAATGACTGTATTGGTGCCGACGTTAAGAATGGCATTGCCAAATCAGCTGCCAAAGTGATTTTATTAGAGAATGTGCGTTTTCATAAAGAAGAAGAAAAGAATGATGCCGCATTTGCGAAAGAATTAGCCTCTCTCGCCGACATTTATGTCAATGATGCGTTTGGGACAGCTCACCGTGCGCATGCCTCAACCGCTGGCATTACGGCGTATCTTCCCTCAGTTGCTGGTCTTTTAATTGAAAAAGAACTTCAATATCTAGGCAGTGCGATTAATAATCCTAAACGTCCTTTGGTGGTCATTTTAGGTGGGGCGAAAGTTTCTGATAAAATTGAACTCATCAAAAATTTAATTCCTAAAGCCAATGGCATTATTATTGGCGGGGGGATGGCCTATACATTTTTAAAAGCCCAGGGCATTGCCATTGGAAATTCTAAATTAGAAAAAGATAAGATTGATTTAGCTCGTGAATTACTTGAACAAGCCAAGAAAGCTGGGGTTGAAATTGCATTGACGACGGATTTTGTGATTACGCAGTCTTTCATGAGCGATGATTGCAAAATATCGGATACTATTCCTGATGGATGGGAAAGCTTAGACATTGGTCCTAAAACACGCGCCAATTATAAAGCCATTTTAGCGAAGGCGAAGACAATTGTGTGGAATGGTCCTTTAGGGGTGTTTGAACGCGCTGCGTATGAAAAAGGGACTTTAGAAATCGCTCAATATTTGGCTGAACTGAAAGATGCGACCGTTATTATTGGTGGTGGTGACTCTGCGGCGGCGGTGGCGAAGTTTGGTTTAGAAGATAAAATGGCCCATATTTCCACCGGTGGTGGGGCATCATTGGAGTTTCTCGAAGGCAAAGAATTGCCAGGGATTACTGCATTAAATAATAAATAACTCTTATTTTAAGGGATCTCTCATGCGTAAATATATTATTGCTGGAAATTGGAAATTAAATAAGAATTCACGTGAAGCTATTGTTTTAGTGGAAGAATTAAAACGTGAATTAGTGGATTGTTCAGGAATTGACATTGTCATCTGTCCTCCTTTTACTGCACTTGAAAGTGTGAGCGATGTCTTGGTAGAAACCCCGATTGCTTTAGGAGCCCAAAATTGCTTTTGGCAAGACAGTGGTGCCTTTACGGGGGAGACATCAGCCCCTATGTTGAAAGATTTATCAGTAAGCTATGTCATTTTAGGGCATTCCGAACGTCGTCAGTATTTTAATGAAACAAATGAGACTGTGAATAAACGTATTCGTGCGGTATTGGCGCATGGTTTAACGCCTATTGTCTGCGTCGGTGAAAACTTGGCTGAAAGAGAAAGCAATAAAACATTTGATGTGATTACAAATCAATGTGCAGGTTCCTTAGCAGGCTTAAGTGCTGATGAAATGAAAAAATTAGTATTAGCCTATGAACCCGTGTGGGCAATTGGAACAGGGAAGACAGCAACACCTGCGCAAGCGCAAGAAGTTCATGCGTTTATCCGTCAATGGCTTAAAAATACATTTAATGCGGATGTGGCTAATTCTGTCCGTATTCAATATGGTGGTTCTGTAACACCAGAAAGTGCCCAAGGCTTATTGTCTAATCCCGATATCGATGGGGCTTTGGTTGGAGGAGCTAGTTTAAAGGCAGCCTCTTTTGCGGCAATTGTGAAAGCAGCGGCAGTACCAGTTAAATCATAAAGTCTTATATCATCGAAGACTTAGTTTAAAGAAAACGAAAAGAGGAATGCATGAGTTTTTTATTAGGGCTTCATATTGTTGTGTGTGTTTTACTCGTCATTAGTATTTTATTGCAAGCAGGACGTGGTGGGGGTTTGGCAGAAAGTTTTTCCTCCGCTGAATCCATGTTTGGGACACAAACGAATCAATTCATGGTACGTGTTACCACAGTGTTATGTACCATTTTCTTGTCCACATCACTGATTTTAGCTTTTTATTCATCAAAGTTAGATAAATCATTGATGAGCAATGCCAAGTTACCTAAAGCTGTTGAACCTGTCAAAGAAGAACAGCCAACAATTAAAATCGAAGAACCAAAACCCATTACTCCTGAAACTGTCCCAGCCGAAGGCATTAAGGTCGACGATGTTAAAGTTGACGACGTTAAAGTTGATGATGTGAAGGCTGATGACGTAGGAGCAGTAACCACAAATCAAGCCCAGTGAAATTAATACTCTACATCTGCCTTACTTGGTTGATGTTAATAATGCCCGCACATGCGCACGCGCGCCATGGCGGGCATTTTGTTTTAAGTACTAATTCTGATCCTAAAACCTTCAATGATATTATTTCAACCGAATCATCAAGCTCGGCGGTCACGTCATTTATGTTTGAGGGATTAACAACCCTCGATCCTATTTCATTAAAAGTGCTGCCCAATTTAGCACAGAGTTGGGATACCTCCGAGGATGGGCTTACCTGGGTCTTTCATTTACGTCAGGATGTGAAATGGTTTGATGGGACAGATTTCACCGCCGATGATGTGATCTTTACGTACAATGAGTTGATTTTTAATGAGGCGATTCCAAGTTCATCACGCGATGTCATGACCATTGAAGGAAAGATCTTCAAGGTTGAGAAGGTTGATCAATGGACGGTGAAGTTTACCTTGCCTGTGAAGTATGCCCCATTTTTAAGAGGACTCGCCCAAGCAATTTTGCCACAACATGTCTTAGCAAAATCCGTGAAAGAAGGAAAATTTGTTTTTACATGGGGCATTGATACAGCGCCCCGTCAGATTATTGGGACAGGGCCGTTTAAATTAGTGGAGTATAGGCCGGGTGAGCGTTTGGTCTTTGAAAAGAATCCTTATTATTGGAAGAAATCGGATGAAGGGGACCAATTGCCTTATCTTGATAAAATTACCATGCTCATTATCCCTTCACCTGAAAGTGCATTGCTTCAGTTTTTAGACGGGAGCTTAGATTATGTGCCTGTACGTGGGGAAGATTATGGGCTCTTAAAACCTTTGGAAGCCAAACGTCATTTTACCATTTACCAAGCGGGTGCTGATTTTGGCAGCAATTTTATTGTCTTTAACCAAAATACCGGCATCAATCCCAAACCCTCACAACCTTATGTTAATCCCATTCAATCATCGTGGTTTCGGGATGTGCATTTCCGACGGGCTTTAGCCCATGCGATTGATAAGGATAAATTGATTGATATTGTTTCCTATGGATTTGGCTATCCGCAGCATGGGCCCATGAGTCCTTCATCAGGTTTTTTCTATAATCCGCACGTGACTGAGTATGATTATAATTTGGAGAAAGCCAAAACATTATTAGCTGAGGCTGGATATAAAGACAGAAATAATGATGGTTACATTGAAGATAAAGAGGGGCATCTTGTCGAATTTTCCTTAATGACAACGGCCAATACATCTGCCCGTGTGCAAACAGCAGGTATTATCGCCGCTGATTTTAGGCAATTGGGGATTAAGGTGAATTTAGTCTCATTAGAATTTAATGTCTTGGTTGCGAAATTAATGTCAGGTTTTGATTGGGAAGCTGTCATGATGGGATTGACAGGGGGAGTGGAACCTCATTTTGGTAAGAATGTCTGGCATTCAACCGGTGGACTTCATTTATGGTTTCCCCGTCAAGAAAAGCCCTCGACCGACTGGGAAAAGCGCATTGATGAAATCATGGATCAAGGTGTCCAGGAATTGGATGATGCCA
>CAYZPQ010000164.1:0-4609 GCA_964480185.1 uncultured Planctomycetales bacterium | reverse complement strand
CTATCATTATGTTTAACACAATGATTCACAAACACTACGTACCAGCCGCTATGCTTTCTTGCATTGTAAGAAAGCTAACTGGGAAAGGTGTGTGTTGAATCGTTGATTAATAAGTGAAGTATATCTAAGACGCATTTCAAAGCCACCGATCCTATCAGATCGGTGGCTTTTTTTATGCCTAAACGACCTAAGAATGGCGGGTCTCAATTAACTTAATCAAAGAAATAGAGGGGAGGTAAATGATGAAAAACAAAGCACTGATAGATGAGCAGGAGCAAGAAACATTGAAGTTCTTTGCCATCGAAGAATTCAAAGACGCTTTGTTTAAACAACAGTTTGAACAATGCGCACAATTGATCGCAGCTGCAAAACAAACAGGATCAACGCAAGATGACATAGATCAAGTCATACAATCATATTTGACAACCAAGAAATGAGGTGATGTATCAAGAGTGATGTAGATATTGATGCCATGTGCGTATAAAAAAGGATAGTTCTTAAGTTGAGCTATCCTTTTTTATTTATATATTCCTAAACTAACCTTTATTGCTTTACTTCTGAAATAACTTTTGTTATATTATCCCGCTTTTATTTACTAAGCAATAGCGGGACATTAGCTCATCCGGTAGAGCATCTGACTCTTAATCAGAGGGTGGCTGGTTCAAGTCCAGCATGTCCCATTTTATGAAATTTGAGATTGGAGATTTGAAATTGGATTGAAGGAAGATCTAATTTCAAATTTCTAATTTCGACAATCTCTATTTTCTATTGATCTAATAGGAGTATGTTGTGTCAAACCCCACAATTGATGTTCAAGCCTTAGAAGCAAAAGCAAAAATTTTTCGTCGTGATATTTTAGAAACCCTCGAGGTAGCAGGTTCAGGTCACCCTGGTGGGTCTTTATCTGCGGTTGAAATCATGATTGGTTTATATGGCCATGCCATGAACCATAAACCTGCTGATCCTAAATGGGACGGCCGTGATCGTTTGATTGTTTCAAAAGGACATGTGTCTCCCGTCGTCTATGTTACCCTTGCTAATTTCGGTTATTTCCCTAAAGAAGAGTTAAAAACATTCCGTAAATTTGGTGCACGTTTGCAAGGGCATGTTGTCACCAAAGTTCCTGGTGTGGAATTTAACACAGGTTCATTAGGTCATGGTTTGTCTTATGCCAATGGTATTGCTTTAGGTGCGAGAATGCGTGGTAAGACATTTAAGACCTATTGCATCATGGGTGATGGGGAAATTCAAGAAGGTTCTGTATGGGAAGCAGCAATGACCGCAGCCCATTTTAAAATTGATAATGTCTGTGCCATCATCGACTACAATAAGGTCCAAGAAAATGGACCAACCAGCGAGATCAAAGGGCTTGAACCTTTAGGTCAAAAATGGGCGGCATTTGGTTGGCATGTGATTGAAGTGGATGGTCATAATTTACGCGAAGTCATTAATGCCCTCGATGAATTTAAAAATATTAAAGGTAAACCAACGGTCATTATTGCACATACCGTCAAGGGTAAGGGTGTTTCATTCATGGAAGGCAAATGCGCCTGGCATGGTAAAGCGCCTAATAAAGAACAATTGGCTTCAGCACTTTTGGAGTTAAAATAATTATGGAACTTAAACCTACCCCAACACGCGATGGTTTCGGCGAAGAAATGGTCACTTTAGGCAAGACCAATCCTAATATTGTTGTCTGTTCGGGCGATTTAGAAGATGCTACCCGTGCGGAATATTTCAAAAAAGAATTTCCAGATCGTTTTTTTAATTTAGGGATTACGGAACAAGATGTCGTCGGTACAGCCGCAGGTTTATCTACACAAGGCTATGTCGCATTTGCCACAAGCTTTGCGGTGTTTATGACCAATCGTGCGTATGACATGATCCGCTTAGATGTGTGTTATAACAATTGCAATGTCAAAGTTGTCTGTTCCCATGGTGGGGTTACCGTCGGGGAAGATGGGGCGAGTGCTCAGTGTTTGGAAGATTTTGCCATCATGCGCGTTTTACCCAACATGAAAGTCGTTTGCCCTTGCGATTATATTGAAGCTAAAAAAGCAACCCGTGCAATTACTGACCAATTTGGTCCTTTTTATATGCGCACATCCCGTGCACCATTACCAATTTTAACCAAAGAATCTGATGCATTTGTTATTGGTAAAGCCAATATCATGAGACCTGGTAAAGATGTTACCATCATTGCCTGTGGTGTCATGGTTGCTGAAGCAATGAGTGCTGCTGAACAATTAAAGTCTCAAGGTATTGAGGCGCGTGTTATTAATATGCACACGATTAAGCCTTTAGATGTTCCTGCCATTATCAGTGCTGTTAAAGAAACAGGGGCGATTGTAACTGCCGAAGAGCATCAAATGTACGGTGGTTTAGGTTCTGCCGTCGCTGAAGCCGTAGCACAGAATTGCCCATGCCCAATTGAAATAGTTGCGGTGAAAGATTCTTTTGGTGAATCCGGTACCCCTAATCAATTATTAGCGCATTTTGGTCTTAAAGATACTAATATCATCGACGCTGTCAAACGCGTCCTTCAACGCAAATCGTAGGAGCTTAATCGTGGCGAATACAAAAATGCAAGAATTAGCAGTGCTTGGTCAAAGTTTATGGTTGGATAATATCAGCCGTTCTATGTTAACCAATGGAAAACTCAAAGGTTTAATCGAGCAAGGCTTACGTGGTCAAACATCAAATCCCACCATTTTCAAACAAGCTATTTCAACAAGCACTGATTATGATCAAAAGATCCAAGATTTATTTAAAGCCGGGAAATCAACATTTGAAATTTATGATGAATTAACTGTCAAAGATGTCGGTGATGCCGCTGATTTATTCCGTCCTATTTACACAAAAACCGCAGGTCTTGATGGTTATGTATCCTTAGAAATTGATCCACGTTTAGCCAATGAGTTAGATGCTCAATATAATGAAGGCTTACGTTTGTGGAAGAAATTAAATCGTCCAAACGTGATGATCAAAGTTCCAGCCACTAAAAATGGTATCGGGGTTGTTGAGAAGTTAATTGCTCAAGGTGTGAATGTGAATGTCACCTTGATTTTCTCCGCCGAGCAATATGCTCAAGTTGTTTGGGCGTACATGAGTGGTTTAGAACAATTGGCGGCCAAAGGTGGGGATGTTACCAAGGTGCGTTCTGTGGCATCGGTGTTTGTATCCCGTTTAGATGCTACCATTGATAAATGGATTGATGTTGAAGTTACCAAGACTATTGATAGTGGTCGTAAAGCTCAATTAACAAGTTTACGTGGGGCGGCCGCTGTTGCTAACTGTGAAGTGGTATTCCATAAGTTTACACAATTCTTTGGCAATGACCGTTTTAAAGCATTGCAAGCCAAAGGCGCTCATGTTCAACGAGTGTTATGGGCATCAACAGCCACCAAAGACAGTCAATACAGCGATGTCAAATATATCGAAGAATTAATTGCTTCCCCGACGGTAAATACAGTTCCAGACGGCACATTAAATGCGTATTTAGATCATGGTCGCGTGCAATTAGGTTTGCCTAAAGATGTGGCCCGTGCTCAACGTGCTATTGAAAGTTTACGTTCTTTAGGTATTGACGTCGGTGTTGTCTGCAATCAATTATTAGAAGATGGCGTGAATGCGTTTATTAAGTCTTTTGATGAGTTAACGGCATCGGTCGAACAAAAGACCAAAGAACTTTGCTCGAAAACGTAAATCCAAAGAATTATCTAGCTTGTTTTCGATTATTTGTTAAATTAGCTTATGCAAAACCACGAAAGATTCAGTCGTTTTCTCTTCGGTGTTTTATTAATCGGTAGTTTTTTTATACCGTGTGGAAAGTGGATTGCTTTAGGGATTGGGGGCTTATTTTTAGCCTCAGCGCTTTATGGTTTATGTATACGGTGCCAATGTTGCCAGCATAAATCAAAATGAAATAAGAAACAGAGGATAAGATATTTCGTCTTATCAAACTTACAAGGAGGAAGGGTAAATGAATAAGCAATTAGTAGTTTTAACAGCAGTATTAGCCTTAACAACAGGGTATGTGATGGCAGATGAACCAACAGAAGCAGCAACAGAAACAGCTGTTCAAGCTACTGTTGAAGTTGGTAACACAATTTGCCCATTAACAGGCCGTGAATTAAATTTAGCTGATCCTAACGATTTCACCAAAATGGATGTTGAAGGTTTAACATTCAATGTTTGCCCAAAAGGTAAAGCAGAATTTGATAAAGATCCAACACCATTTGCTGATAAAATAGCTGCTGCTGTTGCGGCTGCAAAAGCTCAACCAGCTTCAGTAGAAGCTACTGAACCTGCCATGGATATGCCAGCTGAAACAATGGAAGCTCCAGCAGAAAATATGGAAGCTCCCGTTGAAAACATGGAAGCTCCTGCTGCAAAGTAATTTGTTTTAGATTTACTGTTAATCCCTGATGCGTATATGACGCATCAGGGATTTTTTTTGTAATCTTTTCTAGTAGTTGGGGTTAAGCTATATTACACTATAATAAATATGGATCCCTGGAACTCACTTAAGTCATTGAGCAGCGCTGACGTTGCTCATCTGCAGAATCAACAATTGCATGCGTTTATCACAACCCATGTCTACCCATTT
>CAYZPQ010000163.1:848-4662 GCA_964480185.1 uncultured Planctomycetales bacterium | reverse complement strand
CTAGCTGCCTCTACTTTTGTATTATACGTCTCTATTCTTATAACTCGCCCTTCACTATCCTTCCCCTCGATTGAAACTACCTCTCCTGCCCGTGGCTCAATTGTGGCGCGATTATGATTCGATAGAGCCACTGCCCCTTTAGCGTCAAGCAAACTAATCTCATGGATAGTCACTTGATGTGATTGGTCTTCATCATCAACATACGAAACTAAAATATCAAAGTCTTCACCTTTTTTAGCTAGATAAAGCTCCCCCCGCAATTGCCCAACCGCATCATCCCCCCCACCCCCCTGCCATTGTTGCCCAGCCGTAACTGTTCTAGAGGGTGCCTGACTCATCGCGGGACCAGGGAGATTATGAATGCCTGTTTCTTTAAAACCTTCTGATGTCATTGCCGCATTAGATATCACATCCTTATTTTCATTTAAGGCAATACTTACCTTATCGGTATGTGAAGAAGCATCAACAATAATCGCAGGATCAATATGAGTAATAATATTAGCTGGTAAATACCCCGAGAACGCCGCTACTTTCCCCGGCCTAATTGAAACAGGGTCACGTTCAAGACCTGTAAAAGGATTCGTCCCGCCGGAAAAATACTTCCGTGGTATTTCTTGCTTGGTATACTTATCAACATCCTCTTTAATATAATTAAACACCCCTTTTTTAAATGCCTTAAGATACTGCTGATAAATTACTTCATTTGCTCGAGGATCCTGATTAATCCCCTTAACCTTCCCTTGATTCGCATAAACCTTACTTAATAAAGATTCCTTCAATGCATTTTTATACCACGTTGCCAAAATCATCCCGCTATAAACTTGACGAAGATTTGCAAAATTTTTTCCCTCATTCACTTCTTTTTCTAATTCAGGAAGAATAATTTCTTTAATAATTTGAGCTGATATCCGAGCAGCATCATGAATATCAACGGGTGGCCCGGAGGCGGGTGCCCTCTCAACCGGAAGAGCGAGCTTTCCAAGCTCTGAGGATTGAGAGGGTGCCGCAGGGACAGGACCCGTTGGGAATACGGCATTATTAGCATCAGCTTTATTCTTCGCTATGGCTAAATAATCACTCTCCAACATCACCTTCAAATGATTCCGCAATACATAAGCCGTATTTCCACTCTCATATACAACCGCCTCATCCGGCACAATCCAAACTTTATTAAACGTATTCACAGGAATCTCAGTCGACCCATACTCTTTCCACGCCCGTTCATAAATCTTATCCCAAAACTTCTTTCCTAAACCATCCTCCGGATAAATCAAACTCGCTGTGATTTGTTTAAGCATATAATCTTGAGCCAATAGATCCCGCCCCATTTCCGTCTTCCCAAAATCATCTTTGATAATACGGTCTTTCTCATAAGGAGATAAATTAACCCATTGATCTTCATCAGGAATAGTTAAAGACGCGAGGAAATATTTCACCAACTTTGCATACTCTTGCTTCTTCGTATCATCTGCCAAAGACGCATCTCCTCGGTGAATCAAGAAATCAAACTTCAACGCATCATCAGGATGTATCGTCATCCCACTTAAATGGGCAGGCGTAAAAGCAGGACTTAAATGCACCATTGTCCCAACAGATGGCATTTGAGGCAAAAGCATATCCGCCCCTGCTGGCAAAGGCATGGACATACTCAAGAGAGTGATTAAAAGGGATAAACAAACAGTCTTACGCATTGGGGAAAGTATGCCATATTATATATATAGAATCAAGTCGAGGCCAACTGCTTAAAAGGCTCCTTTTTAAGGTAAACTTAGCCCCTTAGGATGAGCTTAATCAGCTGCTTGATACTGTATTTCGATATTAAACGTATACTCTGGGAGGGTCATGCCTTTGAGGAATAAGGGAAAAGGTGACGCTTGTTTGAGGCTTTTTAAAGCAATGTCCTGCAAGTGCTGGCTGGCAATCGTCTTATCCGCGATGATTTTATAAATCCGTAAAGCCCCACTTTTATCCACAATAAATGTTAAATACACCCGCCCTACTTCACGCGGATCATAATTCGCATAAACACTTTCATGAATACGGCTACGGACAATTTCACTGTAAGCCGCATAGGCAGGATTATTAATTTTCTGAGAACTAATTGGTGTAATCGTGATCTTGTGCTTTACCGACGATAAAGAGCGCCAATTTTCAGCTTTGCGATCGACTCTTAAACCAGCCGGAAAAGGTGTTTTAGTCTTTGATAAAGGCGCTTGCATGCGTTTATCTGAGGCGTGTTGCGCGGTGTCAGGGACAAGATCTAATTGCTGGGCAGGCTTGATGGGATGCTCATTCACATTCACCGGCTTTTTATTCATCTGCTTATAACTAATTTCAACCTGAGCACGGTGTTTTTTATTTTTTTGCCATTGAGGGAAAACAATGCCAATGGCTAGTAGCAATAAAATACCATGTACAATTAAGGATACAAAAATAGCCCGTTCAATGGCATGATCTTTTAAGGGCGTTTGATGAATTCTCGACATAAATACCGGATAAACCTGAATGTGTCTTTCACAGGACGAATTTTACTAACCTCATCTTCATAAATGGTTTGAATATTAGCCGAGGCAAATTGAAACCCTTTTTTAGCAGACTGCACTAACATTTCTGTTTCAATTTCAAAATCATTGCTCTTTAAATCCAACTGACGTAGGGCTTTGATTGTGATTAAACGAAACCCACATTGAGTATCTTCAATCTTCCGACGACATAATGAAGAAATTAACCAGGACATGAACTTATTTGTCATCAACCGAATCCAAGGCATCCCTAAAGGATTATGCAAACGATTACCATTGATAATATCGGCCCCGGTCTTTTGATAAACGTCGATGAATGTGGCAATATCACCTGGTGCGTGTTGACCATCGGCATCCATCATCATGATTGCTTCATAATCCCATTGAAGTGCATGCTTAAATCCTAAACGCAGGGCTGACCCTTTCCCACTCTTTCGACCTGTTGATACCACAATCGCTCCTGATTGAGCAGCAATCTTTGCGGTTAAATCCGCCGATCCATCGTCGATGACTAAACATTGATAGGACATGCCAACTAACTGCTGGATCAATTGGCCAATGGCTTTTTCTTCATTGTGGGCGGGGATTAAGATTAATAATTTCATGCGACCGTGAAATCCCGAAACATCAGCCATTGGGTTGGGTGCAAACGAATTTGCGCTTCAATTTCTTTTAAGTAGGTGTTGATATAGGAGGTCAATTGCTCATCATTAAAATGATCGTCGCTTACCACAGGTGGATAAATAGGTTGTTTAAATGTAATGCTAAAACGATTAAACCCTTCTCTGATAAAGAAACAAGGAATAATAGGAACACCTGTCTTGAGTGAAAAGATTGCTGCCCCCTTGGGGATCATTGCTGTCTTACCTAAAAATGGTAAACGAATACCATGATGACCAAAATCCCGTTCCGCTAAAATCGCAATTAATTTCTTTTCCTTCAAATGCTCTAAGACCCGACGGACAGCAACATTGGTTTGAATGACAACTGAACCAAACGATTCACGCTGTTGATTAAAGAATTGATTAATACGATGATCCGCGTGCGGCAAAGCCACAATCGATAAAGGGTGTCCCAACGTTGATAATACCGCAGCCCCCATTTCCCAATTTCCTAAATGAGCGCTGACCATAATGCCACCCTTGCCTTCTTGGGTAATTTGCTTCACATATTCCATGCCTGTAATAGAAATCTGTTCCCGAATAAAAGTTTTATTATCAAAACGTTTTTTCATCGTCAAGAAATCGACAAGGTACTTGGCAAAATTATCAAACACCTCTTTGACTTCATGA
>CAYZPQ010000163.1:0-838 GCA_964480185.1 uncultured Planctomycetales bacterium | reverse complement strand
CTCGCGATTCAAGGCCGCGGTTAAATTAGATGTTACAGCCCGACGATCGCTTAAAGAAAATGTATATTGCAAATGACTAAGCCAGGTGGCAAGACAATAGGACCATGAAAGCGGCAAACATTGCGTCATCAATTGTCCTATGTAATAGAGGTAAATGTGTCCCGACATAATCCTTTAGGATAGTTTTAATACAAATTGAGCTACATCATCTGCAGCCTGAGGCTTGCTTAATTTTAAGGCAGCTTGACGCATGGATTGTAAACGTGCGGTGTCATTGAGCAAGGCATCAATATGATCGCCAATTCGACGTTTATCATCAACCCTCATGGCAATGCCATTGCTTTCTAAAAACTGGGCATTGCGTTCTTCTTGGCCGGGGATTGGATCAACAACAACCATGGGCAATCCTTTGGCTAAACACTCGGAGGTTGTCATACCACCGGGTTTAGTTACAATCAAGGAAGCTACTGTCATAAGCTCGTCGACATTATTGGCATAATCATAAAAAATAATCTTCTTATCCGTTTGCCGTTGGCTTTTCTTTAACCAATGCACCAATTTCACATTTGTTCCGCAAATGACAATTAATTGCAAAGGACGCTTCAGGTAAATTAACGATTTTACTGCTTCTTTGATGGGACCTAAACCTTGCCCCCCTCCCATGACTAAAATCGTTGGGATATTTGGATTGAGATTTAATTTCTTACATACCGCCAGACGATCAACGGTCTCGGTGAATTTCATGCGTATCGGAATACCGAACACTTTAATTTGTTTATCAGCTAATCCTTCTTCTAAATACCGCGTACGGGCTTGTTCAGAGGGGACAATCAAGGCA
>CAYZPQ010000162.1:0-4721 GCA_964480185.1 uncultured Planctomycetales bacterium | reverse complement strand
CCACCTAATAAAGCCATTGACATAGGCTCTGGTACGGGAACGACACGGTCAACGATAAACATCTTATCATTATAGTCTTGATCGCTATAAAGACCATTATTAATTAATTCTTGATCTTCCCAGACAATAAGGAAAGGATCATTAAATGTGTATTGAAATGACTTTGGTCCATCGCTAAGCAAACTAATTTCACCATCTCCTGGTTCTTCACCAGTAGATTGAACGTAGACAGTTTTACCTTTTAAATCTTCAAGGTAATATGTCAACATGTGATCAATACCATCCGCATTATTCGCAGGATTAGAATCCCATTCAGAAGTAAAACCACTTTGTGTCACGCTTTTTAAATTCCAACCAAAATTCGTACCTGGTGCTAACGGAGACACTGCATATGGGAATGGATTATCAATAGTTCCATCACCCACAAAACCATACCCTGTAAATGCTCCACCAAATACATCCACCTTTGTTCCAGGTGTGTTGACATCATAAACACGTAATGTATTGCTATTGGCAGCACTTAAACCAATCAATGTATATCCAGAAGGATCGCCGGTAGCTGCTAAATCTTTCCAGGCATTATCAGCACCTGCATGCTGCAAGAAATCTACATTTTCATTTTTTGCATACGATGTCCCTAAAAGCAAATTAATCGCATCTTTGATATCTGGGACATTATTGGTTGCTGTTGCTGTACCACGCGGGGTCACAATTGCATCAGGAGTTGAATCAAACGTATCAGCCGTTAAAGATGCTGTGTATGGTGCAGCCCATACAGATGTGGCGCTTAACAAAGCAATTGATAAAATCATTAATTTTTGTTTCATACCCTTGCTCTCCCTAGAATACTACTCTGGTTATTTTGCGCCTGCTCCGGTTAATACCACACGGACAGTTCTAAATAAGATACTTACATCCGTCCACAAACAAATATTTTTTATATATAAAATGTCGTATTTGATTTTCTTACGCACATCGGCAATTGATTCATCATAATGATGCCATACTTGAGCTAAACCGGTTATTCCTGGCTTTACATCCAAGCGTTTTTCATAATCTGGGATTTCTTTCTTGAGCTTTTCCACAAAACTTGGACGCTCTGGACGTGGGCCAATAATACTCATATCCCCTTTAAGCACATTGACAAATTGAGGAATTTCATCAATACGTGTTTTACGGATAAGTGCGCCAATGGGTGTAATACGGCTATCATTCTTAGAAGCCCAGACTGGACCAGAACCTTGTTCCGCATCTGTACGCATGGATCTAAACTTATAAATACTGAAATTTCTACCATCCTTACCCACGCGAATTTGTGAGTAAAAAATCGGCCCTTTTGAGGTTAATTTAATCAATAACGCTGTCAGCGCAATGACTGGGGATAAGACAATTAAACCAATAATAGATCCAACAATATCAATCCCTCTTTTAGTCGCGGCATAGGTCTTACGGAAAGCAGCCATAATCATGCTCACAAGCCCTGTACCAAATAAAGCCATGGTTGTTGGCTCTGGAGCATGGGATTTATCTGTATTGGATCCAAGGGATGGGAATTGGGACATCGAAATATACTGCCCGCTATCATTAGGCTTAATGAATTCAATAGCTGACCAGGCATTCTGAGTATATAAAACCCCAACAAGCCCAACCAGCAGAATGGCCAATAAATACAACTTACTTTTGTGGATAGATGTGCGTCTCATACTATTCTAATGTAGCAATTTTCATGCCAAACCCTGTTTATGTGTAAAAGGAGAAAAGAGTACTTCTCCCTGTTGATAAATATCAACAGTTTGTTGATTTATTCGACATTGCTGCATTGTTCAGGGATTAATTAAGAAATACCTTCAACCTTAAGGAAGGTAATGAAATATAGGCGGAACAAGCTCATTTGTTAATGATTTTACATTTTCTATGGCTTTGGCCTCATCGCCATTAACCACATCCGCAGAAACCCTGACTAAAGCACTACTCACTTGACGACCTAAAAGCGTATTAAGAACGATCAACATTTGCTGCTGCCAATAATTACCTATAAATCTATCCCCCACTTTAAACCAATAAAAAGCTATATGCGTAAATCCCGGTTTGGTGAGCTTGAGCCTATTAGCCTCAATTGTCATCTCTTTCGTTGAAACCTTAATAGGATCTACTTTATTCTCAAGTATTGTCAACCCACTACCGGTATAGCAAATTTCAGGTGGATGCGCCACTTTTCGATTAAATTGAGAGTAGACAATATACAAATAAACCTCGGCATTATCAAGGGAATTTGTGTATTTACGGGCAAAGGCATTGGTGGTTTCTAAGATGGCAAATTCATCTGCAGATATTTCCAAATCAACCGATGTCCATGGCCCAATCGTTTTTGGAAATTGTGTGATATCAACAGTATCGTGCTGAAGGTTCTGCTTAAGAAACAATGACATTGAAATAAATGCAGTGATAATTAAAAGTAAAATAATAGGAATGCTATTAGGTTGTTTTGTCGTCATAGTTTACTCAATTGTTTTCTCAACTATATATAGAAGCAAGAATGCAAGACCAAACACCAGAAATCCAGAAAATTCGTGCAAGAACCCACGCGCATAATTTGCGCCCCATATTTCACTCACTGAGGCCAATATTAAAATACGAATCACATTGGTCAAAACTGCAATTGGAATGGTCGATAAAAAGACAATCCCCCTCTTAATCATTCCACCCTTCATCCAATAGGCAAACAAACTTCCTAAAGCGGTTAATGAAATCAATGACCTTAACCCACTACAGACATCATCAACCACCACTTGGGCATGGCGCATTAAGATCGTACTTCCATCCTGAATACAGGGCAAACGCATTTGATTATTTAAAACATACACCGAGATTTTCGCAGCCAGTAATTTTAATTGAAAACTGATGTTCGCAATCAATACCATCGGTAAAGGGACCATGAACACTAAAAAACATATTGGAAAAAGAACAATACGCAATGCTCTGCTTCCATAGAAATGCAAGACCAAGCCAATTAAAACCACAATTAATGAAAATCCCGACGTAAAATAAATTTGAAATAAAGCGCTGATTAAATGCACGAGCAAGCCTAAAATAAAAAGCCTCATCCCCCATGCAGAGCTTTTAATGTCAATTTCACCCAATGCTTTTCTTTTTTGCCAAATCAAATAGCCTGATATGAATGGAATGAGTAATCCATGCGTATAGTAGGAATCCCGCGCAAACCAACGGTCCCACATCCAGATAAATGTAGGAATGTACACAGTCAGCACCAAAAGGCAAACAAGGATCTCTCGGTAAAATTTCCTTAAGATGTCTTGGCTTTTTGCCATGTTGTCTCCTGTTTCGCGAATAGATAGCGGTAAAAACCAATTAAGGCTGAGAAATTTAATAAACAAAATACATAGGGAACAAAACAGAACTTAGAGACGATCGCCAATACGCCCGTCTTATATCCCCTCACCATCGCTCCAATTAAAGCCATGGCATAAAACATGAGTTGAAGCTGGAATAACGTAACATAAAAGGACTTATCTAACAACAACGCATTAAGCCCAAAGACCATTATCATTAAAAAAGGAATAATGACCCGCAAGAATTTATGTGAGAAAAACTGTATGGCTATGTTGCTCGTTAATGGATTAAACATATGCTTAAACAAACCGAACATTTGATAATTGCCATACAAGGTACGTGCCTTCCGTCGGTATTCTTCCTGTGGCGTATCTGCGACATCATCAAAGGCTTTGGCTGTTGGATCATAAACCGCACGGTACCCTTGTTCAATAATTTTAAAAGGCACATACATGTCGTCTAAGACCACCTGCTCAGGCACAGGCTTAAATAAAGTACGCCGAATGGCATAAATGGCTCCCGTTGCTCCGAGCATGGAATGGATACGTGATTCATAGTCACGCATGCATTTTTCATAAGTCCAATATAAACTAATCCCCTTGGCTGTTCCTCCTGCATTGGGCCTGAAAACCAATTCTCCACTCACACACCCAACAGCTGGGTCTGTAAAATTATTAACCAATTCTTGAACAGCATTAATATCTAGCTCTTGTCGCGCATCATTGAAAATAATAATGTCGCCTTTAGCCTGAGGAACAATGTGATTAACGATGGACGCTTTTCCCGAACGCACCACATTCTCTTTGAGAATGACACGAGGATCATTAAAAGAACGGACAATTTGATGGGTATTATCTACAGATCCATCGGAACCAATGAGGATTTCAATTTTGTCGGCGGGATAATGCTGCTGTAATAAATTATTAATCTTGCGTGCAATAACACGCTCTTCATTCCATACCGATACAACAATCGACACAAAAGGCTGTTGGAAAAATTTACGAACAGGTTTGGCACAACATCGAGCAACAATAATAAGTAAAAGCGGATAGCCAATATATCCGTATACAATTACCCCTAATGCTAGCCATAACGCAATTTCCATGGGAAACTACCTAAATACTTTGATTAGCACACTGCGTATGAAATTATACCCTGATTCACGCAGAATAAATTTAGTAAATTTAATACACCCATCGACGATAATTTCTACAATTGGCTTTCTACCTTCTACCGCCATCTTAAAACGTTTTAAGGACCAGCCCGATTTGACCGCCACACGGCTAATGCAGTGAGCCTTAAGGCACTTAGGGCGCTGGGAAATAAAAACTGTTTGATACCCCAATTGATACGCCTTTTCAATGACATTG
>CAYZPQ010000161.1:0-4790 GCA_964480185.1 uncultured Planctomycetales bacterium | reverse complement strand
TTTGTCGGCATCGGCACAAACAATCCTTTATCGCGTCTTGATTTGGCCGATGCTTTAGCTTATGTGGTCAAAAATTATAAACCAAAATATATTATCGACTTAGCTACATTAACAGGCGCTTGTGTTGTTGCCTTAGGCTTTGATTACACCGGTTTATTCTCAAACTCAGACGCCTTGGCTGCTGATTTAATTGAATCCTCTAAGCATACCGATGATCGCGCTTGGCGCTTACCGATTTACCCTGAAATGAGAGAATACATGAAGTCTCCAATCGCCGACTTAAAGAATACCAGCTCGGTGAAAGGGGCAGGGGCGAGTACCGCGGCAACATTCTTAAGTGAATTCATTGGTGATACCTCCTGGGCGCATTTAGATATTGCTGGGACATCATTTGTCGAAGGATCAAACCGTTTTTACTTTAACCATGGCGCCACAGGTTCAGGTGTGCGTTTATTGACACATTATTTATTGAATAAATAAATCATCACAAGGAGTCTTTATGATTAATTACTTATTTCTAATACCAATTGTTATCGTATTCATCTTTAGCGGCATACGCATTGTCCGTCCCACATCACGCGGTTTGATCGAACGCTTAGGGAAGTATAACCGTTTTGCTGAAGCAGGTTTTCATTGGATTTTTCCAATTATCGAAAACATGTACTTGGTAAATATTACTGAACAAATGGTCGACGCTGAACCACAAGAAATTATTACTAATGATAACCTAAATGCGAAAGTCGATGCCCAAGTTTATTTCAAGGTAAGACCCGATGAAAAAAGTATTAAAAATTGCCAATACAATGTCGGCAATTATCAATGGCAGATTGTCAATTTAGCCCGCACAACATTACGTAGCATTATTGGGACGATGACATTAAAGAGTGCTAATAGTGAACGCGGTAAAATCAATGCCGATTTACACCGTATTTTGGAAGAAGAAACATCCGAGTGGGGTTTAGAAATTGTCCGCGCGGAATTAAAAGAAATTGATCCACCCAAAGATGTTCAAGAAACCATGAATAAAGTTGTCAAAGCCGAGAATGAAAAGATCGCTGCTGTTGATTATGCCACCGCCAAAGAAACAGTTGCAGACGGGGATAAGCGCGCTGAAATTAAAAAAGCGGAAGGGATTAAGCAAGCCCGTATTTTGCAAGCCCAAGGGGAAGCTGAAGCTATCCAACTTGTTAATGAAGCGGCGAATAAATATTTTACTGGCAATGCCCAAGTCTTACGTAAATTAGAAGCTGTTGAAAAATCTTTAGAAAAAAATACAAAAATTGTCGTCCCAGCAGGCGCTGAACTGACAAACGTTATTGGTGATTTAGCAGGCGTTGCCCCCATTAAATAAAAGGAACTATATGCATCGCATTGAAACAGACAGCATGGGTGAAATTAAAGTCGAGAATGGTAAATATTGGGGCGCTCAAACCCAACGCTCGATTGAGAATTTTAAAATTGGGGGAGATCGTTTTCCTGCTGAGTTTATCCGTGCTTTAGGTATTCTTAAAAAAGCAGCTGCCTTGACCAATAAAGAATTAGGCATTTTACCGTCGGATAAAGCGGATTTAATTGTCAAAGCAGCTGACGAAGTAATAGCCGGGAAACTCAATGCGCATTTTCCTTTGGTTGTTTGGCAAACTGGTTCTGGCACCCAAACTAACATGAATGCCAATGAAGTGATTTCTAATCGTGCCATCGAATTAGCGGGGGGAGTGATCGGAAGTAAGAAACCAATTCATCCCAATGATGATGTCAATAAAGCTCAATCATCTAATGATACTTTTCCAACAGCCATGCACATTGCGGCCATTGAAGAAATACACCGTCGCTTAATCCCCATGATGATGAAATTACGTGATGCCCTTGAAGCTAAATCTGTTGAATTCAAAGACATCATTAAAATAGGCCGTACTCACTTAATGGATGCAACCCCATTAACTTTAGGCCAAGAATTTTCCGGTTATGTGCAGCAATTGAATAATGGCATTGATCGCATTAATGGTGCTTTGCCACGCGTCTATGAATTAGCCTTGGGTGGAACAGCCGTCGGGACTGGGTTAAATACCCATCCTGAGTTTGCTGTGAAATCCGCAGCCACGATTGCGCAAATTACTGGCAAACCTTTTAAAACAGCACGCAATAAATTCGAGTCATTGGCAGGGCATGATGCCTTGGTTGAATTGAGTGGCGTCTTAAATACCATTGCAGCCTCATTGATGAAAATTGCCAATGATGTGCGTTGGCTCGGATCAGGCCCACGTTCTGGTATTGGTGAATTACATTTACCCGAGAATGAACCCGGTTCATCGATTATGCCAGGCAAAGTTAATCCAACCCAATGCGAAGCCATGACCATGGTGTGTGTGCAAGTATTTGGTAATCATACGGCCGTCACTATCGGGGGAGCGAGTGGTAACTTTGAATTAAACGTTTATAAGCCTGTTATTATTTTTAATGTGTTAAATTCAATCCGTTTGATTGCCGATAGCTGCGAAAGTTTTACAGATCATTGTGTCGTCGGTATTCACGCTAATACCTTAAACATTAAGAAGCATCTTGATAATTCATTAATGCTTGTCACCGCCTTAAACCCACACATTGGTTATGACAATGCAGCCAAAGTGGCAAAGAAAGCTTTTGCAGAAAATATTACGTTAAAAGAAGCAGTCGTTAAACTTGGTCTTTTAACAGCTGAGAAATTTGATGAAGCGGTTAAACCGTCGGATATGATTCATCCAAAGTTGTGATGACTCAAAATACAAATTGACCTTAGACACTAAACGGATAAAATACATACCTATGGCAAACAAAAACAATCTCCCACACGACGAACGCCGCGATAGCATTAGAGCCAAACGCATTATCACAGTTCGCCACCGTTTAGTGAAACACAATGGCCGTAAAGTTGCTAATCCCATGTGGCAAATGTCTACCACACAGGACATGTCTTTAAGTGGTTTATTATTTATCAGTGCTATTCCATACCACATCGCCGATATTGTTGAATTACAAGTTGTCATGTCCGGTGTACTTGATATTTTCAATGGTTATGGCAAGGTCGTTCGATTCTCACGCAATAAAGGTGGTTATTTTCAAATTGCTGTTCAATATGTCGAATTAAAACCTAAAAGCCGTTCAGCCAAATCGTTAATATCAAAGAATTAGTTTTAACTCATGTCATTTAATCACCGCTCCTCAGAACGTTTTAAAACCCAATTGCCGATTTCATTAAGCTTTGGCTCTCAAATAACCTTACAAGGCCAAGTTAAAGATATTTCAACTAAAAGTGCTTTCATCGCCATTAAAAGCAGTGTGCATATGGCGGTGCACGATGAATTAACCTTTAAAATTAGCCCTGATGTCAATTCGGCCATTGAAGGGACTGGTAGCATTTCCCGCGTATCACCAGGGGAGGGGATAGCCATTTATTTTACCAAAATGGATACGGACTCCACCAAACAATTAGATCAATTCATCAAATCCCTGCGTTAATATACTCATGAAGAATTACCGTAAAGAACTTTGGTTTCATACCAAAACACGCCGTGAATTCATTAATATTACAGATCAAGTTCAACAAGCCATCAATGAAAGCACCATTCAAGAAGGATTATGCCTTGTCTGTGCCATGCATATTAGCGCATCATGCTATATCAATGATGATGAACCAGGTTTATTGCATGATTATGATAAATGGCTTGAAAAATTAGCCCCACATGCACCGATCGGTCAATACCGTCATAATGATAC
This sequence comes from uncultured Planctomycetales bacterium, assembly GCA_964480185.1. Lineage (GTDB taxonomy): Bacteria > Omnitrophota > Gorgyraeia > Zapsychrales > Fredricksoniimonadaceae > CAYZPQ01. The sequence continues at coordinate 1,037 of CAYZPQ010000161.1, read as the reverse complement.
GGGCGAAGACAATGCTGATGCGCATTTGAAACGTCAAATCATGGGCCGTGAAGTTGTTGTCGCCATTACTAAAGGCCAATTAGATTTTGGTCCGTGGGAACAAATTTTCTACGGTGAATTTGATGGCATGCGCAAAAAACGTGTCTTAATAAAAATCATTGGAAATTAGGAAAATTTATGAAAAACAAAATCTATAAAATGATCTTGCTGTGTTTTTTACTATCTACGAGTTTATTGATTCTTCCAAGCTTAGGAATGACTGCGACCACTGCTGACGCCGCTGTAGGTTTAATCGATAAAGCCCAAGAATCGCGTATTGAAGGATTAGAACACACCATCGAAGAATTAAAAAAAGATAAAGTCGAAGAAAAACAATCTTTAAGCAAAAAATTATTTATTTCACTCACACTCTTATTAATCGGCAGTATTCTCTTTGTATTCTTAAAAATTGGCTTAAAGAAATTCGAGGAAGTGATTTCAGAAAAAGAAGCCATTCGTGAAAGCGATAATACCTTACGCATTAAAACTATCGTCCGTTTATTTCATTGGGCAGGGTCGATTGCGATTATTTGTGCGATTTCCTACATGGTCCTCGAAAACTTTGGCGTCAATGTGGCGCCACTTTTAGCCGGGGCAGGGATTGTGGGCTTGGCATTTGGTTTTGGAGGGCAGTATCTAATTCGTGATTTAATCAATGGCATCTTTATCCTCTTAGAAGGTCAATATGGCGTTAATGATGTTGTCAAAATCGGTGACTTTTCTGGAGCTGTTGAAAGCGTGAATTTGCGTATTACGGTGTTACGCGATGGGGAAGGCCGGGTCATTTTTATTCCTAACGGGGATATCAAAACAGTCGTCAATATGACCAAAGACTATTCCCGCGCGGTATTAAAAGTGGGTGTCGCTTATAAAGAAAATATCGACCATGTCATGGATGTCATTGAACAAGTGGGAAAAGAACTTCGGCAGGATAGTAAATATAAAAGATTAATTCTTGATGATTTAGATATGCTTGGCGTTGATGATCTAGCTGAATC
>CAYZPQ010000160.1:0-4909 GCA_964480185.1 uncultured Planctomycetales bacterium | reverse complement strand
CCTTTTTTAAAGCGATGTACCCAGCCAGTTATGTGTTTATGGTGACGAAGATGGCATGGGCGTGGAAATTCTTCTTTGCCCTACTTGATCAACCTGCATTATGGCCGCTCATGCGTTTTGGCCGTCGGATTTATAATGGGCTGAATACGGGTAAGCTGACTCAATTCTTAATCGATGAACAATTCGACGTTATTTTTTGCACACACTTTTTATCAGCAGAGGTATTAGGTTATTTAAAACGCAATGGCAAAGTAAAATCCAAGATCATTTGCTGTATTACAGATTTTGATGTGCATCGCATTTGGGTTAATGAAGGTATTGATATGTACACAGCAGCCAGTGATTTTACGAAGACAAAATTATTAGGTTTAGGTGTTAAAGAATCGTCGATTGCTGTCACAGGAATTCCAGTTGATGCTAAATTCGGTCAATTGCCTGATCAAAAGACATTGCGTGCGAAATTAAATATTCAAGAAAATAAAATAACGGTGTTAATGGCGACGGGTTCATTTGGTATTGGGCCAATGGCGCAATTAATCAAAGAGCTCGATGGGGTACAGCGTTTGGTTGTATGCGGGCATAATAAAAAATTATATGAAGACTTAAAAAGTTTACAAAGCGCAGATGTGCACATTTATGGGTTAGTGAGCAATATGCATGAGCTTATGGGGGCGAGTGATATGATGGTCACCAAACCCGGTGGTTTATCCGTCGCGGAAGCCTTGGCTGTTAAATTACCAATGATTTTCTTTAGCGCCATTCCTGGTCAAGAAACAGGTAATATTAATGTGCTTAAATCTTATGGGGCAGGGGATGAACAAATGCCTTTGCCGCAAATTGTTGCAAAAATTCAACAGATGGCCCAACATCCTCAAGAACTCGTTGAGTGGAAGTCTCGTTTAACGGTATTGTCAAAACCTCAGGCAGCCAAAGACATTATCACATTAATTTAATTCACCTCTTCTCATGATAGCCCAAGTTGTTTTTGATTTACCACTCGATGGCCCTTTTGATTACATCATTCCAGAGTCTATGCGTATGCAGGTGGCCATTGGCCATCGGGTACGTGCGTCGTTTGGCCCGCGTTTATTGACGGGATATGTCATTGGCCTTTTAGAACATTCCACCATTAAGACATTAAAACCCCTTAAGAAATCTATTGATGCGAAGCCTATTTTTGATCAGCATGATATTAAGCTCTGCCAAGAATTTGCTAGTTATTATGGGATTAGTTTAGGGGAAGCATTGACGAGTTTTTTGCGTGAGGCGAAGACACGGCATTTAGCGCCACCACCACCTACACCTAACACATTAGAATTTCATGAAATTCTAGATGGGAATTATCATCAGGCGATTGAGAGCATTGTCCGTCGCTATGAAGGGGAAGGTGGGCATAGTGTCGTGTGCGTTCCCGATATGTTTTACCTCAATCGTTTTGTACCATTAACTAAAACACATCCTGCATTACTACTGGTGACACGAAGTGGTTTGCATCACGCACGTGGAGCTAAGGTATTAATTGTTATTGACGAAGATAATGCGTCGTATCAGCAAGAGCAAACACCTGCGTATCATGCCCGCGTATTAGTGGGGATGATCAGTAAGCATTTTGGTTTGCCCATCGTGATGATTGGAGTCACGCCATCCATTGAAGTTAAAGCATTGATTGAATCGAAGCAAATGAAGCATGTTCTTATTTCTTGCCAACGCAAACCTGTGATGGTCGTTGATATGAGTAATTACATGAGCAAAGGTTTATTGAGCCCAGCAAGTTTAAGTAGTATCGATCAATACTTGAAATCGAATGGACGTGTTGGGCTTTTATTAAATCGTAAAGGTAATTATGCGGTGACCAAATGCAGTGGATGTGGGCAAATTGTTGAATGCCCCCGTTGCTCCGGCTCTTTAGTGTATGATAAAGCTTCCGATCATTTTTCATGCCGTTCTTGTACAGATACTGTTAATGCTCAGAATCTCAAATGTGTAGCATGTCATGGGCGTGAATTCACCCGTATTGGGGTGGGGATTAGTCAGTTTAAAAATCATTTAATCAAATTATTTCCGCAATCAAGTGTGGCGACCTGGCAGCATGAAAAAAAACCGCAACCGACACCCACGGCTAAAGTCATTGTGGGAACTCAAGCATTGGTCTCATTATTAGGACGTGTGCATTTTAATGCCATTGTGCTAATTGACATAGACCGTGATATTAATCGATTGGATATGAATTCCTCATTTGATGCCTGGTCTTTAGTGGAGCATTTGCGTTTGATGTCTGATCAAGTCATTGTTCAAACGCGTCAACCGCAAGTGGATATGCTCAAAGCAATGGCCTTGGATAATAGGGAGATGATGTATCAATCGGAAATGCGTATCCGTCGAGAATTAGGGTTTTCGCCGTATGCCCATTGGTTGCGTGTGACGGTGCGGGGGCCTGTGGAAGTGAGTGTGCGCGAGGTTATTGATGAATTGCACGCGAAGATCGACGCTCATTTGCCCCAAGGAATGATTGTGCATACGCCGTGTGTTGATAATATTGCTAGAAAACGCGACCAATACCGGTATATTATTTTAATGCAGGGGCCTAATGTCATTGATTTAGTGAAGCATGTTAAGCAAGCGCAAATCGGGATTAAACGGCATAAAAAAATGTACATTACATTAAAAGTTGATTAACGATGAAAATAATATTTTTTGGCAGCGATGATTTTGCCGCAATTCATTTAACAGCCTTGTTTCAAAGCGCTCATCAGGTAGTGGCCTGTGTCACACAACCGGATCGGGCCATGGGCCGTGGCTTAAAAATAATTGAGTCCCCTATCAAGCAATTGGCCGCATTGCATCAATGTCCTTGCCTACAACCAGCCACTTTAAAAGAAGATGACATTGTTCAGTCATTAAAAGAATATCATGCGGATGTATTTGTCGTCGTTGCCTATGGGCGTTTATTGACGCAAACCATTTTAGATATTCCCAAGTTAGGGTGTATTAATGTGCACGGGTCTTTATTGCCCAAATACCGCGGGGCAGCCCCCATTAATTGGGCGATTATCAATGGGGAAAAGATAACAGGCGTGACCATTCAACAGATGGTGTTAGCCTTAGATGCCGGCCCCATCATTGCCCAACATATTCTTGACATTTCATCGACGACAACAGCCCAAGAATTGCGTCAACGCATGGCGGGTGCTGGAGCGGCTTTATTAATTCCGACCTTAGATGCCATGGCCCGCGGTGCGCATACCATAACAGCTCAAGATGAAACTCAAATGAGTTATGCATCTAAACTTACCAAAGAGATGGGGCATATCAAATGGGGTCAAAGCGCTCTTCTCATTGAACGCTTAGTCCGTGGGCTTAAGCCTTGGCCAGGTACCTACACATTTAGCCAAGGGAAAATGTTAAAGATCCATGACGCACAGATGGTAACGGCTAACGGAAATCCGGGGCAGATTATCGCCGTCGACAAAAGCGGTGTGACAGTCGCTTGCGGTGAGGGTGGTTTATTAGTGACCCAAGTCCAACCTGAGGCTGGCAAGGTGATGTCGGCCTATGATTTTGCCCAAGGCCATCATCTTAAAATTGGTGATGGCTTCGCATAAGATTTTTCATATTTGAAGTGTCTTTCTAATGAGGGTTGTTATAATTTCCCTATGCCACAAATCCGAAAAGACCCTTTAGTGAACCGTTGGGTGATTGTTGCGACAGAACGTGCACGCCGCCCAGCCAGTTTTAATGATTCCATCCCAACAGACACGCCTGTTGATCAATGTCCTTTTTGCACGGGCAAAGAAACAAATTTGATTGAACAGTACGATGAAATAAGGGTATTACATAGCATCAATCCTTTGTTTAATCCTGAGGGTGGTTTTGAAAAGAGTCGACATGGCTTATATGATGTCGTCAATAATTGTGGCGCTCATGAGCTAGTTCTTGAAACACAAGATCATGTGGCTAATATCGCCGACTTTTCATTACAGTCTATCGCGCATGTATTGAAGGTTTATGCTAAACGCATCGACATTCACCGTCAAAACCCATTGATTGAATATGTGCTGGCGTATAAAAATTATGGTGTCGCTGCTGGGAGTCGTGCGATAGGACATGCCCGTTCCCAAATCATGGCCATTCCCGTGAATCCCGTGCGTGTACATAATAAAGTAATAGGGGCAAAGCGTTATTATGAATCACATGAGCGTTGTTTAATGTGCGATTTAGTCCGTCAGGAAATTAAAGATGGTCGTCGCATTGTGAGTATGAATCAAGATTTCATCGCCATTGTTCCTTTTGCCGCACGGTTTCCGTTTGAGGTGACCATCATTCCACGGTTTCATCATCATGATTATGCCTTAAGTTTAAGCGGTCATGAAGATCAGTTGGCGCAGATTATGAAAGATGTCTTAACGCGCTATAAGAAATACCTGAATGATCCTGCGTATAATTATATGATTCAAACTGCACCCTTTAAAGCCATGGCCACCATTCAAGATGAGTATCATTGGCACATTGAAATCATCCCACGTTTAACGCGAGTGGCAGGTTTTGAGCGGGGCACTGGTTTTTATATTTCACCCATACCGTCGGAAATGGCGGCAGGGTATTTGAAGGAAGAATAATGCCGGAACTACGTCGTGATCCAGTTGTGGAGCGTTGGACTTTAATTGAAGTGGCTACGTCTAAGCCTGCGACGCAATATCATCGTGAAAAAAAAGCATTGCAAAATCCTGACATATGCCCTTTTTGTCCAACGAAGGAGCATTTAACACCGTCGGAAGTAGCCGCAGTGCGTTTAGATAATAGTCAACCGAATACGCCAGGTTGGTCTGTGCGTACATTTCCTAATAGATTTCCTGTTTTGGCTGATCGTGAGTATTTAAATAAAGAAGGTCTGGGGATTTACGATGTCATG
>CAYZPQ010000159.1:0-4911 GCA_964480185.1 uncultured Planctomycetales bacterium | reverse complement strand
CGAAATCTTGTTATTGCAAGACCTTGAAGCACAAGTCAAGAAGGAACTCGAATCGTTAAATGAAGACGCTGACGAAGCAATGAAGCGTCATATTGCATTATTGCATCGTTATAATGAAGAGCATTAGGTAAAATCTTGGCCGCTTCTTCCGCTAGCTTGTCGTGTAATTCTTCCAAGGTTTCTTGGCTATTTAGAACAACTACACTTTTCTATATTTAAATTTGCCCCACAACCCGCACAAATCCCTTTGCAGTCATCACTGCATAAGATACGGGTAGGATTTTCCATGATAATTTCTTGGCGAATCTCTTCACCAAGATCGATATATTCAACAGTGCCATCAAGCTCAAAACTAAATTCATAGTCGCGGCTTTCTTGCTCAGAAAATTGCTCTAAGCAACGGGCACACATAAAACCAAAATCTGCTTCCAAATGCGTTGTTGCAAATACGGTATTGTTCATGCGCTTCACATGGGCCGTAATATGCAATGGCGACGGAATATCAACTTCTTCGTCGCTCAATCCAATTCCTTCTTTAGGAATTGTCTGATCAATATCCAATCCCTTGGATGAAATTTCTCGAATAGAAAACTTAATCATTTTTTAAATCGTTCTTTGAGTTTGCGCTCAACAACTTTAGGCACAAACGAGGAAATATCAGCATTCAATGACGCTATTTCTTTTAATAAACTCGATGACACAAATTGCACATGCTCCGACGGCATTAAGAATACTGATTCAATATCTTGGGCCAATCGGCGATTTGTTAAAGCAATTTGAAATTCATAATCAAAATCAGATGTCATGCGTATGCCTCTGATTAACACATTGGCTTTTTTCTTACGCGCAAATTCAATGACTAAACTATCAAATGTTTCAACCGTGACATTTTTAAAAGAACGCGTGACTTGCTTTAATAATTCAACACGGTCTGCAATGGAAAATAAACCGACTTTACTTGTATTATTCGCAACCGCAACAATCACATGATCAAAAATACGCGCTGCCCTAGCTATAATATCTAAATGCCCATTTGTCACTGGATCAAATGAACCTGGATATATAGCAGTTTTAGCTTTTGTCATGTGTAACTCTTTGTAAAATCAATAGATGCGAAGAACCGTAATTACGGTCCACCACAACCTCAAACCCTTCAGGAATCTCTAAAAAATCCTTGTGGTCTGCCTGGATACAGATGTAATTAAGACCGGTTAATATATCACGGGAGGTTACCAGTTTCAAGGTTTTTTTACCGAGCTTAAGCCCAAAAGGCGGGTCAAAAAAGACGATATCAAAACGCCTTCCTTCCTCAGATAAACGCTTAACCGTGGTTAGCGCATCCCCTTCAATGACTTGAAATTTATCTCCTAAGGGTACCCCTAATAAATCAAAATTTTCCCGTATGACTTGGGCATTTTTGGGGTCATGTTCCACCAAAACCCCTTCACTTAAACCCCTGGAAATCGCTTCAAGGCTAATAGCTCCACTTCCCGCATACAATTCGAGCATGGTTATTCCTTCTAAATCATGCCCCAAAATATCAAAAATAGCCGCCCGCAATAAACTTTGCGTTGGCTTAATGCCTGCGGGCATATAAAAATTACGGCCTTTTAATGTTCCTGCATTAATACGCATACATCTCCTATCCAGCTAAAATTAATTCTAAATATTGAGGGTATCTTTTTTTAATGACCCCTTGGATCACACGGCTTTGCGGTTTGGATAATGCTGTATCAGCATTTACTAAATCAATGGCTTCTTGACGGGCTTTGTCTAACAGGGCCATTTGGGCCATGGGATTGGCCATGCGTAATTCATTCGCCCCATGTTGATAGCGGCCAAAATAATGTCCGGGCCCGCGTATTTCTAAATCGTATTCGGCAATCTTAAAGCCGTCTGTTGTTTTAACTAAAGCATCTAAACGTGCTTTGCCTTCATCAGTGGTTGGATCACCAATTAAAATACACACAGCATTATGTTTACCCCGTCCAATACGACCGCGCAATTGATGCAATTGACTTAAACCAAAACGTTCAGCATGTTCAATGACCATGACATTGGCATTGGCGACGTCAATGCCAACCTCTAGTATAGTTGTTGCTACCAAAATATCAAGTTCGCCACGTTTAAAGGCCTGCATGGAGACATCTGATTCTCGACGGTCCATTTGCCCATGCACCAAGGCCATGCGTAAGCCTTTAAATTCATGATGCTGTAAATGTTCAAACATTTCTGTGGCGGCTCTTAATTCAAGTTTGTCACTTTCTTCTACTAATGGATAAATAATATAGGCTTGTGTACCCTTATTGACCCATTCTCTTACTTTGCGATAAACGTCTTGAGACTTTGCAGATGGAAATAAAAATGTTTTGATTTCCCCTCGACCTGGGGGTAATTCATCAATGACGGAGACATCGACATCACCATAGAGCGTTAAACATAATGTACGCGGAATAGGTGTCGCTGTCATAATCAAAACATCAGGATTAACTGTCTTACTTGATAATAAAGCCCGTTGATTAACGCCAAATTTATGTTGTTCATCAATCACAACAAAACTTAAATCTTTAAATTCGACATCATCCTCTATTAAAGCATGTGTGCCGATGATTAAATCAATCGTTCCTTCTTTTAAACGCTTTAAGATAGATTTCTTATCTTTACTTAACATGCTACTTGTTAACACTTCCGCTTTAATATGTGCAAACGGTCCTTTAGCAAATAAACGTTTAAAACTTTCCCCATGCTGTTTGGCTAATATTTCCGTCGGGGCCATGATTGCAGCTTGATGGCCATTGGCAATTGCCGCCAAACAGGCACAAAAGGCCACTATTGTTTTTCCCGATCCCACATCCCCTTGCAATAAACGCAGCATAGGATTTTTCTTCTGCATATCTTCCGTGATTGTCTTTAATGCGTTGATCTGGGCTGCTGTTAATTTAAAGCCAATTGATCCTGTGATTTGATTTAAAGATTTATCTGTGATCTGATGCGCAATACCGATCTTTTTAACGATCGACATGCGTCTTAACAGCACCGCAATTTGAAACAAAAAGAATTCTTCAAAAACGATGCGTTCATGACTAAGCGTTTGTTCCTCGAGCGTTTGAGGAAAATGAATTTGACGAATTGATTCCGTGATGGGTGTAAAACCTTGGCGTTTGCGAATTGCCTCAGGAATAATGTCACGCACTTGATCGGCATATTCCTGCAAACAGATATGTATAATTTGCCGTAAATATTTTTGGCCAATCCCTTTTGTGAGAGGATAAATTGGCACAATTCGTCCCATGTGCAAACTAACCTTTTCATCGCCATCGACAATTTCATAATCAGGAGCCACCATTTGCAATCGATTCTTATACACATCGACTTTCCCATAAAATATAACACGCATGCCTGGCTTAAAATTAGACGCCATATAAGGTTGATTAAACCATACGGCTGTAATGCGTCCGGTGTCATCACCGACAATAATTTCAACCATTTGCTTGGCACTAAAACTACGTTTGGCGCCACCCACAATAACATCCGCGCACACAGTCTGGTATTGACCAAGAGCTAATTTCTTAATGGGCGTAAACGTACGTCGATCTTCATAACGATAGGGAAATAAATAGAGTAAATCTTCAACGGTATCAATGCCGAGATTCTTTAATAATAAACTACGGGCAGGACCTACACCTTTAATAGATTGAAGTGGGGTAAACTTAAGCGATTTGGGCATAACTAAACCCTTATCTTAAAAACGCATGGTTTTTAAACGTTTGGCGAGCTGTTGGCGGTAGCCTTTAGCGAAGACTTCTTCAAAATCGTAGGCATTCTTAAAACTCTCATAACTGTCATTGGCATCCTTAGCTAAGATTTTATACTCAACTAAGTTAAAAACAATATTGCCAAAATCTTCCGTCGCATTAATGCCCCAGTGCTTGAGTACTGTTAAGGCCATAGGACCAAATTTACGCAAGGTTAATGCCTTGATCCCCTCGAGTAATTCATTACCAGACACATGACGCGCTTTTTTGAATTTCTTTTGAGAAACATTTAACGCTTCCATCACAAACTCATAACTCTCCGGATGGTAGCGATGATCTTTGTCGCAAATATTACTAACGATTGTATAAAACTGCTGATCCATTGATTGCATATTAACACCTGGAGGAAATTGCACAATTCTATTTTAAATAAAATTGCGATGACTATAATAAGGCCATGTCAATTTTCTGGAAAACTTATGCGATACTTTTTTCATTCATTTGCATGGGGCGAATCTCATCTTTATTAGATCCAAACTCGAATGAAAACATTTTTTACAACCTTCTCATTCAGTTTTACCCCTTATCAAGCATTTACTTCTCTTTAAATATTGGCTTGCTTATTGTTTCATACATCTCAAGCATTGCCATCATTGCCTATGCCTTTAAATACAATGTGAAATGGCTGCAAAGCCCTTTCCTCTTTATGTTACGCATTATATTTGAAGCATGTGGGCATTATTATGAATTTCAAACGATCAAATCTAGTTTCTTCCACAGCCAATTCTTTGGATTTGCGTCGCTATTCGTCTTCGCCATCCCTTTGATTCCCTCATACCTCGCCCATTGGCGCTACATAAGCAAAAACCCCTGATTCTTTCGAATCAAGGGTTTTTAAAATAAACCGGTAACTATCTACTCTCCCATGGCCGTTTGACCATAGTACCATTGACCTTGATAGTCTTAACTTCCGTGTTCGGAATGGGAACGGGTGTAACCCTACCAGTAAAGTTACCGGAAAATGGTGCGTATCTTTCGATACAAAAAATTCTGACAATTATGAAATATTGGTCTAACACGTAACGCCGTTTAAAAATTTAAGATCAAGCGTTTGGCAGATTAGTACCACTCAGCTGAAACGTTTACACGTCTTACA
>CAYZPQ010000158.1:3057-4932 GCA_964480185.1 uncultured Planctomycetales bacterium | reverse complement strand
CAAGGAGCTTGGCCACTTGGCCTCGTTGAGGCTGTGTGGTCAATTGTTGCAATAGTACGATGGAGGAACAGCATTAAATAGTTATTTATGAAGATTAATAAAATAATTATAAACTATAAAGAAAATATTGACAAAAAATGATTATTTGATAATTTAATGATATAAAATAAGTCATAAAATAACGTATTTAGTAATTTAATAGAGGCCACGCATCATCTAGAGCCCATACTTTTAAATAAGGTATGGGCTTTTATTTTTTCAAGGAAATAGATGGAGCAAAAGAATAAAAATATAGACCCTAAAGTATTAGAAGAAATTATTGAATCTATTGCCAAGATGAAATACGGAGAAGTAGTCATTACAGTATATGATTCAAAAGTGGTTCAAATTGAAGAAAAGAAAAAGAAAAGATTTAATTAAAGCTACCACGCCTGTGGGGCATACTTGTCATGTCTGATACCATCTGATGAGCAGAGGGATGCAGAAAAAAAAGGATTCAAGAAATGAAACATCATAGAAATAGGTCGAGGTCTAAGCGTGAATTACTGCAGGCTTTTATGTATAAGTTATATGCGAGTAAGTGCAGACAAGCGCATACGTTTAAACGTAATTCTACTGTGGCTGTTAATGTTTTAGGTGCTGCAGCATTATTTGGAACAGTGACATTGGGCTGGGCTAAAGAGAATGGCCCAGATACTCTGCCGGAAGTTGTGGTAACAAGTCAAAGGCAAAGTGATAAACAATACAAACCAGAATATTTATCATCTCCTAAATATACAGAACCTTTACGTGATGTCCCTCAAAGCATTACTGTTGTTCCTCAAGCGGTCATGAAGGAACAAGGTGCATCCTCATTACGAGAAGTACTTCGAAATGTGCCTGGTATAAGTATTCAAGCAGGTGAAGGTGGTACACCAGCGGGTGATCAAATGACCATTCGTGGTTTTAGTGCCCGTACTGATATGTTTATTGATGGCGTGCGTGATTTTGGTGGATATTCTCGTGATCCATTTAATTTTTCTCAAGTTGAAGTAAGCAAGGGACCAGCGTCCGCCTATTCCGGCCGTGGTTCAACAGGTGGTTCTATTAACATGATTTCTAAGCAAGCAGAATTAGACCGTGCTTATAGCGGTACTGCTGGGGTGGGTACTGACCATTATCAGCGTTATACGATTGATATTAATGAGCCAATTAAGCCCATTGCTGGTGCTGCTGTCCGTGTGAACGCGATGTACCACGGTAATGAAGTGGCTAATCGGGATGTCACTGAGAATGAACGCTGGGGTGTTGCGCCGTCGGTTGCTTTTGGTTTAGGAACCCCAACACGTGTGACATTAGATTATTTTCATTTAGATCAAAATAATTTACCTGATTATGGTATTCCATGGGTGGCTAGTCCAAATGCTACTTTATCAAGTTATATAGATCAGCCATCACCTGCTAGTTGGAGTAACTTTTACGGTTTAAAGCAAAGAGATTATGAAAAGATTAAGACTGATATTGTCACAGGTAAAATAGAACATGATTTTACCGATGAGTTTTCTTTACGTAATCAAACGCGCTATGGCCAAACTAAACGTGATTCAATCATTACACCGCCTCGTTTTGCTGACATAGATCCAGGCACAGCAGGTAATCAATTTGGTACATTAGTAGCACGTACTGATTGGAAATCACGTGATCAAATCACAACCGTTTTAGATAATCAAACTGATTTCACGATGAAATTTAATACAGCTGCCATTGAACACACCTTGGTGCCAGGTATTGAAGTCTCCCGTGAAACTGATCGGAATTATACACGTTTAGCAACGGGAACGAATTCACCTGCAACAAGCTTGTATGATCCGAATCCAGATGATGCTTATTTAGAAA
>CAYZPQ010000158.1:1087-3047 GCA_964480185.1 uncultured Planctomycetales bacterium | reverse complement strand
CCTGGCCGACCACTTTATCCATCTGGTTCGAAGAATGGCGCTCGTCTTCAGAGCAATGTCAATTCTATTGGTGTTTATGCATTTGATACGCTTAAACTCAATGAGCAATGGGAACTTAATGGTGGCTTGCGGTATGATTATTTTAATGTGGACTATGTGTCTATCAATACCGATGCATCATATGGTAGTAATTTAGGACGTATTGATAGGAAAGTCAGTTGGCGAAGCGGAGTTGTCTATAAACCAGTTGAAGAAGGTACGATTTATGCGGCTTACGGCACCTCGTTTAATCCATCGGCAGAAGGGTTGGCCACGACTACAATCACAGCTACTCCAACAGCAACAACGAATATCAATGTTGATCCTGAAAAAACAAATACGTATGAGCTTGGGACGAAATGGGATTTATTAAAGAAGAAATTAGCCTTAACATTCGCGGTTTTTCGTACCACCAAGACCAATGCCCGTACCGAAGATCCAGCCAATGTGAATGACATTATTGTATTGGATGGTGAGCAACGTGTGGATGGTTTGGAGTTAGGATTAAACGGTAATATCACTGAGCGTTGGAATGTTTTTGCAGGATATACGTTCTTACACAGTCGTGTTGTAAAGTCAAATAATCTACTCGAGGTAGGTAATGAGTTAAACAATACGCCGAGTAATACGCTTAATTTATGGAGCACATATGAACTGCCCTTGAATTTTGAAATTGGGGGTGGGGCTCAATATGTGGCGGAGCGTTATAATAATAATCTTAATATACGTCAAGTTCCAGCTTATTGGGTAGGTAATACAATGCTTGCCTATAAAGTTAATAAGGATATTACGCTACGGCTTAATGTAAATAACATTGCTGATGCGGAATATATTGATAGTACGAGCGGTGGTCATTTTATTCCAGCTGCGGGACGTACTTCGACAATAACGACGGAATTTAAATTCTAGTTTTTTAGATTCATGCTTGCCGCCCATATGCGGCATGCATCATTTTCAATTAAAGCACCTCAGGGAGAAATATATGTTATTAGCAATTCCAGATGTATTGAATGCCGAACAAGTGGCTCAAGCCAGGAAAATGCTTGATGAAGCCCAATGGGTCGATGGTAAAGTTACGGCAGGGCATCAATCTGCCAAAGCTAAAGATAATATGCAAATTCCTGAAAACCATCCCGCAGCCCGCGAATTAGGAGACATGATCTTAACGGCATTGGGAAAAAATCCATTGTTTATTTCAGCGGCATTACCGCTGAGAGTTTTTCCACCATTATTTAACCGCTATACTGGCGGTCAATCATTTGGTACTCATGTGGATAATTCTATCCGTAACATTACAGGTACAGCGCATCGTATTCGTACTGATTTATCAGCAACATTATTTTTCACAGGTCCTGAGGAATATGATGGGGGTGAATTATGTGTTGAGGATACGTATGGCACTAAGAGTGTTAAATTGCCAGCGGGGCATATGATTCTATATCCCTCAACCAGCTTGCATCATGTTAAACCTGTTACACGTGGTGCGCGTATTTGTTCATTTTTCTGGCTACAGAGTATGATCCGTGACGATGGTCAGCGCACATTGATGTTTGATCTTGATTCAGCGATTCAGCGTATCGCTCAAGATCATCCTCAAAGTCCATATCCCGTGCAATTAACGGGAGTGTATCATAATTTATTAAGGCAATGGGCTGAGCTCTAATGAAAATTCGTGACATCATATTCTGGGTACATTTGATTACAGGTATTGCTGTTGGTTTGGTGGTTCTTATAATGTCTGTGACCGGTGCCATGCTGGCATTTCGTGGCGAAATCATTGATATGTCCGAACATGATGTCCGTACTGTGACGCCATCTGAGGGGAAAGAACAGTTAAGTGTTAATGCACTTATTTCCCAGGTGCGTGAAGCGTATCCTGAACGTAAGGCCAAAGGGGTTGTAGTTAAATCTGATCCTAAAG
>CAYZPQ010000158.1:0-1077 GCA_964480185.1 uncultured Planctomycetales bacterium | reverse complement strand
GTTCTTATTAATTTTGGACGTGAAGAGGGTAATGTTTATGTCAATCCTTATACTGGTGTGATATTAGGCAGTGATTCACCAGTGCATGAATTTTTAGAAAAGGTTGAATCTTGGCATCGTTGGCTTGCCATGGAAGGAAAATTGAAACCTATTGGACATAATATCAAGGGTGTTACCAACATTGCTTTTTTGTTTTTGATCATTACAGGCTTTTATTTATGGTGGCCACGTAAACTGACATGGAAAATTGTTAAAGCTAATGCTCAATTCAATTCTAAATTAAAAGGTAATGCCCGTGATTGGAATTGGCATAATGTTATCGGTTTTTGGTGTGCTCCATTATTGATTGTCATTACATTGACTGGTGTAATTATGAGTTATAAATGGGCTAATAATTTATTGTACCGTATGGCAGGTAGTGAACCGCCAGTTGCTATGGGTGAAAAGGAAGGTTCTCAAAAGCCAGGTAAGGGTAAAGCCGATGGAAAACAAAGCAAGACGATTGATTTTGACATCCTGATAGCTCAAGCAAAGCAGCAGGCTCCCAATTGGAGTTTAATCAATGTCCGTGTTCAAAAACCAGATGCGCCAATTAATATTTTTATTGAAAATAAAGATTCAGGGTATGTGCCTAAGCGTTCACAATTGACGCTTGATTTATCAACGGCAGAAATTATTAAATGGGAACCATATGCAGAGCAAAATTTAGGACGTAAATTACGCACGTTGGCACGCTATCTACATACTGGCGAAGCTGGTGGAATTGTCGGACAATTAGTAGCATGTGTGGCTGCGTGTGGTGCAGTCATGTTGGTATGGACAGGATTTTTTATGTCGTGGCGTAGATTTTTTACATTAAAGAAATCATAGAGGAAGGTTAATTTATGTGGAGTATATTTCTAAAAGGTGGGCCAATTATGTGGCCGCTGTTATTTACATCGCTAGTCGCTTTAACAGTTGTCGTTGAGAGAATTATTTTTATTTTTAGAGAACGCGGCCGTCGCCAGCCTGATGTCGTTGAGAAAATCCTGAGTAATGTTGAACGGGGAGATATTGATGCGGCAGTTGCAGGGGCAC
>CAYZPQ010000157.1:0-4978 GCA_964480185.1 uncultured Planctomycetales bacterium | reverse complement strand
CAAGTTTGACCGCAAGCGCCACAATATCGGCATAGGATAAATTAGCTCCGCTTAAAATACTTGCTGCTGTAATGAGCATCACATTGGCAGCCCCGGAAGATCCCATTCCACCAGCTAAAGCTGTTGGAGAAATCGCTGACAATTTAACCCTAATGCCGCGAAGACCAAAAATATTGCGAAATATATACGCAGGCGCTTGCAATTGCCCCTTAGGCAAACGACCTTTATCAGTTAACTGAACCTCTCCTGTTTCTGTATACACTCTTCCTTCACCTAAATAATCCGGCGCTTCATAGGTAATCGCATTGGGATTATTCTCATCAATAGTAAATTCAATTCTTACATTTTGATCGCTAGTGATAGTGACTGTCGATGGCAATTGACTAAAACTATTTAAATCTTTTTTACCTGGGGTTAACTTGATTTGGAATAATGGAAGATCTAATGAAGAACCAGCCCCATCCATCCCTCGCAAGTGACCAACAATTTCTAAAGGCACACCATTTGTTTTAGCTTGTGCCAATAATGCAATAACCTCTTGCCATGAACGTTTGACAGGAATCGTACCAGGAGCCAATGGCCCTTTGCCCATTCTATAATCACGGACAGGCATATGAACTTGGGCGTTGGGTAATGAGCTCATGGCTGGATTTTCTAAACGATCTAATAAAGCTTTGGCTATACTAGAATTGCGCTCAGCAACCGCACCGACAAAATCTATAAAATCTCCTTCATTCAATACTACTAAAGAAGAAATCCCAACATGCCAAATTAACTCTACGCCTTTTACTCCTACTGACTTCCCCCAAATCCCGTATTTTGATAGACCAATGTTTGCTCGTAGCAATACATCAATAGCATCCCTCGCATCTACAACTTTTCCTGAACTCTTAATTTGATCAAAAACAACACCTGCTCTTTCTTTTAATTCCCCAACTGATGAGCGCATGGCTGAATCATTTATTAATTCTAAAGCTTCTGCTAAGCCAGGAAGCGTTAAAGAACTTTCAATAGCAGCGAAATAATCAAATAAACTCTGAGGAGATACTATTGCTCCACTAGCACGCTCAAGAGCTACCCAATTTCTAAATAAATCTATATTAGCCGCTTTATGATCGCCTCCAATGATTGCCTTAAGTACTGCTGGCAGTTCAATAAGAAGACCTCTATATTTTCCAAGTCTCATTATTTCATCTCGAATAAACTTAGGAAGAATGGTTAAATCATCGACATTACCCACACCTGCTAAGGCATTTCTAATCGCTGTTGATGAGGCTCCCTCTAAATTGCTATGCCTTAACAGCACATAAGGATAAGGATTTTCTTGTTTAAGTCTTTCTAATTCTGCCAATTCTTCATGTATTGGCATAGACTCTTTCGGATCACGTTCATTAAATAAAACAGTGAAAGAAACATTATTGTCGTTAAGAATTTTTGCATTAGTTGAGTCTTTCGCAAATTTCTCAAACTTTTGCAAAGTATCAGGACGTTGAACACCCTCTTTTCTTAACGCTTGTACTCTACCTTCGGCATCTTTAGGTCCCTTAAAATCAGGCGCATAAAAATGCATATGATCAGAGCCAACCAAATAATAAATTCTAATTGGTTTACTCGGATCTTTTTGAACTGCCTTTTGTTTGATAAAATTAATAAAATCTGACTCGGCATCAAGCTCATTGTTTTTACCGACATCGCTATATTCCAAAACGTTTTGCCCAAATAGTTCCACAAATCGTTTCGTTAACTCATGCCTAAATTCAAGACTTGCATTAACACGCGGTTTACGGTCGTCTTTACCATGAACACGAAAAGCACCTTTTGATACTTTCGCTTGGACCATGGAACGTAATAATGTTTCAATTTGACCAAAGTGCAATGGGTCTGCTGCTAAACCAAAATACACCACATTACCATCATTGGCTTTTGTCTCACCATTCATACGTTGAACTAACATTTCAGAAATCAGCTTCTTTAAACGCAATTCAATTTCTTGAGCTGTTGTTTCATTTCTTTGTCCAACAGCAATCTGACCAATAAGATCTGATTGGAATTTAACAAAATCTGTGCCGTATTTCTGCTTTAATGCGTCTTGGCCAAATGTGTCGATGGCATATTCTGCTTCGAGCACCTTCTTGTCTTCATGCGTTCCATTTGCTAAAGCATAAATGAGTGCACGCACCAATGGATTCTCACCGGCTTGCTGCATGTCATTTAAAAGAGCTCTTTCAATAAAGACTGTAGTTCTTTCATCTGATTCTTGAGCAAAGATCCCAAATGTTTTGACAGAAGACTCAACAACATTCACGATTACCTTGTTTGTTGTTGCTTTACCTTTGCCTTCCAAATACTTCTTAGCGGAATCCAAAGCTTCAAGTTCAGATTTACTCGGAGGGGAAATAACAACTGAGCTTGCCTTATATTCAGCAAGTTGCTCTGCTGCTGTTTTTGCTAAACGATCTCCATTATAATTAACCGCTACCATCGCTGCATTTTGTTCAACACTTTGAACTTGGGGCAATGGCTGAAGTTCAAATTGAATAAAATCTGTTCGACTTGATCCAGGAAAGACTAATGAATAATTAGGAAAATTTTCACGTGCTAAGTCTTGAATGCGACCAATGATGCTCTCTATTGTAGCAGCATTACCACCCGATAAATTAATGACCCCATTAAAACCATTGACTGTCCTAGTAACTCTTACGCCAGAAAAATTAACACCTGCTTTAGGTGCGAGTAGATTTATCTCTCGTCTTAATTCATCAACCGTCATCGCCGCATTCTGCAAATCTGCCTGAGAACGAGGACTAGAAGAATGGTTTTCTGTCTCTAAGTATCTAAAGAATGTCGGTATCGGTTGATTATGTAATTTTCTTTGTCTTAATACGGCTAATTCTTGTCTTCTTTGTTCATATTTTTGATGAATCTGAATTGCCGATAATCTAGATTGTTGTTTTGCTTCTTCTAATAAATCATAAAACCTTTCCATCCAAGCATCAAAAGTCCCCCAATATCTCTCTTCTTCGGGTAATGATAAATCAGAAGCTGTTTCATATGACCTTCTTAACTCTTGTTCATCTTCAACAAGTCCCTGATCTATAAAAGAACTCACTCTCTGTTGTGTTGTCATTGCTAAGTCATTACGACCTAAAGCAACCATTACATTGGATAAGGTTGGATCTAAAGAAATAACTGCCAAATCACCGGGTTTTGCAACTGTACGTGTTTCTACTTTGGCACCTGGGATTAAACCACCTGAAAAATATTTTCTTGGCAAAGGTTGCTTATTCGCATTATTAACATCTTCTTTAATATAGTTAAACACACCTTTTTTATAGGCGGATAAATAGCGTTGATAAATCTTATTTTTCACATCTTTATCGGCTAAATCAATACCTTGGACTTTGCCTTGATTCGCATAAACTTGATTTAGTAAAGCATCCTTGAGACGAGTTTTATACCAATTAGCTAAAATTAAGGCATGATAAATTTGACGCAATTGAGCAAAGTTCTTACCTGTGTTGACTTCTTTTTCTAATTCGGGAATGACAATATCTCGGATGATTTGAGAAGAAACATTTTTTGTAGGAGCTTGATTCTTGGTCATGGCTAAATAGTCTTCATCTAACATGACTTTTAAATGAGAACCGACGATGAAGGCTGTATTATTGCGTTCTAAGACTTCTGCTTTATCTGCCAATACCCACACTTTATTAAATGTGTTCACAGGAATTTGGGTGGTGCCGAATTGAGCTTGGGATTTGGCATAGACTCTGTCCCAGAAATCTTTACCGATTTTCTTTTCTGGGTAAATTAAAGACGCTGTGATTTGTTTTAAGACATAATCTTGGGCGAGCATGTCGCGGCCTAAATCGGTTTGACCTAAATCTTCAGGGACAATGCGGTCTTTTTCATAGGGAGATAAGTTAACCCACCAGTTTTTTTCAGGAACAGTTAAACAGGCTAAGAAATATTTGATGAGTTTTTGACTTTCATCTTTTAAGGCCATGCCCTTCAGGCCGGTTTTGCCGCTGGACACGATAAAATCAAACATCAAAGGATTTTCAGGGTGCACAGTTAAACCTTTAACCATGACCGGATTAAAGGCTGGTGATAAATTCACTAAAGTACCTGGTTCAGGTAAGCCTAATAATGGAGTAGCTGCAAATGCTTTCGGAGAGATGACAGAAGAAATAATAAAGGAAGTTAATACACACAGAGACACAAAGCGACGTACAGGTTTGTCCTGTTTAGTTTGACCTAAGGTCATGATAAATCCTCCGAATGCTGGTATTTGTGGTGATTAAGAGTACTTAAAGAATCATGAAAATATAACATACAATCTTACATTGTCAAGCTCGTCGGAAAGCGCTTGCCATGATGGTTTTAAGTCTATGTATACGAATATGTTACAACTTGGAAATAATTGTTAAGATTGTGTTAAAAAATAGATACCTTTAAAGACAAGGTGTTCATCAATAATGCGGATCTTTGGAGAGACGAATTTCTTCATTAACTGGGTATGGCCCCCTGTCATGACCACATTGACTTTATGTCGACGGGAATTAGCCACTTGTTGGCCTAATAATTCAATCATACCTTGGCACATGGTGCCATAACCGTAGAATAAACCGCTTAAAATGCTTTCCTGGGTGGTGCGGCCAATAGGGGATGTTGGAGCTTTGATGTCGATTTCGGGTAATAGGGCTGTTTTAATAAATAGAGACTCTGCGGATAACCTTAAACCTGGCACAATAACCCCTCCTAAATACTCGCCTTTGGCTGAGACTACATCAAAGGTAATGGCTGTACCCAGATCAACGACAATTAAGGGCTTGCCGTAGAGCTTCATGGCGGCATAGGCGCCGACTAATCGGTCTTGGCCTACTTGTTTGGGGTTTTTGTATTTATTGGGCATGGGCACGATGATGTCTCGGCCGATAACTTTGACATCGATGTGGAGCCATTCCCTAATATAGCG
>CAYZPQ010000156.1:437-5062 GCA_964480185.1 uncultured Planctomycetales bacterium | reverse complement strand
CTGGATTGGAATTGACTAAGATGACTTCACATCCTTCTTCACGCAAAGCCTTACAGGCTTGGGAGCCGGAATAATCAAATTCACATGCTTGTCCAATAACAATTGGACCGGCACCAATGATCAGAATTTTCTTAATGTCAGTACGTTTAGGCATCTTATGCTTTCATCGCTCCTCGCGCATCAATCATATCAATGAATTGTTTAAACAAATATTGGCTATCGCGTGGACCAGGCGCTGCTTCCGGGTGATATTGAATGGAAAATGCAGGATAAGACTTATGGCGTATCCCTTCCACACTGCGATCATTTAAATTGGTATGAATCACTTGCACATCATCTTGATTCAAACTATTAATGTCGACGCAAAACCCATGATTCTGGGATGTAATCCCAATGCGATTACCTTCAAAATCTTTAACAGGATGATTAATCCCATGGTGACCGAATTTCAATTTATAGGTCGTACCACCCATGGCCAATCCTAAAATTTGATTACCTAAACAAATACCAAACATTGGCACTTGGCCTTTGCCTTTATCTGGGGTAGCTAAAATATCTTTCACTGTTTCTATGACGTAAGAAACAACCGCTGGATCGCCAGGGCCATTTGATAAGAATATGCCATCAGGATCCATGGCTAAAATGTCTTTTGTCTTTGTCTGGGCTGGAAATACATGGGTCTCGCAACCTAAATCTGCTAAAAGGCGTAAAATATTAAATTTAATCCCGCAATCAATGGCCGCAATTTTATATTTACGTTGACCTTTAGCTTTCCAGACATATTTCTTTGGTGTCGACACATCTTGAACTAAATCAGCCCCTTCCATCGACGGACTAGCATCAAGTTTGGCTTGCAAAGAAATAGGATCAAAATCTTCGGTTGAAATAATCGCCTTCATCGCCCCTTTATCACGCAAGTGACGCGTTAAAGCGCGCGTATCCACACCTTCGATCGCGATAATTTTATTGTCATTTAAATATTCAATGAGACTCTTGGTGGCGCGCCAATTGGAATGTCGACGACAAAACTCTTTAACGACAAAGCCTTTGACATGGATTTTATCAGACTCCACATCCTCGTCATTAACGCCGTAATTCCCGATCAACGGATATGTCATGATGACAATTTGACCTGTATAGGAAGGATCGGTGAGAACTTCTTGATAACCGCTTAACGCGGTATTAAACACAGCTTCACCGACGGTTTCACCAGTTTCATGGAGAGTTCTCCCCCTAAAACTAGTACCGTCTTGAAGATATAAAATGGCCTCTTTCATTAAATAACTGCTTCTATCAATTGTCTATTGGTGGAAAAATCGGAGGGCAAAGGAACTTCCAAAGCCTCGCTAATATTAGTCAAACATGTGCCTATTGTCAAGCAAAATACATTCACGGATGCCATAAAAATTCCGTCGCTATTCATTATTTTTACTTAAATCTTGTTTCAATCCCAGATATTGAATTGCTTTTTGAAGAGCGTGATTAAAAGGCATCGGGGTTCCACCTAAAAAAGGATCAATGGCATTCACCCGGGCTTGGTATTCATAAAAGGCAGGAGCTGGTAACCCTTGATCCAAATGGGCCTGGGCTTTTTCAACTGCGAGCGGTAAATCTGATTTAATGGTCTTGCAGGTTAAAAGTTTAACCTCACCATATTTATTCTTCTGCGCCGCAAAACCAAATAAACGGCAAATTCCTGGTCGGTATTCATACGCCGTGCATCGGCCTTGACCTTGAGATAAATCGGTGGTCTCATGCATAATGCAATGCCCAGGACGCTCTTGACTTTCAATGGCCTTCAAAACTTCTTGGTCTTTACCTTGAGCTAATAAGAATTGGGCGAGTGGTAATAATTCCAAGGGGGTTGTTGAGATGTCTGGTGTTTGACAACATGCCCCACACCCACGACGACAGTGCAGGCCGGTGGTCTGACAAAATTCATCAGTAGCCATATCAATGCTTTTTAATAAAGCTGTGACTTTGTCGATAACGGGTTTGATTATAGAATTTCCTTCAATGTTGCCGTGATCTCATCACTTTGAGGTTCAACAGGTGAAGGAAAACGCGCAACCACTTTACCATTCTTATCGACGATGAATTTATTAAAGTTCCAACTGATGTCTCCATTAAATCCTGATGCTTGGGTTAAATACGCATACAAAGGATCCATGTCATCACCCTTGACGGAAATCTTACTAAATAAAGGGAAAGTCGTCTTAAATTTCAATTCACAAAAACTTTTAATATCTGCATTCGACCCAGGTTCTTGCCCCATGAAATTATTCGCCGGAAATGCTAAAATTTCAAAACCCTTATCTTTGTATTCTTGGTACAACGCTTCAAGTCCTTTGTATTGCTTCGTAAACCCACAATGGCTAGCCGTATTCACAATCAATAATGTCTTACCTTTATACTCCGCTAAACTCTTTTCCTGCCCGTCGATAGTCTTCACTGTAAAATCATAAATAGATCGCTCTTGAGCAAAGCCAATGGAAGCTCCAGCGATCAATGTCATCAAAGCTAAGGCGATTGTTTTCATAAAATGGATCTCCTGAATAACAATAGGGACGTCCACCGTATAATGGTGGACGTCCCTATTGTTACTATTGTTAGATATACGCAACAACTTCGATTTCGACTAAAGAGTCTTTAGGGATACGGGATACTTGGATGGTGGTGCGGGCTGGAGCGATCTCTGCTTTAAAATATTTAGCATACACTTCATTCATGCCAGCGAAATCATTAAGGTCTTTTAAGAAGACCGTTGCCTTTACCACTTTATCTAATGATGAGCCACCTGCTCCTAAAACAGCAATTAAATTTTGAATCACTTGCTCAGTTTGTTCCTTAATCCCACCTGGGACCATATTCCCCGCTTTGTCCAAGGGAATTTGTCCTGCCGTATAAATTAAATTCCCAATCGCCATCGCTTGGTTATAGGGTCCGACGGGAAGAGAAGCCTTGTCTGTTTTGATAACTTTCTTACTCATTGTGTATTTCCTTTCTTGAACTTAAGGTATTGATAATTCTTGATCAAATTAATCTGAGAGAATAAAGATACTATCAAATTTATGCTTAATGGACGAGATAATTTCTTAAAGGACCACAACGTATTAAATCGTCATTCTTTTGAGCTCTTCATCAGGAACTAACATTACATGACAATGTACAGCCTTCGCTGCCTTCACAATAGAGGAAATTCTTGGGTCATGATCTACGCGCTCAGTTCTAGCCACATGGGGTTGGGCAACTTTAAGTTTCTTGGCCATATCTCGTTGGGAAAGATTTCGTCGACGACGCATAATGGCTAATTGTGTCGATAATGGTAATTCTGCAAAAACTTTAGCATGATCTAATAAGGCTTCGGGATTAGCGTCAAGCAAATCTTGGATATGCTTATCAAAACCTTTCATTGGACAATATCTCCTTTAAACGTTTGTGCGCCAAATGCAAATCATCTTTAGGTGTTTTAGCGCTCTTTTTCTCTATGTGGTGTAGTAACCATATAATTCCATCATGAACTCCAAAGAACAAACGATACTGAACGCCATCATACTTTCTTTTTAATTCCCAGAGCTTTTCCCCTAACGGTCTAATTGTCACTTGCCTTGAACGCAAGCCTTCTGCCCCCAACACTTCCAAGTCCACGACTAAACGAGCAAAGGCCTTAGGCCTTTCCTTTACTAACCAATTTAAATAATCTTTAACAGGCCCACTATTCCCATAAGGATAATAGTAAATCTCCAACATTGCCCTCTCCTTTAAATGATAACATATCTGTTATCATTTAAAGCCTTGAAAAGAAGGGGAAATTCTAATCAGTGGAATTTAACTTAACAATTGGGGGAATTGTTATGACTACTGGAATAATGTTAACAAATTTAGAATGAATAGACGAGAGAATTTTTTGATCATGATCGAGCTTTTATTGATGAAACAGGCGGACACAAGATCCGCCCCTACAGAAATAAATCTCTCGCTAAGAATTTAAAAGGACCACAAGAGGGAGACGATGAGTTCTCGGGGTTTTTTGTTGGGGAGGACGAGGTTCCATTCTTCAGCAGCGTAGCCGTCTTCGTATTTGGCAATGGAGAAATCGATTGGTAATTCATCGTCGACAATCTTTTGTTCAGGGACTAATTTTTTAGATCCTAAGACATGCATGCCGCTACGAGGCTTTTCATTTGACTCCATGGCCTGATTGGGATTAACTTTTTCTTTTTTATCCATGAGAAATACAAACATAATGGCGCGTTTACGCTTATCACTTGAAACTTTAGACAAAACACGAACGCTCTTCTTAACAGTGTACTCCGGAGAGACTTGAGAAAGAAGGTCTCTCGAGGCTGGGGATGCATATTTTTTGTCATATGCTAATCGATTGTAGGTCGTCACAATCGGATCATTAGGACGAAGCGAATTCTTACCCCCTGCATACCAATTTTCTTGATCAATTTTCCATGCCCCATCCACATCCACCATCTGTATCAACCCTTGCATAGGGCCAAACTCAGAATTACCACTCACCGCCAATTGGGCCTTACCATTTTTCATGTAAGAATCAATTACTCGAATATCTTGAGGATGCATGGATTTAAGAAGTGCTAATACCATATGTTGTGAAG
>CAYZPQ010000156.1:0-427 GCA_964480185.1 uncultured Planctomycetales bacterium | reverse complement strand
GACCCTGTTTTCACTTTATCTTTTAAGGAATGAAAATACGAATCTGACAATACGCCTTTAAGATCATCAAGGCGTGTGGCATTGACAATCGTATTAAAAGAAGTAACAAAACTTTGTGGATTAAATTGATTAACGAGCTGTGCCGCATGCGCATCGGAGACCAAAGGCAATGAAGCCACCGAAGGCTCAGCCACACGATCAAGCGTGACCGCTTGAGGAATGCCTGTTGACACTTTTAAATGAGAAAAACCGTAAGAAATTTCAAGAGAGTCTGACGATTGAGATTTAGTAGGAGTAGGTGAGGCTATCACATCAGCGATGCAGCGTGTCATGGGAAAGGCTAAGGACAGGATAACGAACAATGTGAGTGTGTTCATAACTGCCACCAACCTTTCTTAAAGAAACACCTTGGGGGCGTTTCTTGTCC
>CAYZPQ010000155.1:0-5119 GCA_964480185.1 uncultured Planctomycetales bacterium | reverse complement strand
AACATGACATCGAAATTACCATTCGCTAATAAATATTCGGCAGACATTAACCATTCTTTGATGAATGTCGACATACCGCGCTTTAACATCACAGGCTTTTTGCATTGCCCAACCTCTTTAAGCAAAGAAAAGTTTTGAATGTTGCGTGCACCGATTTGCAAGACGTCGATGTATTTTGCAACTAAGTCAACTTGGCGTGTATCCATAACTTCAGAAATCGTTACAATCCCCACTTCTTTCCCAACAGCTTGAAGAATTTTTAACCCTTCTTCGCCTAAACCTTGGAAATCATACGGAGATGTGCGTGGTTTAAAGGCACCACCACGTAAAATATTGGCACCGAGTGCTTTGGCTTTTTTCGCAATCGACAACATGCCTTCATAGCTTTCAATGGAGCAAGGACCAGCCATGACAGCGATCTTGTTTCCACCGACGGTGGTATTGTAAGGAAGTTTAATAACCGTGCCTTCTTTTTTGAATTCACGAGATACTAATTTGTAAGGAGCCAACACTTGCATGACTTGCTCAACCCCTGGAAAAACTTCCAACGGAATAGAACGCAAGGCATCTTCAGATCCGATAAAACCAATCACCGTGCGCTCAACGCCACGGGAAATGTTTGCTTTTAAACCTATTTTCGCACCACGCTCGATGATGTGCTGAACTTGAGCTTCGGTGGCGCCTGGTTGCATAATGATAATCATAGAAGTACTTTCTTTAATGTGTTGATGAAGCGTTTGTTTTCTGATGATGTTCCGATTGAAACACGGATGTAACCTTTCAAGCCCCATACCGCCATGTCACGGATAATGACACCTTGCTTTAAGAGCGCTTGGGCTACGACGGAACTATCACCCCCGACGTAAACTAAAATAAAATTGGTAAAACTTTCATGAAATTTAATATGTAGTCCGGTCAAAGACCGGTAGAGATATTGACGCTGAACTTCAACATCTTTGGCAATTTTTTTATAATAAGCTTTATCATTTAAAGCAGCAATCGCAGCACTTTGCGCGACGGAATTCACATTAAATGGTTCACGTAAACGATTTAAGACGTCGATAATTGCTGGATCAGCGACCCCATAACCAATACGCAATCCTGCTAAACCAAACATCTTTGAGAATGTTCGCGTCACAACCACATTAGGATATTTGCGTAAAAGCTTAATCCCATCTGGATAATCTTTCGCCTGCACATATTCAAAATACGCTTCATCTAAAAAGATCAATGTATCTTTGGATGCGGCTTGGATAAAACTTTCTAAATCTTTCGTCGACACATAAGTTCCCGACGGATTATCAGGATTACCAATGAATACAATCTTTGTACGCGCTGATAATTTAGCCTTCATGGCTGGGATATCATAACGAAAATCTTTAAGAGGCACTTCATGAATCTTAGCCCCTTCAAGTGTTGAGGCAATGGAATAAACCAAGAAAGAAGGCTTGGCCATAATGACCTCATCCCCTTCTTGCACATAGGCTTTTACCGCTAAGACAATAATCTCATCCGACCCATTACCAAAAATCAATTGATTCGCATTCACCCCTAATGTTTTAGCTAAGGCTTGACGCAAAACAACGCATCCACCATCAGGATAACGGTTTACACTTAAGGCAGATTTCGTAATCGCAGCTAAGACTTTCTTAGACGGAGGATATGGATTTTCATTGGAGGCGAGCTTAATCACGCTCGTTAAACCCAATTCACGCTTCACATCTTCAATCGGCTTACCCGGCACATAGGGATTGACCGCAAAAACAAATTTATTAGCAACCTTCACACAGACTCCAAGAGTATATAAATATAGTTAAGACAATCCGGGCATTATAGTGGGTTACTGGGGGGATGTCAACGAAGCCGTTGCAGGGTTTAGATAGGGCTCAATGTGGACAATATAGGGTGTTAAACCTTGGATTTCTTGGGTTGGGTCAATAGCCATGGCTTTGTCTAAACCAAAAGAAGATTCGCCTTGGACAGTTAAATTAAGTTTGTTTTCGTCTAAGTCTATACCACCAGGAGCTACCATTGCTGGATTCTGAAACAATTCAATAGCATGCTTAAATACTGCTTTTATATGTGTTTTATCATTCCAATCATTATGCCTACCACTGAATTCATAATGAAGTAGTGCATCTTTATGGAGTTTTTGCATAAATCGACCAAAAGCCTGTTGTGAATCTGAATCATAGAATTGTAAAAATACTGTCGATGGCCCATGCTGCATTGGATTCCCTAATAACTTTTCACTAGGGTTCCCCAAACCCGCTGTGACAGAATTAAATAAAAAATTAATTTCACCCATTTTATACTTCACTACCACAGGCGTTGATACCTTCTGCCCATTTGAATCTACATTTCCTAATTCATAATCTTGTAACTCATTTAACAAACCTTCTATTGTTAGACCATCTGGTAAATCCTTAAACGATTCTAATAGCTTACTCTTAAAAATACTAAACTTACCTTCATAGCGTTCTGCAAATGCGCGTAATACATTAGCTAAACCAAGCCTTAGCATACGTTTTTGATTTTCCGTCACATCATTTCTCGTTAAGGCTTCTTTAGCAATTCTTAGATCTTGATCTACAAAATAAAAATCAACCTCATCTTCAAAATTATAATTATTTGAAAAATGAATGCCCATAAATATCAATGATACTATCGACATATTTACTTGATCCGAATAGGAAAGCACATTGTAACAATTGTTCGAAAGCCTTTTTAATATATCAATTTGATCCTCTGGTGTTATGTAAGCCAATGCTACCATTAAGACCATAACTGGATCCATCTGTGCAAACAATGTTTCTCCCAAATAACTAGTTGATGGCGCGTGATTAAATGCATCGTAAGAAGCGTTGTAGGCTTCAATCATCTTTCCCCATAACTGTCTTAACATCTGCACATCATCCCCTTGCGAAGAATTAGCTACATCTAGCAAAACAATTGTAATTGCTTCTAAAAATAACATCGGATGACGATGTGTCCGAGGAGCACCTTTACCATGCCCACGATATAATTCACTGTACATAAAATTAAATTGGTCATGAATAAGCTCAGCTAATTCATCTGGCAAATTCTTCAATAATTCTTTATATAACGCATCACTCTTACCCCAATCATCTAAAGCAACAAACTCTACACCACGATATTTATTGAAGAAATCTATAATGCTATCAAATTGTTTGATGATATTTCTAAGTTGTTGCGGTGTTGTCAATTGACCACTTTTGCTGGGTTGAGAAAACCGAATATCATCAAACTGTGCAGGAACCATCGCTTGATCATGGTATAGAATCTCACTGACAGGATCATTCTTACCTAAATCTGGATAAATAAACTCCTTAATATCTGGAGCAGCCCAATAAGGCAATTGTTTATCTAACTGTCTAATAAGCCAAAAATTTAATAATAATGAATCACTAGGCTGAGCTTCGTGTCCCATCCTCTCTATCGTCCTAGAGGCATCTGTTTTAAAATTATTAACTTCTTCCTGTAGAATTTCTTTGATTATTTCTGCCGATTTAGGATTGAATCTTACATAATCTTTCATCGCCCATAATGTCGCCAATCTCGCATTGATACGGTATTGTTGCCAATTTGTATTTGGCAATGGAGTATCAGGTATTGCTGGATTAATTAAGTTGCCAGATAAAGCATTTATTATCGTTCGACTTGATACACCTCGAATCGTGAGAATTTCTGCGGCAGCTAACCGTCTCTCCCGCATATCAAAAGCCCCAAGCCCTATTAATGTATTCCTTAACACATCGTTGGGATCATTCATCATCGCACGATCAAAAGCCTTACCACCTATACCCACTATCATTGCTTTACTACCAGGCATTTGATATTGTTGATCAGGTGATAATTCTTTTACAATTCTTAATCCTTTATCCGTAACTGGTTCAATCCCCCCTGAAAAATACTTACGAGGAATCAACTCTCCTTGTGAATTCGCTTCTTCTTTAATAAAGTTAAACACCCCTTTTTTAAATGAATTCACATAATTTTGATACACTTTATTAACAGCTTCTTTAGAATTTTTACTATCGACACCGCGCACTTTATTTTTATTCATGTAAACCTGCGCCAATGCCGTATCTTTAAGTTTACGTTTGTACCACGTCGATAAAATCATTGCGTCATAGATTTGACGCAATACAGAAAATTTCTGGCCATGATTAATTTCTTCTTCCAAAATAGGAACAATAACCTCCCTCATAATCTCCTGAGATATTCCATCCCGGTCAACGGGTGGCCCGGAGGCGGGTGCCCTATAAACCGCAGGAGCGAGCTTTCCCAGCTCCGAGGATTTGTAGGGTGCCGCAGGGACAGGACCCGTTGTGACCTGCGAATTATTAGCAAGTGCTTCATAGTCTCGATCAAGCATCACCTTCAAATGTCGTTCAACAATAAAAGCTTCTATCCCTTGATCAGCTTTTCGTTCATACACCGTCGCCTTATCGGGAACAATCCAAACTTTATTAAACGTATTCAAAGGTAATTCTTCGACACCATACAAAGCCTTTGCCTTAGCACGTGCCTTCATCCAAAATTCTTTTCCAGTTGGTGTATCAGGATTTAATAGTTGAGCACTGATCTGTTTTAATTCATAGTCCTGCGATAACATATCCAAGCCCAATACCGTTTGCCCCAGCACAGACGGAACAATACGATCTTTTTCATAAGGAGATAAATTGACCCACATGTCTTTAGAAGGAATTGCTAAAGAGCCGAGGAAATACTTGGCTAAAATTAAAGATTGTTGTCGGACCTTGTCATTGGATAGGGTACCAGAAAAAGGCTCCACAATCATATCAAAGGCAAAAGGGTTGCTGGGATTAACTGCTATCCCTTTGAATTCAATAGAGTTATGGATAGAGGCTGGCGCTGGGGCTGCTTGCACAATATAGGGGCAAAAGGACTGGAAAAGCCATAAAAAGCATAGGAATAGCCGTTTGAACATAGTAAAGGATAATATATATACAATAGAATTGCCAGTTTATGAGGGGTTTAATTGGTAGGTTTAAATGAGACTTATATTGTGTAGGGGAGGACCTTGTGTCCTCCCGGTATGTTGAGATGATGTATGCGGGAGGACACAAGGTCC